>NZ_NKFM01000021.1:0-332553 GCF_002223085.1 Burkholderia sp. HI2714 | reverse complement strand
AGGAAGAGGGTGTGTCGTCGCAACGGGTGGTCAAGCCCGGGCAGGTGGCGCGGGTCGAGCAGGATGAGGCGGAGTCGGGCCAGCGGAGCACGGATCGCTACGCGAAGCGGGTGATCGTGCAGCAGGGCGATGATGAGGTGACGACGCAGGCGGCCCGGAACCTGGCGGCCAAGCATGGTGACAACACGACGGTGGTGAAGGTGGGGCCGGGAGGCGAGCTGGACGGGCTGGACAAGCTCGGCGCCACGGATGGGAAGGTGAAGGTGCAGGTGGTGGGACACGGTGATCCGGAGAGTGGGAAGCTGGGTGGTGCGGATGCACAGGAGCTGGCGGGGCAGATCAAGCAGGTGAAGGCGCAGCTGGGCGAGGAAGCGCAGGTGTCGAAGGTGACGTTGGTGGGGTGCCGCACGGCGTGTGGCACGGATGAGCAGCCGAGCCTGAAGCAGCAGGTGCAGGAGGCGCTCGCGAAGCAGGACACCGAGGTGGGCGAGGTGAAGGGCCGCGAGAAATATGTGAAGGTTGACCAGGACGGGCGAAAGAGCGATACCGATGACAATGATCCGCAGGCGTTGCCTAACCCGTTGACGAAGCTTTTAGCTCAGGTCAAGGCGAAGTTTAAGAAAGATGATCCACAGGAGAATGTGGATCAAGGGAAATTTAATCGAAATGATCCATTAAGAAAAGTGCGGCGAGAGGGGCGAAAGCTCGCAGTGACGCCTGAGAATCCGAGCGGGAATGGCATGCTGGTGGATTGGGATGCTCTTGTGCCTGCACCTAGTTTAAATGACGAAATTCAAATGCGGACGTATCCGAAGTGGGCTCCCGATGATCGGTATATTTTATCATCAGACTCTGATGAGGTGATCAGGGGGGGGGTGCGAAATGACGCCATTGCACACCGAATCCCTGTTGAAAATATATTTACAATGAGGGCGAACGGAAAAACTACCGGGAAATATATTGAGGAATTTGGCGAATCCTTGAGTTCTTTGTCGCTTCAAAGCCGACTAACTCTGGAAGGACATGGCTCAACAGAATCGTTCGAGGACTATAGTGCAGCGGACCTGGCGCGATATCTTGATCATCGGGGGCTTAGAGAGGTGGGGGTGTTGAAGCTTAAAAGCTGCTTAACGGGCAAGTGTGGCTATATGGAAAATCTTGTTGGTGAACTTGACAAGAGATCCATAAAGGTTGGATATGTATCGGGATATGCGTCAACTATATCGGATATGCGCTACCATGTGGGCGATGTGGAAAGAGGATCTTTCGTTACTCTACTGTGGCAGGAGGGGCACCCTTTTCAATCGGCGTCTTTTTCCCAGAGAGTTATTAAGGGAAATGTGGATGTTGCTTTTCCGGGGACCCGCTATAATAGGCAGGGGGCGCATCTCACTACACACAAGTCGTCGGACGCCCGCCCAGCAAGGCTCCAGGAACGTCATTAGTCGATCGAAAGTCAGCCAGTTTTCGTCGCGAAGCCCCGCTGGGCAAGGCTCTTACTGGGGCAAATTCTATCTGGGTAAAAAGATGTGTGTAATGCGATGGGGGGCGTTGTTGCATTGATCGGGTGGGCACGCGGCCGGTTGACGTTTACGCACAACAGTCGGTCCGACACCCCTGTTAACGATTCGGGTTCCTGCGTAGATTCTCGATTTTTGGCTTCGAGAAGATGCGAAGGAACAGGAGCAAGAAGTGCGAGCCAAAGGCGCGCTACCGTGTCAGGAACTGGTCTGCCTACAACGCCGGCCTGATCAACCGAGGTAACGTCACGATGTGGATCGATGAAGCTGCCCTTGCGGACATTCCTGACGCCGAGCCAACGCGCGGCCGTCCGCGTCTGTACAGCAATGCGCTGATCCAGGCGCTGCTGGGCGTCAAGACCGTGTTCCGCTTGCCGCTGCGTGCGTTGCAAGGCTTTGCGCAAAGCCTGCGCGCGCTGGCTTTCGCCACCTTGCCCGTGCCGAACTACACGACGCTTTGCCGCCGTGCGCAAACGCTTGAGGTCCAACTGCCGATCATCCGCGATGGCGAGTCGATCCATCTGGTGGTCGACAGCACCGGTGTGAAGGTCTACGGCGAGGGAGAATGGAAGGTTCGCCAGCATGGCTATTCGAAGCGGCGCACGTGGCGCAAGGTGCATCTCGGGCTCGACGCGAACACCGGTCAGGTGCGTGCCGTGCTGATGACGCATCAGGATGTCGCCGACGGTGACATCCTGGCCGAACTGCTGAACCAGATCCCGGAGGACGAGTTGCTCGATGTCATCGGTGGTGACGGTGCCTACGACACCAAACCGTGCCATGCCGCGATCGCCGCGCGCGGCGCAACGCCATTGATCCCGCCGCGCGAAGGCGCTGCTCATGCCCGCGAATACATCGGGCGCGACGTGGCGCAATGACGCGGTCGATACAATCGCCCGACTCGGTCGCCGCGAATGGAAGAAGGACAGCGGCTACCATCGGCGCTCGCTCGCGGAGAACGCGATGTATCGCTTCAAGACGCTCACGGGTAACTGCTTGTGGGCACGACGCACCGAATCGCAGGCAACCGAGGTTGCCATCCGCGTGGGCGTGCTGAACCGCATGGCCGACATCGCACGTCCGCAATCCTTCCGCGTTGCCTGACGCCGTGAACATAGGAATCGCTTCGCCCTCATACTCGACTTATGCAACAACGCCGTTTGGTGCACATGTATCATGAGACCGGCAACGCCGGTCTCGTGTGCGCGCGTTGTGGCATCTCTAGGCCAACGCTTCGCAAGTGGCTGCGTCGCTACCAGGAAGCGGGAGAGGACGGGCATGACTGACCTCGCTCGTCCGCAATCCGTCCGCATTGCTTGAGATGATGAGCATAACGGCTACTTCACCATCAAGATCGATTTATGCAACAACACCGGAGTTCGCAGCACATCCGACTCCCGCCAATCGAGGCGTTTAGCGGCTACGATATCAACAGCGACGAACAGTTCAAGGTTGTGTACCGTCTGTCGAGAGATTCAGGTGCCGGCAGTTAAGACAAGCTAAGGCGCGGGTGTGGCTTTCGAATCAAAGTAGTGTCAGTTAGACGCAAGTACTCACGTTTTCAAAGCGGTCAATTCGGGCGGTTGATTGGCGGAAGTTGTTGATTTTATTTGGCTTGTGACGGCCTGCAAAGCCGTTGAGGACGGTTCGATTACGGCTGCACCTCCTGAAACAGCCCAGCTTCGGCGAGGCTTTTCTTTGACTGCACTTGTCATTAGGCGACATGCAGAGACGCGGTGATGCGAGATGGTTACCGATTCCTGCGAGGGTAAGCGTAGGTCTTGGCGTAGGTTTGCGTGCGGAGCCTTGTCAGATAAGGTGCAGGTACTGCTGCATCATCGGGGTATGGCCGGCGAAGGCGTCGGGCGACAGCGTGGTCACAGGTCAGGCGTGAAGTTGTTGCTTGGGTTGCCCGAGTTGACCAGTGGCTTCGGCATGCACGCGCGAAGTTCGCCGTTCGGCCAGGTTGCCGGAGATTGCGCGACCGGCGGCGATCGTTCTCACGCTGCCGTCCGACCGCGCTCCTGGCCGGCCATGCGAAAGTCGGCGCCGCTCAGGTGGAGAACCTTCGCGCGCCGACTCGTTTCGTACATCAGGCCGCTTGCCCCGATGTCATGCGGAGCGCCACCGCCTGCGCGACTTCGATCCCGTCGATGGCCGCCGAATAGATGCCACCCGCATACCCCGCACCTTCACCCGCCGGATACAGCCCCTCGACGTTCATGCTCTGGTAATCGTCCTTGCGTCGAATCCGGATCGGCGACGAAGTGCGCGTCTCGACACCGGTGAGCACCGCATCGTGCATCGCGAACCCGGCGATCTTCTTGTCGATCTCGGGGAGGGCTTCGCGGATCGCTTCGATCACGTAGTCCGGCAGCGCGGTGCTGAGATCGGTCGGGTTCACGCCCGGCTTGTACGACGGTTCCACGGAGCCGAGCGACGTCGACGGCCGGCCGGCGATGAAATCGCCGACCAGCTGGCCCGGCGCGCGGTAATCGCCGCCGCCGAGTTCGAACGCGCGCTCTTCCCACTTGCGCTGGAACGCGATACCGGCCAGCGGCCCGCCGGGATAGTCGTCCGGCGTGATGCCGACGACGATGCCCGCGTTCGCATTGCGTTCGGCGCGCGAATACTGGCTCATGCCGTTGGTGACCACGCGGCCCGGCTCGGAGGTCGCCGCGACCACCGTGCCGCCCGGGCACATGCAGAAGCTGTAGACGGCGCGGCCATTGCTGCAGTGGTGCACCACCTTGTAGTCCGCCGCGCCGAGCTGCTTGTGGCCCGCGAACTTGCCGAAGCGGCTGCGATCGATCAGCCCCTGCGGATGTTCGATACGGAAGCCGAGCGAGAACGGCTTGGCTTCGATATAGACGCCGCGATCGTGCAGCATCTGGAAGGTGTCGCGCGCGCTGTGGCCCACGGCCAGCACCACGTGGTCGCACCGCAGCGTGTCGCCGTTCGAGAGCTTCAGCGAGCGTACCTTGCCCTGATCGATCTCGATATCGTCGACCCGCGTTTCGAAACGCACTTCACCACCCAGTTCATGGATGGATGCACGCATCTTTTCCACCATGCTGACGAGGCGGAACGTGCCGATGTGCGGCCGGCTCAGATACAGGATGTCGTCCGGCGCGCCTGCCTTGACGAATTCGTCCAGCACCTTGCGGCCATAGTGGTTCGGATCCTTGATCTGGCTGTACAGCTTGCCGTCGGAAAACGTCCCGGCGCCGCCTTCGCCGAACTGCACGTTGGATTCGGGGTTGAGCACACTCTTGCGCCACAGGCCGAAGGTGTCCTTCGTGCGCTCGCGCACGGCCTTGCCGCGTTCGAGGATGATGGGGCGGAAACCCATCTGCGCGAGGATCAGCCCCGCGAACAGGCCGCACGGCCCCATGCCGATCACGACCGGGCGCAGGAAATTGCCGTGCTCGGGCGCCTTCGTGACGAAGTGGTACGCCATGTCGGGCGTCACGCCGCAATGCGGCTTGCCGGCGAGGCGCTTGATCGCGGCCGCTTCGTCCGTGACTTCGACATCGACGATATACGTGAGCTTGATGTCGGCGCGCTTGCGCGCATCGTGCGCACGGCGGAACACGGTGTAACGGAGGAGCCCGTCCGCGGCCACGCCAAGCTCCGCGAGGCGCGCGCGAATCGCGGCCTCGAGCGCGCTTTCGGGGTGGTCGAGGGGGAGTTTAATTTCGCTTAGCCGTAACATGGTGACTCGGATGCGATTGCCACGGCGTCGTGGCAGTGTGGATACGGTCGGGGCCCGGCAGGCCGGCGGTGTGGTCCGCCGTGCGGGCATGCCGGACGCAAACCCATCATTGTCATTGCGGGAAGGGCCGTGCAAGCGGAAGCACGCTGACCGGCCCGAACAACTCAAGCAACTTCAGGATAGGCGCACGAAGCGACCCTTGTGCGGGAAGATTGTCCCGCCTCCCGGCAACCGGGAGGCGAACGGCGCGCCGTCATGACGATGCCCGCGAGCGGTATGCGCGAAAGCCGCGCCATGCAGGCGCGGCCGGGGCTTACTCCGCCGCCGGATGCACGCGCGTGTAACCCTTCAGGATCGGGATCATCTGCGCGTAGATCTTCGGGTTCGCGGCGACGATCTCATGGCGATGCAGGAAATCGGCGTCGCCCGTGTAGTTGCCGACGAGGCCGCCGGCCTCGGTGATCAGCAGGCTGCCCGCTGCCATGTCCCACACGTTGATGCCTTGTTCGAAGAACGCGTCGAGGCGGCCGGCCGCGACGTTCGCGAGATCGAGTGCGGCTGCGCCCGGACGGCGCAGGCCCGTGCAGGCCTGCGTCATTTCGGTGAAGAGGCGCGCGTAGGCATCGAGGCCGTCCTTTTCGCGGAACGGGAAGCCCGTGCCGACCAGTGCGTCCGACAGGCGGTCGCGGCGGCCGACGCGGATGCGGCGGTCGTTCAGGTACGCGCCGCGGCCGCGGGTGGCCGTGAACAGGTCGTTCTTGTTCGGGTCGTAGACGACAGCCTGCGTGACGACGCCCTTGTGCTCGAGCGCGATCGATACGCAGTAGTACGGGAAGCCGTGGATGAAGTTGGTCGTGCCGTCGAGCGGATCGATGATCCACTTGAATTCGGATTCGTTCTCCGATTCGCCCGATTCTTCCGCGAGGATCGCGTGGTCGGGGTAGGCGGTTTTCAGCGTCTCGATGATCGCGTCTTCGGCGGCCTTGTCCACTTCGGTGACGAAGTCATTCTGCTGCTTCTTGCGGATCTCGATCAGGTCGAGATCGAGGGACGCGCGATTGATGATCTGTCCGGCGCGGCGCGCAGCCTTGACAGCAATGTTGAGCATGGGATGCATGAGCCTGGATCCTGTAGCCGGCGGCACGGGCCGCCACGAAGTGGAACAACCGCCCGGCACGGCGCAAGCGTGGCAGGCGAGGTGAGACGCGAATTGACAAAGAACGGGGTACGACCCGCGCCGCACGGAGTGCGACGCGTAAAGGCATGATTTTACCCGATTTTTGGCGGTTTCAGGCGACCGGCGTACGGGGAAACCCCCACTATCCATCCGGACGAGTGGGTTTGCCGCGGCGATGGCGATACCATACTGCCATTCTGATGAACCGAGTCGTATCGTAGTGGAAACCCCGCAGATCACCGCCGCGCCGTCCGAGCCGGGCGCGGCCTCGTCCCAGCCGCCGTCCGGCGGCTTCACGTCCACCCGTTTCGTGCTTGTCGAGCCGAGCCATCCCGGCAATGTCGGGGCGGCCGCCCGTGCGCTGAAGACGATGGGCTTCTCGCGTCTCGTGCTGGTCGCGCCCCGCGTGCCGCACGTGCAGAGCGATCCCGAGGCGATCGCAATGGCTAGCGGCGCGGACGACGTCCTGGCGTCCGCGCATGTCGTGCCGACGCTCGGCGACGCGCTGTCCGGTGTTCACTGGTCGATCGCGCTGACCGCGCGCACGCGCGAATACGGGCCGCCGCGCCTGGCGCCGCGTGCCGCCGCCGCGCAGGCGTGCGCGCAGGTCGGCACGGGTGAAATCGCGCTCGTGTTCGGCAACGAGCGCACGGGCCTCGCGAACGAGCATGTCGAGCAGTGCAGTGCGTTGGCGCATATCCCGGCGAACCCGGCCTACAGTTCGCTGAATCTCGCACAGGCCGTGCAGGTGCTTGCGTACGAGCTGCGTGTCGCGTTTCTCGAGCAGGCGAGCGAGCCGTCGGCGCAACCGTCGGCCGAAGCCGGCACGCTTGCGCAGAGCGACGAGATCGAGCGGATGTACGTGCACCTCGAGAACGCGCTGATCGCGCTCGACTTCCTCGATCCGCGCAACCCGAAGAAGCTGATGCCACGGCTGCGGCGCCTGTTCGCGCGCACGGGCCTCGAGCGCGAGGAGGTCAACATCCTGCGCGGTGTCGCGAAGCACATCCTGCTGAAATCGGGCAAGCCCGACGGCGACGCGTAAGCGGTCGGCGGTGCCGGATGTTCCGGCGCGTGGGGCAACCACGCGTCGGCAGGTGCCGGGTCGGCCGCCGAAAGCGCCGGGGCCGATCGCTCCACTTGATCGACCACCCCGCAAACCCGTTAACAGCAAGCGCTCCGCCCGAATACCCGCGCCGGCGGCGGGGTGAACTTGCGAGCACGTGCGGCCGTTCGTGACTCGCCCTACAATCGCCAAACGTCATAAGTAAATTACCCGGCGCGATAACGGCCGGTCATTGTCGGCGATGCGCGCCGGCCTTCTCCCAGACCACATCATGTTCACGAGACTGCGCGAAGACGTTGCAACGATTCGCGAGCGGGATCCCGCCGCTCGCAGTGCATGGGAAGTGCTGACCTGTTATCCGGGGTTGCATGCGCTCGTGCTGCATCGTTTCGCACACGCATGCTGGCGCGCGAAGCGCTACTGGCTCGCGCGTTTCGCGTCGCAGGCGGGCCGGTTCCTGACGGGGATCGAGATTCACCCCGGCGCGACGATCGGCCGGCGCGTGTTCATCGATCACGGGATGGGGGTCGTGATCGGCGAGACGGCGATCGTCGGCGACGACTGCACGATCTATCAGGGCGTGACGCTGGGCGGCACGTCGCTCACGCGCGGCGCCAAGCGCCACCCGACGCTCGAGGCCGGCGTGATCGTCGGGGCGGGCGCGAAGGTGCTCGGCGGCTTTACGGTCGGGGCGGGTGCGAAGATCGGTTCGAACGCGGTCGTCGTGAAGCCGGTACCGCCAGGCGGCACGGCGGTCGGCAATCCGGCGCGCGTCGTGATGCCGGCGCAGCCGAAGCCGCAGCCCGAACGCGCGGCGTTCTGCGCGTACGGGATCACGCCGAATGCCGACGATCCGATGTCGCTCGCGATTCACGGGCTGATCGATCATGCGGCGAAGGAAAGCCGCCGCGTCGACGAGATCGTCGCGGCGCTCGAGCGGCTCGGCACGCATCTGGAAACGTTGCAGGGCGCCGACGCGGCGCGCCTCGATTTGCGCCGGCTGTCGGCCGTGCTGGAAGGCAAGTCGGTCGAACGCCAGGCGTAATTCAATGGATGCCCGCCGCTGCCGGCTGGTGCGACGGCAGCGGCGGTGTCAGTCGAGCGGCATCGCGTGGATGCCTTCCGCGTCGACGCGCAGGTAGCCGCCGCGCGGCTTGCCGTGGTCGAGATCCCAGTCGGGCAATACCCAGCGGATGCCACCCGGTTCCAGGTGCCGCGCGGGGCGGTGCGTATGGCCGTGAATGATCACGCTCGCGCGGCTTTTCCGGAACAGCGCCGCCACGCCTTCACGCGTGACATCGTAAATCGCCGAAGCAGGGCGCATCCGGCCCGCTTCGCTGTTCGAGCGCATGCGCTGCGCGAGCGCGCGGCGCCAGCGGAACGGCCACGCGAGAAACAGCCATTGCGCGATGCGGTTGCGTGCGAAGCGGCGGAACACCTGGTAGCCGCGGTCGGCCGTGCACTGCGCGTCGCCATGCGCGAGCACGATGCGCTGGCCGAAGGCCATGACCAGCGAAGGATCGGGCAGCAGCATCGCGCCGGCTGCCTTCATGAAGCGCCGGCCGAGCAGGAAATCGCGGTTGCCGTGCATCACGTAGAGCGCGATGCCGCGCTCCGAGAACGTGTGCATCAGCGCGGCCATGCGGGCCGCGAACGGATCGTCGTCGAGGATGTCGTCGCCGATCCAGTATTCGAACAGGTCGCCGAGGATGAACACCGAGTCGGCGCTGTCGGCGGTGTATTTCACGAAGTGCTCGAACGCGGCGACCGTCTTCGGAATCGCTTCGCTCAGGTGCAGATCGGAGAGAAACAGGAACGGGCGTGCGGCTTGCGCGTATTCGCGCTCGCCCGGCACGCCCGCGGAGACGCTTCGCGGCGGACTCTCCTGCAGCATCGAAGTGCCTCCGTAACGACGCGTCAGACCACGACGGCCTTCTCGATCACGACGTCGTCAGTCGGCACGTCCTGGTGGAAACCAGCGTTGCCCGTCTTGACGCCCTTGATCTTGTCGACCACGTCCTGGCCTTCGACGACCTTGCCGAACACGGCGTAGCCCCAGCCTTGCGGCGTCGGCGACGAGTGGTTCAGGAAGTCGTTGTCGTTCACGTTGATGAAGAACTGGGCGGTCGCCGAGTGCGGATCGTTCGTGCGTGCCATTGCGACCGTGTAGTTGTCGTTCTTCAGACCGTTGTTCGCTTCGTTGTCGATCGGCGCATCGGTCGGCTTCTGCTTCAGGCCCGGCTCGAAGCCGCCGCCCTGGATCATGAAGCCGTTGATCACGCGATGGAACACGGTGCCGTCGTAGTGGCCCTTCTTCACGTAGTTCAGGAAGTTCTCGACCGTCTTCGGTGCCTTCGCGGCGTCGAGCTCGAGCTTGATCACGCCGTGGTTCGTATGCAGTTCAACCATGATGAATTCCTTCGGTGAGGCGGTTTAAATGGCACGCGGCCGGTCGTGCGACGCGGCCGCGTGAGGCGCCGGACGTGCCGGCAGGTTCTTACTTCGAGACGATGCTGGCCGATTCGATCACGATCGGTTGCGCGGGCACGTCCTGCATCGGGCCGCGCGAGGTCGTCGCGACGCCTTCGATCTTCTTCACGACGTCGAGACCCGACACGACCTTGCCGAACACCGCATAGCCGTTGCCGTCCGGGTTCGGGTAGTCGAGGCCGCTGTTGTCGACCGTGTTGATGAAGAACTGCGCGGTGGCCGAGTTCGGATCGCTCGTGCGTGCCATCGCGATCGTGCCCGTCAGGTTCTTCAGACCATTGCGGCTCTCCAGCGGGATCGGCGCGCGGGTCGGCTTCTCCTCGAAGTTGGTCTTGTAGCCGCCGCCCTGGATCATGAAGCCCTTGATCACGCGATGGAAGATCGTGCCGTTGTACTGGCCGGCCTTCACGTAATCGAGGAAGTTGGCGACCGACTTCGGCGCCTTCTCCGGGTAGAGCTCGACGCGGATATCGCCCTGCGAGGTCTTCAGCTGCACGACGGGGTGCGCGGTAGCCGATTGCGCGAACGCAGGTGCGGTCGCGGTCGCGAGAAGGGCGGCGCCGCCAAGCGCCAGCAACAGACGTTTCATTGCGATCCTCAGGTTGGGAGGGAAAGGAGGCCGCGCCGCTTATTTCGACGGCGCGACGTACGGCGCCGCCAGTGCGCCCGACGGACCGCTGAACTGGAACGTCGGCGACATCGGCAGCGTGGTGGTGCTCACGTTCGCGGCAGCGCGGTCGGAGTAGTCGCGCGTGGCCGGTGTGGTCGCGCGGGCATTCGGCGCGGCCTTCGGCGGCGACACGATCTTCTGGAGATCGGCGAGGCGCTGCGCGGTCGCGCCGCTCGTGCGGCCGAGCGATTGCGCGCGCTTGTACGACTCGGCCGCGAGGCGCAGGTAGAGATCGCCGAGGTTCTCGTACGCGAGCGAGTAGCCCGGGTTCGATTGCGTCGCCGTGACGAGCGCGGTGCGCGCTTCGTCGTAACGGCCATGCTTCGCGTAAAGCGCCGCAAGGTTGTTGTACGGCTCGGGCAGTTCGGGGTACGCCTGCGTGATCGCGACGAACTGCTGGATCGCGTCGTCATCGCGGTTCAGGCGGGCCAGCACGGTGCCGCGCTTGAACTGCGCCTGCACGTCGTGCGGGTTCGATGCGATGCGCGCGTCGAGCTGCGCGAGCGCCTGCTTCCACTGCTTGCCGGCGATCGACGCGTCGATTTCGGGCGTGCCGTCGGCGGTGGCCGGGGCCTTCTGCGCATGCGCCGCGGGAGCCGCGAAAAGCGTCAGCGCGACGCCCATGACGGTGGTCGCAACGAGGGTCGCAGCGCTCTGCGCGCGGCCGCGATGAGGTTTCATAGGCGTAAATCGGAATGTTATACTCCGAGCCATTCTAACAAAACGTCTGCGCGTTCCGGCGAGCGTCAGACAGTCTTTCTTTGCCTCTCGTGGCCGTCACCGCTGTGCTTGCAGCCTGACCGCCCCATGTGATATCGAGGACGCTCGGCCTGGTGCCGCAGCAGATGGTCCGTCCGTTTCACATGCTGGGCGAGCTTCGCCAGGGCGGTTTCCTTCGGCTCACGGTTCATCTCTATGGAATCACTGCGCATCTACAACACGCTCGCGCGTGACAAGCAAGTCTTCGTGCCGCGCCAGGCTGGCGAAGTGCGGATGTACGTATGCGGAATCACCGTATACGACTATTGTCACGTGGGCCACGCGCGCATGCTGGTCGTGTTCGACCTCGTCCAGCGCTGGTTGCGTGCGATCGGTTACCGGGTCACGTATGTGCGCAACATTACCGACATCGACGACAAGATCATTCGCCGCGCGGTCGAGAACGGCGAGACGATCAAGTCGCTGACCGACCGGTTCATCGGCGCGATGCACGACGATGAAAGCGCGCTCGGCATCCAGCGGCCCGACATCGAGCCGCGCGCGACCGAGTTCATCCCGCAGATGCTCGGCATGATCGAGACGCTCGAGACGAACGGCTACGCGTACCAGGCGACCGACGGCGACGTCAATTACTCGGTGCGCAAGTTCGCGAACTACGGGAAGCTGTCGGGCAAGTCGCTCGACGACTTGCGCGCGGGCGAGCGCGTCGCCGCGAACGACGCGAAGGAAGATCCGCTCGATTTCGTGCTGTGGAAACGCGCGAAGCCGGAGGATCCGGAAGGCACGTCGTGGGCGTCGAAGTACGGGATGGGGCGCCCGGGCTGGCACATCGAGTGCTCGGCGATGGGCTGCACGCTGCTCGGCGAGCATTTCGACATCCACGGTGGCGGGCAGGATCTGCAATTCCCGCACCACGAGAACGAGATCGCGCAGAGCGAAGGCGCGACCGGCCAGACGTTCGTCAATTACTGGATGCACAACGGCTTCGTGCAGGTCGACAACGAGAAGATGTCGAAATCGCTCGGCAACTTCTTCACGATCCGCGAAGTGCTCGAACGCTACGACGCCGAAGTCATGCGCTTCTTCATCGTGCGCACGCACTATCGTTCGCCGCTCAATTACAGCGACGTGCATCTCGACGATGCGCGCGCGTCGCTCACGCGGCTCTATACCGCACTGAAAGACGTTGAAGCCGACACGCTCGCGCTCGACTGGAACGAGCCGCACGCGCAGCGTTTCGCCGCCGCGATGAACGACGACTTCAACACGCCGGTCGCGGTGGCGACGCTGTTCGAGCTGGCGGGCGAGGTGAATCGCACGGGCGACGCATCGCTCGCGCGGCAGCTGAAACAACTGGCGGGCCTGCTCGGCCTGCTGGGCCGCGAACCGCGCGCGTTCCTGCAGCAGGCGTCCGGCGCCGCGCAGGCGGGCGGGCTCGCCGCCGACGAGATCGAAGCGAAGATCGCTGCGCGTGTCGCGGCGAAGCAAGCGAAGGACTATGCCGAAGCGGACCGGATCCGGGCAGAACTGCTCGAGACCGGTATCGCACTTGAAGACAAACCGGGCGGATCGACCGAATGGCGTCGCGTATGAGCGCGGTGCGTTCCACTGACCGATCCGTCAGGTAGGAGGCAAGATGGCAACGGCCAGAAAAGCGCCGGTCAGGCGCGCGACCCCGGTCGCCGCGCGTCCGGCAGCCAAGCGCGTGCCGCCGGCGAAGACGGACGCGACGCGCGCCGTGCCGAACGGCGCGCTCAACGGTCATGCGCAGCCGGCGGCTGCGCCGCCGGCCGCCGACGCGGCCCGCAAGGCTCGTGCGTCCGAAGCGGACGGCGAGGAGGTCGTCGTGCGTCCTGCATACTGGGATAAAGCATGCGCCGACCTCGTCAAGCGCGACCGGATCCTGAAGAAACTGATTCCGAAGTTCGGTCCCGCGCATCTCGTGAAGCGCGGCGACCCGTTCGTCACGCTCGCGCGCTCGGTCGTCGGCCAGCAGATTTCGGTGCCGTCGGCGCAGTCGCTGTGGGCACGCATCGGGGATGCCTGTCCGAAACTCGCGCCGCAGCCGGTGATCCGGCTCGGCGCGGACAAGCTGATCGCGTGCGGGCTGTCGAAGCGCAAGACGGAATACATCCTCGATCTCGCGCAGCATTTCGTGTCGGGCGCGCTGCACGTCGACAAATGGACGTCGATGGACGACGAGGACGTGATCGCGGAACTCACGCAGATCCGCGGCATCAGCCGCTGGACGGCCGAGATGTTCCTGATCTTCAACCTGTCGCGGCCGGACGTCCTGCCGCTCGACGACCCGGGCCTGATCCGCGCGATCAGCGTCAATTACTTCAGCGGGGAACCCGTCACGCGCAGCGAGGCGCGCGAAGTTGCGGCCAACTGGGAGCCGTGGCGTACCGTCGCGACCTGGTACATGTGGCGCAGCCTCGATGCGCCCGACGCCGACGCCTGAGCGGCGGCTATCGGGTTTTAAACATCAATAGTTGAGAGCCGGTTTTGAGCGTCGCCCGCGCGGGTAGAATACGCGCTGCCGCAAGACCCAAGGATTCGAACACATGAAGACCACGTTTCTGGATTTCGAACAGCCGATCGCCGAACTCGAGGCCAAGATCGAAGAGCTGCGATTCGTGCAGGACGACTCGGCTGTCGACATTTCGGAAGAAATCGAGCGGCTGTCGAAGAAAAGCCAGCAACTGACGAAAGACCTCTACGCGAACCTGTCGCCGTGGCAGGTGTCGCAGATCGCGCGGCATCCGCAGCGTCCGTACACGCTCGATTACGTTGCGGAACTGTTTACCGATTTTCACGAGCTGCACGGCGACCGCGCATTCGCGGACGATGTGTCGATCGTCGGCGGCCTCGCGCGCTTCGGCGGCCATCCGTGCATGGTGATCGGTCACCAGAAGGGCCGTGACACGAAGGAGCGCGCCGCGCGCAACTTCGGGATGCCGCGTCCGGAAGGCTATCGCAAGGCCGAACGCCTGATGCGTCTCGCCGAGAAGTTCGGTCTGCCGATCTTCACGTTCGTCGACACGCCGGGCGCGTACCCGGGCATCGGCGCGGAAGAGCGCGGCCAGTCGGAGGCGATCGGCCGCAACCTTTACGTGATGGCCGAGCTGAAGACGCCGATCATCACGACGGTGATCGGCGAGGGCGGTTCGGGCGGCGCGCTCGCGATCGCGGTGGCCGACACGGTGATGATGCTGCAATTCTCGACCTACTCGGTGATCTCGCCGGAAGGCTGCGCGTCGATCCTGTGGAAGAGCGCCGCGAAGGCGCCGGAAGCGGCGGAAGCGCTGGGCCTGACCGCGCACCGCCTGAAGGCGCTTGGCCTGATCGACAAGATCATCAACGAGCCGCTCGGCGGCGCGCATCGCGATCCGAAGGGCATGGCTGCGCTGCTGCGCCGTGCGCTGGCCGATTCGCTGCGCCAGTTCCAGGGGATGAGCATCGATGCGCTGCGCGAGCGTCGCTTCGAACGCCTGATGGCCTACGGCAAGTTCAAGGAAACCACGCCCGGCGCATGACCGGCTGCGTCTTCCAGTCGCGCGCCGCTGCGCGCGCGTTCCTCTCGTGATTCCGCCAACCGAATACTCTGCCGACCGCGTCGTTCTCGACGCGGTCGGCGTTGCGCTTTCCGGTATGCCGCCCGATGCACGCATCGCGATCGCGTACAGCGGCGGCCTCGACTCGACGGTGCTGCTCGACGCGGCCGTGCGCGTCGCGGGCGCGTCGCGCTGCGTCGCGCTGCACGTGCATCACGGGCTGAGTGCGAATGCCGACGCGTGGGTGGCGCACGCCGAGGCCGGCGCCGCGGGGCTTGGCGTCGCATTCGAATCGATGCGCGTCGACGTGCCGCGCGACAGCGGCCTTGGCGTCGAGGCGACGGCGCGCGAGCGGCGCTACGCGGCGCTCGACGAGATGTGCGAGCGCCACGGCGCGACCGCGCTGTGGCTCGCGCAGCATGCGGACGACCAGGCCGAGACCGTGTTGCTGCAGTTGTTGCGCGGCGCGGGGATCGCGGGGCTTGCCGCCATGGCGCCGCGTTACCGCCCTGACGGTGTGAGCGTCGAGCGTGTGCGCCCGCTGCTGCGACTGTTGCGTGCGCAACTCGAGCGCTATGCGACGCAGCGCGATCTGGCATGGATCGACGACGAATCGAACAACGACACGCGTTACGCGCGCAATGCGTTGCGCATCGACGTGCTGCCGGCGCTGGCCGTGCATTTCCCGGGCTTTCGCGACGCGCTCGGCCGCGCGGCCCAGCATGCGGCGGCCGCCCAGCGACTGCTCGACGATCTGGCCGAACTCGACTTCGCCGTTGCCGCGCGCGATGACGGGCAGGCCCTGGCGCGCGATGCGCTGGTCGCGTTCGACGATACGCGCGGCGCGAATCTGCTGCGCTTCTGGATGCGTCGGCTCGGTCTGCCGAGTGCGTCGGCTGCCCGGCTCGCCAACATGATGCGGCAGTTGCGTGCCACGAATGTCGCCCATGCGCTGCGCGTCGATCACGCAGGGCAATGCCTGCGCCTGTATCGCGATGTCGTCTACTGGGAAGCGGGCGACAGCAGCGAACCGGCCGATGACGGCACCGGGAGCCCGCATCCGGAAGCGGTGCTCGCGTGGGACGGACAGGACGTCTGGCACCTGCCGGGTTGGCGCGGCACGTTCGTGTTCGTGCCGGCCGACGCGGGAAGCGCCGACGCGGTGCCGGAGGCGCTGCTGCGCGGCGCGCGGCTGGCGGCGCGTGCCCGAGCGGGCGGCGAGCGGATGCGCACGTCGCCGGGCGGCCCGGGCCGTACGCTGAAGAACCTGTTCCAGGAGCGTGGCGTGCCCGCCTGGCAGCGCGATGTGCCGCTGCTGTTCGCCGGCGACCGGCTGATCTACGTGCCGCGCCTCGGCGTGAATCGCGATGTCGGCATGTCCGGCGGCGGAGCGCCCGGTGATGGCGCGTGGCGCCGGGTCGAGTGGCGTCCCGACTTGCTGATCGCATAGCGGCGGTGGCCCGCGTGGCGGCGCGATGGCACACGCATTTTCACCATTTGGTAAACAGCGCCGGAACGGCCCTGGACGCCGCGCGCGGCTTGTCAAGCGGGCCTCTATCGGGTACGCTCGGTCGTTTGCTCGGCTCGATTTTTGAGCGATTTGTGCAGGTTTTCCGCGTGACGTACCCGGTTTGCGCGGCCTGATCGGCCTTCCGGGCAAAATCCGTCACGCTTGCGTGTTGCGTCCCAGCCGTCCCCCTCGTCGTCCGTCCACAGCCACAAGCCGCGTGACCGAACGGCTACGCGGCCTGCCCAGCGCGCCCGTGCGGTTTCTCCTCCAGTTCAGAACGACAATGGCACTCATCGTACACAAATACGGCGGCACTTCGATGGGCTCGGTCGAGCGCATCAAGAACGTCGCGAAACGCGTCGCAAAATGGCATCAGGCCGGGCACCAGATGGTGGTCGTGCCGTCGGCGATGTCCGGCGAAACCAACCGTCTGCTCGGTCTTGCGAAAGAGATTTCGAGCCAGCCGAGCCCGCGCGAGCTCGACATGATCGCGTCGACCGGCGAGCAGGTCAGCGTCGGCCTGCTGTCGATCGCGCTGCAGGAAATCGGCGTCGAGGCCGTGAGCTACGCCGGCTGGCAAGTGCCGATCAAGACCGACAGCGCGTTCACGAAAGCGCGCATTCACTCGATCGACGACGAACGCGTGAAGGCCGATCTGAATGCAGGCAAGGTCGTGATCATCACGGGCTTCCAGGGCGTCGATCCGGACGGTCACATCACGACGCTGGGCCGTGGCGGCTCGGATACGTCGGCGGTGGCGGTCGCGGCTGCGCTGGGTGCCGAAGAGTGCCTGATTTATACGGACGTCGACGGCGTCTACACGACCGATCCGCGCGTCGTCGAAGAGGCGCGACGCCTCGATCGCGTGACGTTCGAGGAAATGCTGGAAATGGCCAGCCTCGGCTCGAAGGTTCTGCAGATCCGCTCGGTCGAATTCGCCGGCAAATACCAGGTGAAGACGCGTGTGCTGTCGAGCCTGACCGATCCGCTGATTGCGCTCGACGAAGAAATGCGCTCGGGCACCCTGATTACTTTTGAAGAAGACGAGACCATGGAAAAGGCAGTCATTTCCGGCATCGCGTTCCAGCGCGACGAAGCACGCATTGCTGTGATGGGCGTGCCCGACAAGCCGGGCATCGCGTATCAGATCCTCGGCCCGGTCGCGGATGCGAACGTCGACGTCGACATGATCATCCAGAACCAGAGCGTCCAGGGCAAGACCGACTTCACGTTCACGGTCGGCCGTGGCGACTACCAGAAGGCGATGGACATCCTCACCAACCAGGTGAAGGGCCACGTGAATGCCGAGCAGGTGCAGGGCGACCCGAAGGTGTCGAAGGTGTCGGTCGTCGGTGTCGGCATGCGTTCGCACGTGGGCGTCGCGAGCAAGATGTTCCGCACGCTGTCGGAAGAGGGCATCAACATCCAGATGATCTCGACGTCCGAAATCAAGATTTCGGTGCTGATCGACGAGAAATACATGGAGCTGGCCGTCCGCGCGCTGCACAAGGCATTCGAACTCGACCAGGCATCGTGAATTTTCCGTGATGCATTGAAGAAAATGCATCACGGAAATTGACGCGCGGTTCGAAACCCTATATTATTTCGTTCTCGTCGCACTGCCTCCCTGGTGCGAGCGAAAGTTTGGGAGACGTGGCCGAGAGGTCGAAGGCACTCCCCTGCTAAGGGAGCATCTGGGCCAAAACCTGGATCGAGGGTTCGAATCCCTCCGTCTCCGCCAAAAGCGGTGACAAAGCCCCGCAAGTTCTCGGACTTGCGGGGCTTTTTCTTTTTCGGGCCCGTCGTGCAGCGTGTTGCGATGGAGCAGGGCAGCGTTGCCGCTCGTGCCCGGTCCCTCTCTTCGCATTCGATACGCGTGCCGCGCCGCGGGATGTCGCGAACGGCATCTACGATGCGATTGTCATGACGCCCCCCGCATCGAAGTCGGCACAGTCCGCCGCAAGCGGCGTGATCGACGCCGGTCCATGCCACGCGCGCAAGCCGCATCGTCCCATTTCCTGCGCAACACGACCAGCATCGCGCGCGATGAGGATGCGCATCGGGGGCCGCCTGAGTCGTCAGCGATCACGCTCGGGAACATGAAGACGAGGGGGAGCGACCATTCCCTCGACCTGCGTCGAGCAAAGTCGAATGAAATAACAATGAAAGGTCAATTGTAAGAATCGAGAGCCGCAAACGCATCGTTCTAGCGGCCGTCAATTAGCGCGTTCCGACCCTTCGAAATAGGCCATCAGTGTCAAAAATGCGGCACTGCGTCGATTCTCGCGATCGGCGTCATCGGGCAATACAAAAAATTACGCATAAAAATCAGTTACATAGGGCGGCGTTAAAAATCAATGCTCTGTTGCGCTGCAGAAAATAATCAATCGTCTTATGCTGGTTAACCCGATCGCATTTGAGCGGCGTCAAGTTTTCCGGTGATGCCGCTTTACATTTTGCCAACACTGGCGATTCACGAAATCTACCTGTCGATTTGATTTCGTTCCTTTCGTCTCGCCTGTCCCCGATGCAGTGCGCGACTTCATCAAGGCCTCGTTGACATGCATGATTTCCCCTTCCTGAGCCTGGCCATCTGGGCTCCGATCCTGTTCGGCGCGTGCCTGCTGCGCGCCGGTTCCGACCATCATCCACGCCGTACGCGGCTGATCGCGCTCGTCGGCGCGCTGGTGGGGCTTGCGGCGGTCGTGCCGCTGGTTGCCGGTTTCGATGCGCATTCGGCCGCGATGCAGTTCGTCGAAAGCCGCAACTGGCTGGCGGCATTCAATTCCGGATGGCGGGTCGGCATCGACGGCGCGTCGCTGTGGCTCGTCGTGCTGACCGCGTTCACGACGCTCGTGGTGGTGGTGGCGTCATGGGAGTCGGTCACGGTACGCGTCGCGCAGTACTACGCGTCGTTCCTGATCCTGTCGGGGCTGATGGTCGGCGTGTTCGTCGCACAGGACGGGCTGCTGTTCTTCATCTTCTTCGAGGCGACACTGATCCCGCTGTACCTGCTGATCGGCACGTGGGGGCGCGAGCGTCGCGTGTACGCGGCCGTGAAGTTCTTCTTCATCTCGTTCGCCGGCTCGCTGTTGCTGCTGATGGCGATGCTGTACCTGTACGCACAGTCGCATACGTTCGACATGGCCGTATGGCGCACGCTGCAGCTCGGCTTCGCGCCGCAGTTGCTGGTGTTCCTCGGCTTCTTCGCCGCCTTCGCGGTCAAGGTGCCGATGTGGCCGGTCCACACGTGGTTGAGCGACGTCTACACCGACGGCCCGACCGGCGCCGCGCTGATGCTCGCGATGCTCAAGCTCGGCGGCTACGGGTTCCTGCGTTTCGCGCTGCCGGTCACGCCCGATGCGAGCCACTTCTTCGCGCCGGCCGTGATCGCGCTGTCGCTGTTCGCGATCGTCTATGCGAGCCTGATCGCGCTCGCGCAGACCGATCTCGGCAAGCTGCTCGCGTATTCGACGGTCGCGCACATGGGGATCGTCACGCTCGGGCTGTTCCTGTTCAACCGGATCGGCGTCGAAGGCGCGATCGTCCAGCTCGTGTCGTACGGCTTCGTCGCGGGTGCGATGCTGTTGTGCGTGAACGTGCTCGTCGATCGCACGAAGCAGCGCGAGATTGCCGCTTACGGCGGCGTCGCGGGCGTGATGCCGCGTTTCGCGACCTTCACCGTGCTGTTCGCGATGGCCAACGTCGGCCTGCCGGGCACGTCGGGGTTCGTCGGCGAGTTCATGGTCATCATGGGCGCGATCCGCTTCAACTTCTGGATCGGCGCCATCGCGGCGCTGACGCTGATCCTCAGCGCGTCGTACACGCTGTGGATGCTCAAGCGCGTCGTGTTCGGCAAGGTCGCGAGCCAGCGGATCGCGAAGCTCGCCGACCTGAACCGTCGCGAGATCGTGATGTTCGCGTCGCTCGCACTCGTGGTGCTGGCGGTCGGCATCGATCCGAAGCCGTTCACCGACGCGATCGATCCGACCGTCGGACGGCTGATCGAAGACGCGAGCCATTCGAAGCTGCCGACAGGGGACGGCCCTGCGCAGCCGCAGCCGTCGTACATGGCATCGACGCGCGGCTGATCGCGGCACGTCGCGGGAGTGGGGTGCACCGCACGGCGGTGCGGTCGTTGCACGCGCATCGATCCGGTCGCGGTCCGGCGCGGGCAGCGCCGGGCCGGCTTTCGGCTGCGTGAAATTGCCCCGCGACAATCTGTCTCACAGCAGATTCTGCAATGATGATTTTCCGCATTAGCTGGTTTTTCATCGCACTCGCGCGACGTATGATTCGGCCACTTTCGTGAATCGAATGCGCATCGGGCATACGCAAACGGATTCAATGACCCTCGGGCTGTGTGATGAAAAGAAAAGCTTCAAAAGGCGGAGTGGCGCTGATGTCGATCGGCGCGGCTTTGAGCCTGTCAGGCTGTAATTTAGATGTACTAAATCCGAAAGGAAGCGTGGGCGCTGCCGAAAAGGCGCTGATCGCGACGTCCACCTGGGCGATGCTGATCGTCGTCGTGCCGGTGATCCTGCTCACGCTGTGGTTCGCGTGGCGTTACCGCGCGTCGAACCGCAACGCCACCTACGCGCCGAACTGGTCGCACTCGACCGCGATCGAGGTCGTGATCTGGACGGTGCCGACGCTGATCATCCTGTTCCTCGGCGTGCTCACGTGGAAGACCACACACGAGCTCGACCCGTACAAGCCGCTCGAGTCGTCGGTGAAGCCGATCGACGTCGAGGTCGTCGCGCTCGACTGGAAGTGGCTGTTCATCTATCCGGAACTCGGCATCGCGTCGGTGAACCAGCTCGCGATTCCCGTCGGCACGCCGGTGAACTTCCGCATCACGTCGGATTCGGTGATGAACTCGTTCTTCATCCCGCAGCTCGGCGGCCAGGTCTACGCGATGGCCGGCATGCAGACGCGCCTGCACCTGATCGCCGACGAGCCCGGCAACTATGCGGGCACGTCCGCCAACTTCAGCGGCCGCGGCTTCTCCGACATGAAGTTCCGCACGCTCGCCGAGCCGCGCGAACAGTTCGATGCATGGGTGCAGAAGGTGAAGGCGTCGCCGGACCGGCTCGACGCGACCGTGTACGGCACCGTCGCGCAGCCGAGCGAGAAGGCGCCCGTGCGCTACTTCTCGTCGGTCGATCCGCGGCTCTTCCACAACATCATCGCGAAATACAACGATGGCCACGTCCTCGACCTGAAGGACGCCGCCTGCGGCACGAAGGGGTAACGCATGTTCGGCAAACTCACACTCTCGGCGATCCCGTTCGATCAGCCCATAATCATGGGGGCCGGTGCCTTCATGGGGCTGGTCGTGCTGGGCATTCTCGCCGCGCTGACGATCACCGGCCGGTGGAAATGGCTGTGGACGCAATGGCTGACCACGGTCGACCACAAGAAACTCGGCGTGATGTACATCATCGTCGCGCTGATCATGCTGCTGCGCGGCTTCGCGGACGCGATCATGATGCGCATGCAGCTCGCGCTCTCGTACAACGGGCCCGGCTACCTGCCGCCGCACCACTATGACCAGGTCTTCACGGCACACGGCGTGATCATGATCTTCTTCATGGCGATGGTGTTCATGGTCGGCCTGATGAACCTGATCGTGCCGCTGCAGATCGGCGCGCGCGACGTCGCGTTCCCGTTCATCAACTCGCTCTCGTTCTGGATGACGGCCGTCAGCGCGATCCTGATCAACATCTCGCTCGTGATCGGCGAGTTCGCCCAGACGGGCTGGCTCGCGTATCCGCCGCTGTCGGAGCTGCAGTTCAGTCCGGGGGTAGGGGTCGACTACTACCTGTGGGCGCTGCAGATCTCGGGCGTCGGCACGCTGCTGACCGGCGTGAACTTCTTCGTGACGATCATCAAGATGCGCGCGCCGGGCATGACGCTGATGAAGATGCCCGTGTTCACGTGGACCGCGCTCTGCACGAACGTGCTGATCATGGCGTCGTTCCCGATCCTGACCGCGACGCTCGCGCTGCTCGGCCTCGACCGTTACCTCGGCATGCACTTCTTCACGAACGAAGCCGGCGGCAACGCGATGCTGTACCTGAACCTGATCTGGGCATGGGGTCACCCCGAGGTGTACATCCTGATCCTGCCGGCGTTCGGCATTTTCTCGGAAGTCATCTCGACGTTCGCGAAGAAGCCGCTGTTCGGCTACAAGACGATGGTGTACGCGACCTGCGCGATCATGGTGCTGTCGTTCCTCGTGTGGCTGCACCACTTCTTCACGATGGGCTCGGGTGCGAACGTGAACGCGTTCTTCGGCATCATGACGATGATCATTGCGATCCCGACCGGCGTGAAGGTGTTCAACTGGCTGTTCACGATGTATCGCGGCCGGATCGAATTCACGACGCCCGTGCTGTGGACGATCGGCTTCATGGTCACGTTCACGCTCGGCGGCATGACCGGCGTGATGATGGCGATCCCCGGCGCGGACTTCGTGCTGCACAACAGCCTGTTCCTGATCGCGCACTTCCACAACGTGATCATCGGCGGCGTGCTGTTCGGCTATCTCGCGGGCTTCAACTACTGGTTCCCGAAGGCGTTCGGCTTCAAGCTGAACGAGAAGCTCGGCAAGGCGGCGTTCTGGTTCTGGCAGATCGGTTTCTACGTTGCGTTCGTGCCGCTCTACGTGCTCGGCTTCATGGGCATGACGCGCCGGATCAACCATTACGACAACCCGGCCTGGCATCCGTGGCTGCTGGTCGCCGCATTCGGCGCCGTGCTGATCGCGATCGGCATTGCATGCCAGCTGCTGCAACTGGTGGTCAGCATCCGCAACCGCAACCTGCCCGAGTATCGCGACACGACGGGCGATCCGTGGGGTGGCCGCACGCTGGAGTGGGCGACCTCGTCGCCGCCGGCCGACTACAACTTCGCGGTGATCCCGCACGTGCGCACGCTCGACGCGTACGCGGACATGAAGGCACACGGCGAAGGCCGGCCGAACCCGGCAGCGATTCGCGACATCCACATGCCGTCGAATACCTGCGCGGGCCTCGTCGTCGCGATCTTCAGCCTGGTGCTCGGCTTTGCGCTGGTGTGGCACATCTGGTGGATGGCGATCGGCGGGCTCGTCGGGATCGTCGCGACGCTCGTGATCTACAGCTCGCGTGACAACGACGGCTATTACATCCCCGCGTCGACGGTGCGGAAGATCGAAGACAAGCAGCCGACGAAGCGCGTGGCTGCGCGCGTTGACGACGTGGAACTGGAGGCCAACTGATGTTGCAGAAAACCTTGAGCGCAACCCTGCTCGAGCACGACGACCATCCGCCGTCGCATTCGGTGTTCGGGTTCTGGCTGTACCTGATGACCGACTGCGTGATCTTCGCGGCGCTGTTCGCGACGTTCGCGGTGCTCGGCCAGCAGTATGCGGGCGGCCCGACCGCGAAAGACCTGTTCGATATCCCGGGCGTCGCGGTGGAAACGGGCGCGCTGCTGCTGTCGAGCATCACGTACGGTTTCGCGATGCTCGCTGCGTACAAGCAGCGGCGCGGCGCGCTGCTCGCGTGGCTCGCGGTGACGTTCGTGCTCGGCGCGGCGTTTCTCGTGATGGAGCTGCGCGAGTTCTCGCACCTGATCGCGGAGGGCGCAGGCCCGCAGCGCAGCGCGTTCCTGTCGGCGTTCTTCACGCTGGTCGGCACGCACGGGCTGCACGTGACGGCCGGCCTGCTGTGGATGATCGTGCTCGCCGGGCAGATCGTGTTCCGCGGCGGCGACCTGACCGATCGCGACCTGCGACGCCTGACGTGCCTGAGCCTCTTCTGGCACTTCCTCGACATCGTGTGGATCTGCGTGTTTTCCTTTGTCTATCTCGCGAGCGTGATCTAAATGGCCCATTCGCATTCGTCTCAACTCGAAGAAGGGCACGGCAGTGTCGGCGGCTACGTCGCCGGTTTCATCCTGTCGGTGCTGCTCACGGCCGCGTCGTTCGGCCTCGTGATGGGCGGCGTGCTGTCGCCGCACGCGTCGCTGGTCGCGCTGGCCGTGCTCGCGTTCGTGCAGATCGTCGTGCACCTCGTGTACTTCCTGCACATGAACGGCTCGTCGGGCCAGCGCTGGAACGTGATGGCGTTCAGCTACACGGTGCTGACCGCGGCGATCCTGATCGTCGGCACGCTGTGGGTGATGCACAACGTCAGCATGAACATGATGTCGCGCTGAGCGGCAGCAAAGCGCAGCGATCGATATCCTTGCGCGTTCACGAACAAAAGGCGGCACGCGAGTGCCGCCTTTTGTTTTTCCCGACCGTGTTGTGCCGGGCAGTGAAATCAGTGCCGTGCGCCCGCATCCGCCGTCAGCGCATGCGTGCAGTCGGCGCGGTACTCGGCGGCGAGCCGATCTTTCGCACCATCGAGATCGTCGGGGTAATACGGGCTCGCATGCGCTGGCTCGTAGCCGACCTGTTCGAGTTCGGTCAGCTCGCGCACGAGGTCCGCATGCGTGACGCCGTGGCCGGTGTGGACGAACGGATACGCGTTGCATTCCTGCGGCGTCAGGTGCGGTGCCGCGAACGCGGCGGTGCTGGCGCATGCGAGCAGCATGCAGGCGACGGTAGTCGACAGTTTCATCCGGTAGCTCCTGGTTGCGCGGCCCGATGCCGCATGACGCCAGCGTAGGCGGCGCGCACGACGGGGCGGGCGACGCACGGATGAAACATGTTTCACGCGTGCGCCACGGCACCGGATGAAGCATTTTTCATGTAACGCCGAACGGCGATCGGGGCGTCTACGATAGTCGCGGGCGCCTCGCGTGCGCCCGTCATGATGTTCATTGCGAGGGCAACCATGCGAGTACTGACGGTCGAGGATGATGCGGTGACCGCGAACGAAATCGTCGGCGAACTGACCGCGCGCGGGTTCGAGGTCGACTGGATCGACAACGGCCGCGAAGGCATGCTGCGCGCGATGAGCGCATCGTACGACGCGATCACGCTCGACCGGATGCTGCCGGGCGCGGACGGCCTCGCGATCCTGACCGCGATGCGCACGGTCGGCATCGATACACCGGTGCTGATGCTGAGCGCGCTCGGGGATGTCGACGAGCGCATCCGCGGGCTGCGCGCGGGCGGCGACGATTACCTCACGAAGCCGTTCGATTCCGGCGAGCTGAGCGCCCGCATCGAGGTGCTGCTGCGTCGCCGGCAGGCGTCGGGCGTGCCGCAGCAGACGCTGTTGAAGGTCGGCCCGCTCGAACTCGACCTCATTTCGCGCTGCGCGCGTCGTGGGGCCGACGAGATTCCGCTGCTGCCGACCGAGTTCCGCGTGCTCGAATTCATGATGCGCAATGCGGGGCAGACGATCACGCGCACGATGCTGTTCGAGACCGTGTGGGGCTATCACTTCGATCCCGGCACCAACCTGATCGACGTCCACATGGGCCGGTTGCGCAAGAAGATCGATCCGCCCGGCGCGACCCCGATGATCCAGACGGTACGCGGCTCGGGCTACATGCTCGCATGACGGAGGCGCGGATGGATGCGGCTCGCGCGGCGAACTTCACGCGCCGCTGGCACACGACGACGTTCCGGTGGCTGTGCGCGTATGCGGCGATCTTCTCGGTTTCGCTGCTCGTGCTCGCGGGCGTGATCAGCATGGCCGCGACGCACACGATGGCGCGCGACACCGACGAGGTGCTCGCGTGGCAACTGATCTATTTCGATTCGATTCCCGATGCCGAGCTGCCGCTCGCGATCCACCGGCGGCTCGAGCACGAGCACATGCATACCAGTTTCTACGGGCTGTTCGACACGAACGGGCGCCGCGTGGCCGGCGACATCGCGACGCCGCCCGCGCTGCGCACGGATCGCCACGGACGCACGCTGAACCGCACGCTTGCGCCGCTCGACGGCCAGCCCGCGCCGATCACGCGCGCGATGGCGGTACGCCGGGACAACGGGATGACATTGGTGGTGGCACGCGACCTGTCGCATTTCATCCAGATCCGCGATGTCGCGATCCGCGGGCTCGTGATCGGCGGCGTGATGATCCTGATCGCGGGCATCGCGGGCGGCAGCATGCTCGGCATGCGGCAGATGCGCCGCGTCGCCGCGATCCGGCGCGTCACGCGGCAGATCGCCGAGGGCGATCTCGGCAAGCGGCTGCCGGTCGGACGTTATGACGAACTCGACCTGCTCGCGCATCTCGTGAACCACATGCTCGACGAAGTCGAGCGGCTGATGGGCGAGGTACGTCATACCTGCGACGGTATTGCGCACGATCTGCGCACGCCGCTCGCACGCGTGCATACGATGCTGGCGCGGCTCGCGGAGCAGCCGTTTTGCGCGGACGACCCTGCGTCGTCGGCATTGCTCGCGTCGGCGCGCGACGAGACCGACCGCTTGCTCGAGCGCTTTCGCGCGATGCTGCGGATCTCCGAGATCGGCACGCTGAGCCGGCGTGGCGGCTTTGCCGCGGTCGACGTCGCGGCGTTGCTGCGCGACGTTTGCGATCTTTATGAACCGCTGGCCGAAGCCGTCGACGTGTCGTTCGAACTCGCCGCGACATCGGTCGACCGCATTCACGGCGATCGCGCGTTGCTGTTCGAGGCATTCAGCAATCTCGCGGACAACGCGATCAAGTTCACGCCGCCGGGCGGCCGCGTGCGCGTCGCGCTCCATTCGACGCCGAGCGGGCCACTCGTGCGAATCGAGGACACCGGGCCCGGCATCCCGCCCGGTGAACGCGACGCGGTGCTCGAGCGTTTCTATCGGGGCGAGCGCACGCGCCATGTGAGCGGCTCGGGGCTCGGGCTGAGCATCGTCTCGGCGGTGATGCGCGTGCACGGCTTTGCGCTGCGGATCGGCGATGCACCGCTGGCCGGTACGGCGATCACGGTCGAATGCTGGCCGCGCTCGCTCGCATGACGGCGTCGGGGTACGAACGATGCGCATCCTGCTGATTTCTCCGCCGAACCCGGAGGCCGCGCGGCTCGACAAGGCATTTCGCGAGAGCACGCATGGCGTCGAGCGCGTCGACGAATGGCGCGACGGCTGCTTCGTGGCTGAGCAGGACCGGTTCGATGCCATCGTGATCGTTGCGCCCGACACGGCCGCCGCCCCGATGATGCTCGAGGCATTGCCGCGACTCGCCGCATCGGCCGGCGGCGCGACGCTTGCCGCGATCGTCGCCGGCACGACACCTGCGCAGCGCGCGCAGATGTTGCTGGCCGGCTGCGATGTGTGTCTTGCCCATCCCTGTTCATTCGTGGAGCTGCACGAGCGGTTGCGCGCGTTGTGGCGCCGAACTGGCGTAATCGGGATGCGCGAGCCGGTCCGGCTCGACACGGCCACGCGCGCACTCGAGGAGCATGGCCGCAGGCTGGCGCTCAGCACGCGGGAATTCCGTCTCGTCGAATGCCTGCTGCGGGAAGCGGGGCGACCGGTCGGACGCGACGCCGTGCTGCGTTATGCATGGGGCGATGCCGACGTCGAACCCGAGACGGTCAATGCGCTGGTCGTGCGATTGCGGCGCAAGCTGGCCGCACACGCGTTTTCCGCGCGCATCGAAACGGTCGCGCGATTCGGGTTCAGGTTCGACGCGGGCGGATGACGATGCGGGATCGCGCCGGGCTGGTGGAGGGTGCGCATGCCGCGCGTCGCGCGGCAGGCTCGATTGCGTGCGGTCAGTGCGAATAGAGTTCGCGGTTGAGCTGCGCGAGCTGGCCGTCGCGTTCGGCACGGACGAGTTGGCGATACACCTGCGCGCGTGTCAGCGGCGTGGCCGGCCGTGCGTTCCATGCCGGTTGCGACGACGACGGTGCGGACGCGGTCGCGGCGAACGCCCGCGGTGCAGTCGCGGCGTCGGGCTGCGTTGCGCTGGCCCGGCCGGGCAGCGCGACACACAGGGCGGAGAGCAGGGTGGCGAACATTAAAGTCCTCATGGCGTGATCCTTGTCGAAGGTCGGAGACCGGTGTCGCGGATGCGATACCGGCCTGAAACACGTTATCGGGTGCGCCCGTGCGGGCACCGGGCGCGCCGATGAAGAAACGTTCATGAACGCGCGTCGTGCCAGCCGCCGCCGAGCGCACGCACGAGTCCGACGGATGCCTGCAGGCGTCGGGCGTCGACATCGAGCGCCGCGATCTGCGTATCGAGTTCGGTCGTCTGCGCGGTGACCACGTCGAGATAGCTGACCGCGCCGTCGCGATAGCGCGACATCGCCAGCGCAAGCGAATGCCGCGCCGCGACGAGCGCCGTGTCGTCCTGGTCCGATTCGTCGCCGAGGCGGTGCAACTGGGCAAGATCGTCCTCGACGTCGCGGAACGCCTGCAGCACGACCGCGCGGTAGCGCGCGCCCTGTTCGTCGAACTGCGCGCGCGCATTGCGTACGCCGGCGGCACGCCGGCCCCCGTCGAACAGCGTCATCGCGAGACGCGGCCCGATCGACCAGATCTCGTTGGGCGCGGCGAGCCAGGGCGAAAACGTATCGCTCTGGAACCCGGCGTCGAGGCCGAGCGACAGGTCGGGAAAGTACGCGGCGCGTGCGACGCCGATCCGCGCGTTCGCGGCCGCGACGCGGCGTTCGGCGGCGGCGACGTCAGGCCTGCGTTCGAGCAGGGTCGACGCGAGTCCCGTCGGAATCGACGGCACGCCCGGCAGCGCAGCAACGGGCGGCAGCGAGAACGTCGACGCGGATTCCCCGACGAGTGCCGCGATCGCATGCTCGTCGAGCGCGCGACGCGCGGCGATGTCGGACGCACGTGCCCGGGCGAGCGCGAGTTGCGTTTGCGCGCGCGAGACGTCGAGTCCCGAGGCGAGGCCGCCGCGATGGCGGCTGACCGTCAGTTGCCACGCACGGCGGTATGTGTCGATCGTCTGCGCGAGCGTGTCCGCTTCACGGTCGAGCCCCGCAAGGTCGAAGTAGGTGCTGGCGACGCCGGCCTGCAGGCTGAGCCGGACCGACGCGAGATCGTCGTCGGCCGCCTGCGCGTCGTCACGGCCGGCCGCGACCGCGTTGCGGACCTTGCCCCACAGATCGACGTCGTAGCCGAACCCCGCTTCGAGCGTGTTCGACTCATAGGTATCCGGCTGACCGCTGCCACGCAGCGGCCGGCGCGCGGACTGACGGTCGCGGTCGGTCTCGGCATCGATCCCCACGGTCGGCAGCAACGCCGCATGCGCCTCGTCGAACAGCGCTGCGGCTTCATCGTGCCGCGCGACGGCGGCGGCCAGGTCGGGATTCGCGCGCGCGACGAGCGGTTCGAGCCGGTCGAGTGTCGCGTCGCCGAACACGCGCCACCAGCCGTCACGCGGCAGGCGATCGGCTGGCACGGCATCGACCCACGCGCCCGTTTCGCGAAACGCGGTCGGTACCGGAACGGCCGGCGCGCGATAGGCCGGCGCCAGCGAGCAGCCGGCGAGCAGCGCGATGCTGCCCAGCCACACAGCGAGCAGACGGTCAGCCATGCGCACGCTCCGTCGCCGAGGGGCCGGCGATACGCACAGGGTCGCCATCCGCGAGCGAATCGGGTGGATTGTCGATCACGCGGTCGGCGGCCGCGAGCCCCGATGCGATCTCGACGCGCGTGCCGAGATCGGTCGCGATCGATACGTTGCGCAGCCGCGCATGCCCGGTTGGATCGAGCACGGCGACTTGCAATCCGTCGTGGCGGAAGATCAGCGTGCTTGCCGGAATCGACAGCGCATGCGCGGCGCCGGGCATCGCGATCCGGACCTGCGCGTACTCGCCCGGGAACAGCATGCCTGCCGGGTTGGCGATCGAGAACTGCGCGAGCAGCGTGCCGGAAGCCGGATCGATCGATTGGGCGGAATCGGCGAGCGTGGCGTCGAACGTCATGCCGGGCCGCTCGGGCACGGTCAGCGCGACACGCATGCCGGCGCGGATCGCGGCCGCGTCGTCTTGCGGAACGTGGACGTACAGCCGCAGCCGCCGCGCGTCCGAGACGGTGAAGAGTTCGGCGCCGTTGCCGCTGCCGGCGTCGATCAGTGCGCCGACATCGGTCTTGCGGGCCGTCACGATGCCGTCGAACGGTGCGGTGAGCCGCTTGAACGATTCGAGCGCTTCCAGCCGCCGTACATTGGCGGTGCTCGCCGCGACGGCCGCGCGTTTCGCGTCGAGGTCGCTGCGTTTCTCGTCGGCCTCCTGCTGCGAGACGGAATCCTGCGCGAGCATCTCGGCCCAGCGGGCAGCCGTGACGGCCGCAAGCCGTTCGTTCGCGGTCGCGCTCTGCAGGTCGGCGCGTGCCTGCTGCAACTGCTGGTCGAGATCGGGCGTGTCGATCGACGCCAGCAACTGGCCGGCTTTCACATGCGCGCCGATGTCGGCGTACCACGCGTGCAGGTAGCCGGGCACGCGCGCGTAGATCGGCGCGTCGACGTACGCGTCGAGCCGGCCGGGCAGCACCAGCGCGTCGGCCGCGGCCGGCTGCGGCGCAACCGTCGCGACGGTCGGGATGACCTGTTGCACGGTCCAGGCGGCGACCGCGTGCGCATCGTGCATGCGGGCGACGAGGCCGGCCGCCGCGACGGCGAGCGCGGCGATGGCCCCCGCGATCGCGAGCGGTTTCAGATAGCGCGGCGTGCCAGGGGGGCGGACGTCGAATTCAGTGGACATGCTGTTCTCCCGGAGTGAGGGGCAGGGATTCGGAACGGGGCGCGCGATCGCGCCGGTGGACGAGGCTGAACACGACGGGCACGAACACGAGCGTCGCGACGGTCGCGCACAGCAGGCCGCCGATGACCGCACGGCCGAGCGGCGCGTTCTGCTCGCCGCCGTCGCCGAGACCGAGGGCCATCGGCGCCATGCCGATGATCATCGCGAGCGCGGTCATCATCACGGGCCGAAAGCGCGTGAAGCCGGCCTCGAGCGCGGCGACGGCCGCATCGGCGGTGTGCGCGAGCCGTTCGCGCGCGAAAGTCACGACGAGGATGCTGTTCGCGGTCGCGACCCCCATGCACAGGATCGCGCCCGTCAAGGCCGGCACCGACAGCGGCGTGCGCGTGACGAACAGCATCCAGACGATGCCGGCGAGTGCCGCGGGCAGGCCGCTCACGATCACGAATGCGTCGCGCCACGAATGGAAGTTGACGACGATCAGCAGGTAGATCAGCAGGACCGCGCCGGCGAGGCCCGCGAGCAGCCCGCCGAACGCGCCGTTCATCGTCTGTACCTGGCCGCGCACGGTCACGCGCGATCCCTTGGGCAAGCCAGGCGCGCTCGCGCGCAGCACGCGTTCGATGTCGGCGCTGACCGCGCCGAGATCGCGATCCTGCGTCGTCGCGAAGATGTCGTACAGCGGGGCGATGTCGTAGTGCGACACCACTGCGTCGGTCTGTCCGCGCACGATCGTCGCGAGGCCGCCGAGCAGTTGCGGCGCGCCCGAGCGGCCCGTGACGGGCAGCGCGCGCAGGTCCGACAGCGACGTCATCCGGTATTGGGGCGTCTGCGCGACGATCGGATATGACACGCCGTTGTGCGGATCGAGCCAGTAGGTCGGCGATACCTGGCTCGTGCCGGACAGGCTGGCGACCACGGCATTGGTGACATCCTGCTCGGTGATGCCGAGTTGCGCGGCCCGCGTACGGTCGACCGATACGGTGAACTGCGGATAGGTCGACGCCTGCTGCACGCGGGCGTCGGCCACCCCCGGCACGCTGCGGATGCGCCGCAACAGCTCGGTCGCATAGGCGCGGTTGGCGGCGCGATCGGGGCCGGTTACCTGCACGTCGATCGGCGCGGGCGCGCCGAAGTTGAGGATCTGGCTCACGATGTCGGCGGGCAGGAACGAGAACGTCACGCCCGGAAACGCGCGCGGCAGCCGCGTACGCAACTGCTTGACGTAGTCGGCGGTCGGCGCGTGGTCGCCCGTGAGCGACACGAGGATATCGCCGTCCTGCGGGCCGATCGTGCCGCTGTTGCTGTACGTGAGGTTGATCCCGCTGTTCGGCAGCCCCATGTTGTCGACGATGCTCGCGATCGCGTGGGGCGGCACGACGCCGCGCACCGTCTGCTCGACGTGGTCGAACAGCGCGGCCGTCTCCTCGATGCGCGTGCCGATCGGTGCGCGCACGTGAATCGCGATTTCGCCCGCGTCGACCGACGGGAAGAAATTGCGGCCGAGCCAGGGCACCAGCACGAACGACACGGCCACCGCCGCGAGGAACAGCGCGACGAAACGTGCGCGGTGGACGAGTGCGAGGCCGAGCACGACGCGGTAGCCGGCGCGCAGTGCGGCGAAGCGGCGCTCGAACCCCTGCTGGAACGCGACGAGCGGATTGCGCGCGCGTGGCGGCGGGAAGGGCGCGCCGTGCGGCGCGAGTGCGGCCGCAGGATGCGCGGCATGCGGTTTCAACAGGTAACGGGCCATCATCGGCACGAACGTGCGCGACAGCACGAACGACGCGATCATCGCGAAGATCACGGCTTCGGCCATCGGCACGAACAGGAAGCGGGCCACGCCATCGAGCAGCAGCATCGGCACGAACACGATGCAGATGCACAGCAGCGACACGAAGGCCGGCGCGACGATCTGCGACGCGCCGTCGAGGATCGCATCGCGCACCGCCTTGCCCTGTTCGAGGTGCCAGTTCACGTTCTCGATCGTGACCGTGGCATCGTCGACGAGTATGCCGACCGCGAGCGCGAGCCCGCCGAGCGTCATCACGTTGAGCGTCTCGCCCGCGGCCGCGAGCGCCGCGATCGCGGCCAGCACGGCGAGCGGAATGGACGCGGCGATGATCAGCGTCGAGCGCCAGCTGCCGAGAAACAGCAGGATCATCGCGGACGTGAGCGCGGCGGCGATCAGGCCTTCGCGCGCCACGCCGCTGACGGCGCCCTTGACGAACACGGACTGGTCGCCCATCACGACGAGCCTGAGCGACGGCGGCAGGGTCGCCTCGATGCGCGGCAACTGCGCCTTGACGCCCGAGATGATGTCGAGCGTCGACGCCGAACCGCTTTTCAGCACGCTCATCAGCACCGCGCGCCGGCCGTCGACGCGCACGATGTTGCCCTGCGGCGGATAGCCGTCGCGGACGTGCGCGACGTCGCGCATGAAGATCACCGCGCCGTTCACGCTTCGGATCGGCAGCGCATTGAGCTGGTCGATGGTCAGCGGGCTGTCGTTGAGCCGGATGTTGTACTCGAAGCCGCCGATCTTCTGCGTGCCGGCCGGGATGATCTGGTTCTGCTGCGCCAGCGCGGTCGCGACATCCTGCGCGGACAGCCCCTTGGCCTGCAGCGCCTGCGGATCGAGATCGATCTGCACCTGGCGCACCTTGCCGCCGTACGGCGACGGAATCGCGACACCCGCGACGGACAGCAACTGAGGCCGGATCACGTTGGTCGCGTAGTCGCCGAGCTGCTGTTCGTTCAGCGTGTCGCTCGTCAGCGCCAGCTGCAGCACGGGCACGGTCGATGCGTTGTAGTTGAGGATCTGCGGCGGCGTGGTGCCCGGCGGCATCTGCTTGAGCACGGTCTGCGAGATCGACGTGACCTGCGCGGTCGCGGTGCGGATGTCGACGCCCGGCTGGAAGAAGATCTTGACGATCCCGAAGCTGCGGAACGATTGCGACTCGATGTGCGCGACGTCGTTGACCGTCGTGCCGAGCGTGCGCTCGTAGTAGGTGACGATGCGTCCGGCCATGTCGGCCGGCTGCAGGCCCGCGTAGTTCCACACCACGCTGATGACCGGAATCCGGATGTCGGGGAAGATGTCGGTCGGCGTGCGCAGCGCCGCGAGCGGCCCCGCGATCAGGATCAGCAGCGCGAGGACGATGAACGTGTAGGGGCGCGCGAGCGCGAGTCGGACGAGTTTCAGCATCGGCGAGGTCTCCGCCGGCGCGGGGCGCCGGCCTGTCAGCGAAGTGCCGAAGCGCGGCGGGAGCCCGGTTCGGCTCGCGCAGTGTGCGTGGCGCTGCTTAACGCGGGGCGCGGGGCAGGATGAAAGATGTTTTAGGAATGGTGCGTGAGGGGCCGGACGGGCGCCGATTGTTACAAGACGTTAGCGCGAGCTTCCCGTTGCGATGCCGCGCATCAGTTCTTACAAAGTGGAAATATGCGGAGACGGCGCTTGCCGTTATAGTCGAATCACACATGAAACAACCAGAAGAGGAATCCATGAAGACCTTGCGTGTTGCCTCGCTCTTGACCGGTATGACGGCGTTGCTCGTGTCGGGCGCAGCAATGGCGGGAGTCAATGTCGGGATCAATCTCGGCGTTCCGGCGCCGGTCTACGTCGCGCCCGCACCCGTGTATGCGCCGCCGCCTCCGCCGCCGGTCGTCTATCAGCCTGCGCCGGTCTACGCGCCCGCCCCGGTATACGCACCGGGGCCGACCATCGTGATCGGCTGGCACGGCGACCGCTACTGGGACGGCCGTCGCTACTGGGGCCGTGACGAGTGGTACCGCCGTCATGGCCGCGGCTGGGGCGATCGTGGCGATCGCGGCCACTGGGACAACGGCCGCCACAACGGCTGGCACTGATCGGCAGGGCGCGCCCGCCTGATGCGCGCCCCCGATCCGCTCGTGAAGAAACCGCCCGCGTGGCGGTTTTCTTTTGGCTCGCCGGCCTGAATGGGTAGAATCGTCCCTCGTTACTACCCTCATTCGACCGACAGGGCCTCTATGACGAAGGGTTCGCCCCGGGCCGCCGCCGCGCGCGTCCGCCGTGCGATACGAATGGCCGGCCGCACGGCCGTGGTGTTCGTGCTGCAAGCGGTGCTGGCCGCGACCGCTGCGCACGCGGTCTACGCCATTGCGCAGTACGGCGAGCCGAAGTATCCGCCGGGCTTCAGGCATTTCGACTACGTCAACCCCGATGCGCCGAAGGGCGGCACGCTGGTGCTCGCGAACCCGAACCGGCTGACGTCGTTCGACAAGTTCAACCCGTTCACGATGCGCGGCAATTCCGCGCCGGGCCTCGACATGCTGTTCGAGAGCCTCGCGACCGGCAGCTCGGACGAGCCGGCCTCCGCGTACGGCCTGCTCGCCGACGACATCGACATCGCACCGGACCGCCGGTCGGTCACGTTCCACCTGAATCCGCGCGCGCGCTTCTCGAACGGCGAGCGCGTCACCGCCGACGACGTCAAGTTCTCGTTCGACACGCTGAAGAGCAAGCAGGCCGCGCCGCAGTTCGGCGCCTATTTCGCGGAGATCGTGAAGGCCGTGGTCGTCGATCCGGCCACCGTGCGCTTCGAGTTCCGCAGCACGAACCGCGAATTGCCGCTGATCGCCGGCGGCGTGCCGGTGTTTTCTCGCAAGTGGGGGTTGCGCGCGGACGGCTCGCGCATCCCGTTCGACCAGCTCGCGTTCGAGCAGCCGATCGGCAGCGGCCCGTACCTGATCGACCATTACGACAACGGCCGGACGATCACTTACCGGCGCAACCCGGCGTACTGGGGCGCCGACCTGCCGGTGCGGGTGGGCACCAACAACTTCGAGCGGATCGTCTACAAGCTGTACGGCGACGGCGTCGCGCGGCTCGAGGCGTTCAAGGCCGGCGAATACGACGTGCTCGTCGAGTACATCGCGCGCAACTGGACGCGCCGCGACGTCGGCAAGCGTTTCGACAACGGCGAGCTCATCAAGCGTGAATTCCGCCAGCACAACGGCGCCGGCATGCAGGGCTTCTTCATGAACCTGCGCCGGCCGCTGTTTCGCGACGTGCGCGTGCGCCAGGCGCTCGATCTCGCGTTCGACTTCGAATGGCTGAACCGCCAGCTGTTCTACAGCGGCTACACGCGTATGAACAGCTACTTCGCCGACACCGACCTGCAGGCGACCGGCACGCCCGGCCCGGGCGAGCTGAAGCTGCTGGAGCCGCTGCGCGCGCAGCTCGACCCGGCCGTGTTCGGTCCGATGGTCACGCAGCCGAACACGAATCCGCCGGGCTCGTTGCGCGCGAACCTGCTGAAGGCGCGCGCGCTGCTCGCGCAGGCCGGCTGGACCTATCGCGACGGCGCGCTGCGCAACGCGAAAGGCGAGCCGTTCACGTTCGAGATCCTCGACGATTCCGGCGCGGCGATGGAAGGGATCGTGGCGGCGTACCAGCGCAACCTGGCGAAGCTCGGTATCGACGCACGTTTTCGGACGGCCGATTACGCGCTGCTGCAAAAGCGCCTCGACGCGTTCGACTACGACATGACGACGATCCGCTTGCCGGGCGTGCAGGTGCCGGGCGCCGAGCAATACTCGCGTTACGCGAGCAAGTTCGCCGACGAGCCGGGCTCCGACAACTTCATCGGGCTGAAGTCGCCGGCCGTCGACGCGCTGCTGCACGCGCTCGGTACCGCGCAGACGCGCGAAGACCTGCTCGACGCGACGCACGCGCTCGACCGCGTGCTGATGCACGGCTACTACGCGGTCCCGCAGTGGTACAGCACGACGCACCGGGTCGCGTACAAGCGCACGCTTGCCTATCCGCAGACGCTGCCGCTGTACTATTCGGCCGAGGGCTGGGTCGTGTCGACCTGGTGGGCGAAGCCCGACCACTGACCCACGCCGCCCTGACGTCCAACCCCGCCTACCGATCGCGAGTCGACGCCCTATGTGGAGCTATATCCTCAAACGCCTGCTGCTGATGATCCCGACGCTCATCGGCGTGCTGACCCTCACGTTCGCGGTGATCCAGTTCGTGCCGGGCGGCCCCGTCGAACAGGCCGTGCAGGAATTGCGCAAGGGCGCGACGGAGCAGGGCGCGGTGCCGTTCGGGATGCGCGCGCACACCGGCGTCGACGCGCAGCAGCTCGCGCAGCTCAAGGCGCTGTACGGCTTCGACAAACCGCCGCTCGAACGCTACTGGCTGATGCTCAAGCGCTTCGCGCGCTTCGATCTCGGCGACAGCTATTTCCGCCACCAGAGCGTGTGGTCGCTGGTCGTGCAGAAGCTGCCCGTGTCGATCAGCATCGGGCTGTGGACGTTCTTCCTCACGTACCTGATATCGGTGCCGCTCGGCATCGCGAAGGCGGTGCGCAACGGTTCGCCGTTCGACGTCGCGACGAGCCTCGTCGTGCTCGTCGGCTATGCGATTCCGGGCTTCGTGCTCGGCGTGCTGCTGCTCGTGCTGTTCGGCGGCGGCTCGTTCTGGCAGCTGTTCCCGCTGCGCGGGCTCACGTCGGACAACTTCGCGCAGCTGTCGCTCGTCGGCAAGGTGCTCGACTACCTGTGGCACATCGCGCTGCCGATCACCGCGTCGGTCGTCGGCAGCTTCGCGGTCGTCACGATGCTCACGAAGAATGCGTTCCTCGACCAGATCCGCCGGCAATACGTGCTGACCGCGCGTGCGAAGGGGCTCTCCGAGCGCAACGTGCTGTGGAAGCACGTGTTCCGCAACGCGATGCTGCCGCTGATCGTCGGCTTTCCGGCCGCGTTCATCGGCGCGTTCTTCACCGGCAGCCTGCTGATCGAGACGCTGTTCTCGCTCGACGGCCTCGGGCTGCTGTCGTACGAATCGGTCGTGCGGCGCGACTATCCGGTCGTGCTCGGCACGCTGTACCTGTTCACGCTGATCGGGCTCGCGACCAAGCTGATCTCCGATCTCTGCTATGTGTGGGTCGATCCGCGCATTCAATTCGATACCCTGGAGCGCTGACATGAAACCGTCCGTCTGCATGCCCGGCGTCACCGGGCGAGGTGCGCGATGAACCGGGCCGTCGTGTCATCCCGCATCGACGCGGCGCGCGCCCGCGTGTCGCCGTCGCCCGCGCGCCGCGTATGGCAGCGCTTCAGGCAGCAGCGCCTCGGCTACTGGAGCTTCGTGATCTTCTTCGTCGCGTTCGCCGCGAGCGTGGCGGCGCCGCTGTGGTCGAACGACAAGCCGCTCGTCGTGCGTTACGACGGCCAGTACTATTTCCCGCTGTTCCACGCGTATCCGGAGACGACGTTCGGCGGCGATTTCCCGACGCCGGCCGACTATCTCGATCCGTACGTGCGCAAGCGGCTCGAGGCGCCCGGCAACTTCGTCGTCTACCCGCCGAACCGTTACAACTACGACACGCTGAACTACTTCTCGAACGTGCCGAATCCCGCGCCGCCGTCGCGCGCGAACTGGCTCGGCACCGACGCGCAGGGGCGCGACCTGCTCGCGCGGCTCGTGTACGGGTTCCGCGTGTCGGTCGAGTTCGGGCTGATCCTGACCGTGATCGGCACGCTGCTCGGGATTGCCGCGGGCGCCGTGCAGGGCTTCTTCGGCGGGCGCATCGACATCGTCGGGCAGCGGCTGATCGAGATCTGGAGTTCGCTGCCCGAGCTGTACCTGCTGATCATCTTCGCGTCGATCTTCGAGCCGAGCTTCCTGCTGCTGATCGTGCTGCTTTCACTGTTCGGCTGGATCGGGCTCGCCGACTACGTGCGCGCGGAATTCCTGCGCAACCGCACGCAGGACTACGTGCGCGCGGCCCGTGCGATGGGCCTCACGAACTGGCAAATCATCTGGCGCCACGTGCTGCCGAACAGTCTCACGCCGGTGATCACGTTCCTGCCGTTCCGGATGAGCGGTTCGATCCTCGCGCTCACGAGCCTCGATTTCCTCGGGCTCGGCGTGCCGCCGCCGACCCCGAGCCTCGGCGAGCTCCTCGCGCAGGGCAAGGGCAACCTCGACGCGTGGTGGATTTCGCTGTCGACCTTCGGCGTGCTGGTCGCGACGCTGTTGCTGCTGACCTTCATGGGCGATGCGCTGCGCAACGCACTCGACACGCGGATCGCCGATTCGGTGCGCGCGGCGGGAGGCCAGCGATGAGCGAACCGGTCGTATCGACGCAGCACGAGCCGCTGCTGGCGCTCGAGCATCTGCATGTGCGCTTCGGCGACACGGTCGCGGTGGACGACGTGACGCTCGCGATCGGCCGCGGCGAGCGCGTCGCGCTGGTCGGCGAGTCGGGCTCGGGCAAGAGCGTGACCGCGCTGTCGATCCTGCGGCTGCTGCGCGACGCCGACGTGAGCGGTGCGATCCGCTTCGCCGGACAGGACCTCGTCGGCAAGAGCGAACGCGAGATGCGCGGGCTGCGCGGCTCGGACATCGCGATGATCTTCCAGGAGCCGATGACCGCGCTCAACCCGCTGTATACGATCGGCGTGCAGATCGGCGAGACGATCGTGCTGCACGACGGCGTGTCGGCGGTCGAGGCGCGCAAGCGCGCGATCGCGTTGCTCGCGCGCACGGGCATCGCGGAGCCGGAGAAGCGCGTCGACAGCTATCCGCACCAGTTGTCGGGCGGCCAGCGCCAGCGCGCGATGATCGCGATGGCGCTCGCCTGCCGGCCGCGCCTGTTGCTGGCCGACGAGCCGACCACCGCGCTCGACGTGACGATCCGCGCGCAGATCGTCGATCTGCTGCTCGAACTGCAGCGCGAGGAAGCGGAAAAGCGCGGGATGGCGATCCTGCTGATCACGCACGACCTGAATCTCGTGCGGCACTTCGCGGATCGCGTCGCGGTGATGGAGCACGGCCGGCTCGTCGAGAGCGGGCCCGTCGAGCGGATCTTCGCGGAACCCGAGCATCCGTACACGCAGCGGCTGCTGAACAGCCGGCCGCAACGCGCGGTCACCCCGGTGATGCCGATCGCGCCGGTCGTGCTCGACGCGCAGCACGTGAGCGTGCAGTTCGCGCGCAAGCGGCCGGGCATCGCGGGCTGGTTCGGCTCGGTGCCGGTGACGGCCGTAGCCGACGTGTCGGTGTCGGTGCGGCAGGGCGAGACGCTCGGCATCGTCGGCGAATCGGGGTCCGGGAAGTCGACGCTCGCGATGGCGCTGCTCGGCCTGCAGAAGACGGCCGGCGGCACGATCGAATTCCAGGGGCGCGCGCTGTCGACCTATCGCGGCCGCGAACAGACCGCGCTGCGCTCGAACATGCAGGTCGTCTTTCAGGATCCGTTCAGTTCACTTTCACCGCGTCACACGATCGAGCGGATCGTCGGCGAGGGGCTCGAGCTGCATCGCCCGGACATGACGCCCGACGCGCGGCGTGCGAAGTCGCTGGCGGTGCTGCGCGAAGTCGGCCTCGACCGCACGGTGCTGCACCGTTATCCGCACGAATTCTCGGGCGGGCAGCGCCAGCGGATCGCGATCGCGCGGGCGCTGGTGCTGGAGCCGCGCATCCTGATCCTCGACGAACCGACGTCCGCGCTCGACGTGTCGATCCAGCAGCAGGTGCTGAAACTGCTCGCGAATTTGCAACAGAAATACAACCTCGGCTATGTCTTCATCAGCCATGACCTGGAGGTGATCGGGGCGATGGCGCACCGCGTCGCGGTGATGCAGGACGGGGCCGTCGTCGAGTCGGGAGAGGTGGCCGACATCTTCACCAGGCCGTCACATCCTTACACACAAAAGCTGTTGAAAGCGGTCTGGAAAGCGTGATAGGCGGCCAATGGTCTGACCATCTCGATTGTATTTATTAATTTGTTTTGACAAACGATTACGCGCTGGCTAGTATCGACCGAAATTTTCCGCCAATCAGCTGATTTTTAAGCAAATTCCATCGACCAATGCAGCATCGATCCCTGACCCAGGCATGCGCGCGCACCATCGCCGGGCTGTTCATCGGCGCCCTGTTTGCAGCAGCTCCCGGCGCGTTCGCCGACGAAGTCAGCAGTTTTAACCAAAATGTCACGAATTCGACGCAGAACGGGTCGAGTTCCTCCCTCCAGCAGACCAGCGCGCAGCCGTCGAGCGGCGGCGCGAAGTCGTTCCTCGCGGGCATGGCCGGCAAAGCGGGCGACGTGGTCGTCGGCGCGCTGAACATGATCGGCGTGCGCTATCGCTGGGGCGGCAACTCGCCGGATTCGGGCCTCGACTGCAGCGGCTTCGTGCGCTACGTGTTCCAGGACACCCTCGGCATGTCGCTGCCGCGTCGTGCGGAAGAGATGAGCCGCGTCGGCGAGAAGGTGAGCATGAGCAACCTCAAGCCGGGCGACCTCGTGTTTTTCAACACGATGCGCCGTACGTTCTCGCACGTCGGCATCTATATCGGCGACAACAAGTTCGTGCACTCGCCGTCGACGGGCAGCACCATCCGCGTCGACGATCTCGACAGCGGCTACTGGGAAAAGCGTTTCACCGGCGCGCGCCGGCTCGAATCGGAGTTCCCGATGAAGCCGGAAGACCTGCGTCAGCGTGTGCGCGCGACGATCGGCGACGATTCGGCGAACGGCAACAACTGACGTTCGACGGCCGGTCCGGCCGGATCGAAAAAACCCTGTCACCGAAAGGCGGCAGGGTTTTTTGTTTTGGGGCGGTGCAAACGGTGAGCTGAAAACCGTTTCGCCGTGGGCAGGCCGGCGGCGCGCGCCGGCCCGCGCATCGCGTGATTACGCGGCAGCCACGCCGCGCGCTGCCGCGAGCTTGCGCTGCAGTTCCGGCATGATCCGCGCGACGGCTTCCTCGCCCGCGAGAATCGCCGCGTTGCGCTGGTTGAAGTCGCTGCCGCCCATCGCGTTGAGATTCGGGCGGATCACGACGTCCGCGTACTTGTCGAGTTCGTAGGTCTTGATCGTCTGGCCCATGATCGTGAAGGTCTGCAGCAGCATCTCGATCGGGTTGTTGGTTGCCGCGCCGTCCGGCCGGGACGAGATGTCGACCGCGATCACGAAGCTCGCGCCCATCTTGCGCGCATACGACGCGGGCACCGGGCTCACGAGGCCGCCATCCACATACTCGCGGTTGCCGATCTTCACCGGCTCGAACACCGACGGCACGCTGCACGATGCGCGCACGGCGAGCCCCGTATTGCCTTGCTGGAACAGGATCGGCTGGCCGTTCTGCAGATCGGTCGCGACGATGCCGAGCGGCTTCGCCATCTTCTCGATCGGCCGGTTGTTGAGGGTCTTGTTCAGGAAGTTCTGCAGCGCGACGCCTTGCAGCAGCCCGCGCGAGCGGAACGGCAGCGCCCAGTCGCTGATCGCCGCCTGATCCATGTCGAGCGCGATCTTGTTGATCTGCAGTGCGCTCATGCCCGAGGCATAGAGTGCGCCGACCACCGAGCCCGCGCTCGTGCCCGCGACGATCTCGATCGGGATGCCACGCGCCTCGAGCGCTTTCAGCACGCCGATGTGCGAGAAGCCGCGCGCGGCGCCGCCGCCGAGGGCGATGCCGATCTTCACGGGCTTTTCCTGCGGCAGTGCAGCGCCGGGGCGGGATTTGTCGCCGAACGACGTGCAGGCGGCGAGGCTGGCGGACGCGGCGGCGATCGTGAAGTGGCGGCGCGACAGGCGAGGGGACGACATCGAATGGTTCTCCGGCGGCTTGGCGGCGGGTGTCACGGCCCGCGGCGGCGATAGGTTCCGAGCGGCCGCGCAGGGGTTCCGTGCGGCCGGCGCCGCGCCGGCTGGCGGCCGCGGCGCGCACATCATAAAGCAAGCGGCGCGCTTGGCGCGATGTCCGGCGCGAGTATAATTCCGGCTTCTTTCCCGTTCCGGGCGTCGCCGGCCCCGTTGCTGTCCGGGCTGCCGCCGTCGATCCCGCGTCGAATCATTCATGCGCCCCAGGCGTTCGAGTTACCGTTTATGACCCGTCCTGTCCGTACCCGCTTCGCGCCGAGTCCCACCGGCTTCATCCACCTCGGCAACATCCGCTCCGCGCTCTATCCGTGGGCGTTCGCCCGCAAGATGAAGGGCACGTTCGTGCTGCGCATCGAGGATACCGACGTCGAGCGTTCGTCGCAGGAAGCGGTCGACGCGATCCTCGAAGGGATGCAATGGCTCGGCCTGGATTTCGATGAAGGCCCGATCTACCAGATGCAGCGGATGGACCGCTATCGCGAGGTGCTCGCGCAGATGCTCGAGAAGGGCCTCGCGTACCCGTGCTACATGTCGGCCGACGAACTCGACGCGCTGCGCGAACGCCAGCGCGAGGCCGGCCTGAAGCCGCGCTACGACGGCACGTGGCGTCCGGAGCCCGGCAAGGTGCTGCCGGAGCCGCCGGCCGGCGTGAAGCCGGTGCTGCGCTTCCGCAATCCGTTGACCGGCACGGTCGTGTGGGACGACGCCGTGAAGGGGCGTGTCGAGATCTCGAACGAGGAACTCGACGACCTCGTGATCGCGCGCCCGGACGGCACGCCGATCTACAACTTCTGCGTGGTGGTGGACGACATGGACATGGGCATCACGCACGTGATCCGTGGCGACGACCACGTGAACAACACGCCGCGCCAGATCAACATCCTGAATGCGCTCGGCGGCGAGCCGCCCGTCTATGCGCACCTGCCGACCGTGCTGAACGAGCAGGGCGAGAAGATGAGCAAGCGGCATGGCGCGATGAGCGTGATGGCGTACCGCGACGCAGGCTTCCTGCCCGAAGCCGTCGTCAACTATCTCGCGCGCCTCGGCTGGTCGCACGGCGACGCCGAGATCTTCTCGCGCGAGCAGTTCGTCGAGTGGTTCGATCTCGAGCATCTCGGCAAGTCGCCCGCGCAGTACGACCACAGCAAGCTGAGCTGGCTGAACGCGCATTACATCAAGGAAGCCGACAACGCGCGCCTCGCCGAGCTGGCGAAGCCGTTCCTCTCCGCGCTCGGCATCGACGATGCGGCGATCGCGACGGGCCCTGCGCTCGAAGCGGTGGTCGGTCTGATGAAGGATCGTGCGACGACGGTCAAGGAGATCGCGGAAGGCGCCACGATGTTCTACCGTGTACCGGCACCGGAAGCCGATGCGCTTGCGCAGCACGTGACCGATGCGGTGCGTCCGGCGCTGGCCGATCTCGCCGCTGCGCTGAAGGCGGCCGACTGGACGAAGGAGGCCGTGTCCGCCGCGCTGAAGTCGACGCTCGGCACGCACAAGCTGAAGATGCCGCAACTCGCGATGCCGGTGCGCCTGCTGGTGGCGGGTACGACGCATACGCCGTCGATCGATGCGGTGCTCGTGCTGTTCGGTCGCGATGTCGTAGTGTCGCGCATCGAGGCGGCGCTGGCCTGAGGTTCGACGGCGAGCGAAGCTGCCCGTGCGTGACATCGCGGCAGCTTCGCAAAAAATTTCGCTCGAATCGCAAAAAGGGTATTTACAAGTTCGAAGTAGCTCCATATAATCTCATTTCTGTTCTGCAAGGGGGTATAGCTCAGCTGGGAGAGCGCTTGCATGGCATGCAAGAGGTCAGCGGTTCGATCCCGCTTACCTCCACCATCAGAACAAGCTGGGTTGATTTGCGAAGCAGTGGTAGTAATAAATGCTTCACAAAATGATTCAAAGCAGTTAGAATTTCGGCCTTCGCTGTTGATTGAAAAATGAATAGCGAAAGTCAGACAGATCTGAAAAGATTTTGTCCCCTTCGTCTAGAGGCCTAGGACATCACCCTTTCACGGTGAGTACAGGGGTTCGAATCCCCTAGGGGACGCCAGATTCAGCGGCGTTTCATAGAAATGTCGCAACGCTTGCAGGAACGTAACCGACGTCCTGCAGGTGAGGGTAAGAAAGCTGGAGCGGTAGTTCAGTCGGTTAGAATACCGGCCTGTCACGCCGGGGGTCGCGGGTTCGAGTCCCGTCCGCTCCGCCAGAACGAAGCCCGTTCAAGACGTTTTTGAGCGGGCTTTTGTATTAAGAATGTAAGCAGTACGTTGTCCCCTTCGTCTAGAGGCCTAGGACATCACCCTTTCACGGTGAGTACAGGGGTTCGAATCCCCTAGGGGACGCCAGATTCAGCGGCGTTTCGTAGAAGTGTCGCAACACATGCAGGAACGTGACGATGTCCTGCAGGTGTGAGCAAGAAAGCTGGAGCGGTAGTTCAGTTGGTTAGAATACCGGCCTGTCACGCCGGGGGTCGCGGGTTCGAGCCCCGTCCGCTCCGCCAGAACGAAGCCCGTTCAAAGAACGATTTTTGAACGGGCTTTTGCATTAAAGATGTAAGCAGTACGTTGTCCCCTTCGTCTAGAGGCCTAGGACATCACCCTTTCACGGTGAGTACAGGGGTTCGAATCCCCTAGGGGACGCCAGATTTCGGCGTCGTTCGAACAAACGATGCGCCGGCAGGAAGCAACCGACGCCTGCCAGGCAAGTAGCAAGACTGGAGCGGTAGTTCAGTCGGTTAGAATACCGGCCTGTCACGCCGGGGGTCGCGGGTTCGAGTCCCGTCCGCTCCGCCAAAAAATGAAGAAGCCCGCCTTGTGCGGGCTTTTTCATTTGCATTTCCGGTTGCGCCCGCTGGCGGGCGCGTGACTGTGGAGTGGAGGAAGCTGCCTGCGCAGCTTCCGGCGGGACTCGAAGGGCTGCGCTTGCAAGCGCAGCCGCGGCCTGCAGGATGTAGGCGAGTCCCGTCCGCTCCGCCAAAAAAATGAAGAAGCCCGCCTTGTGCGGGCTTTTTCATTTGCGTTTCCGGTTGCGCCGCCGGTCGCGTAACCGCCGGTCATCCGGTGTCGAGCCGCTACGAGAAATCCGCGATTGCATCCGCACGCGACTGCGCTATCGTGGCGGGATGCGTTCTTGACCCCTGCGCGATGCTCGATCCGACCGACCTGCGACTCCTTTATCAGCTCCGGCCCGCGGAGGCTGGCGATTTTCCGTTTGCCGAAGCGCTGACGCACGGCAACATGGGCGGCTACTACAAGCGGCATGGGCTCGTGTGGCGCAGTGACCTGTTCTACGCGAGCTGGCGCGATTCCGAGAACTTCATCCTGGAGGCTGACGGCGAGCGCATCGGCGTGCTGCGCGTGACCGAGGAGGGCGACTCGCTGCACATCCGCGACGTACAGATCGCGGCCGGTCATCGTGGGCAGGGCGCCGGCACCTACTTGCTCGACATGTCGCACCGCTGGGCGCGCGCGCGCGGGCTGCACGAACTGCAACTGCGCGTGTTCGTCGACAATCCAGCCGCGCGTCTCTACCTGCGCATGGGCTATCGGGTTACCGGGTCGCGGCTCGCGCAGCTGGGCTCGATCCGCCACATGGTGCGCCCGGTCTGAAGTCCTGACGACCTGGCGCGAGGCGTTCAGCGGGCAGCGTCGATCGCGTCGTCGTCCGGAGTTTCGTCGTCCGCGCGGCTGCCTTCCGGGCCGCGGTGCTCGTAGCCGCGCAGCATGAATGCGCGCGGGCTTTCTCCGAATGCACGCCGGAACATCGCCGAAAACGCGCTCTGGCTCTGGTAGCCGAGTTCGCGCGCGATATGCGACAGCGGGCGCCCCTGGTTCAGCAACGGAATGGCCCGCGCCAGCAGCGCCTGCTGGCGCCACTGCGAAAAGCTCACACCCAGTTCCTGCTTGAAGAGCCGCGAAATCGTGCGCGTGCTGGCACCGACCTCGCTGGCCCAATGCTCGAGCGACTCCGCGTGGGCCGGTTGCGCGAGGACCGATTCGCACAGCATGCGCAGCCGTTTTTCGTCGGGCATCGGCACCGCGAGCGGCAGCGGCTCGGCGTGACTCAACTCGTCGAGCACGAGCCCGCACAGCAGGCGCTCGCGCGTGGCGCTCAGGTCGCGCGCGTCGAGTGCGACGATCAGTTCGCGCAGGAGTCCCGTCACTTCGACGACGCGGCACGCGTCGAGCCCGTCCGGCACGATCGACTCGTCGATATACAGCGTGCGCAGATACGCCTCTTCGACGATCACGACCTCATGCGTCACGCGCGGCGGCACCCAGATCGCGCGGGACGGCGGCACCATCCATGTCGTGCCGGTCGTCGCGACGCGCAGCACGCCGCGCGAGGCGTACGCGAGTTGCGCCCACGCATGCGTATGCAGCGGGATGCGGTGCCCGGTATCGACCTGCCGGGCGCGCACGCGCATCGGATGGACGGCGGTCGGCGCGAATTCGGGCGGAATGTCGATGACGTACGGGTTCGATACGTCGGCTTGGAACGGCGGGTTCATGGACGATTCGGGCAGCGCGGCGGCGATGCCGTTATTGTAGAAGGCGCCGCGAAAGTGCATGCGGCGGTTTGTCGGTCGATCATGCCGCGTTCAAATGAACTTTGTGTGGGGCCCCGGCGATTTTCGGACTGCCCCGGGGCCGGGCGCGCTTGCGGGTTCGAACCATCCGGCCGGTATCGTGGTCTATCGATGCGCGGGCGATTTCGCCACGAATCGCGTGCGAACACGGCAACACACGAATCAAAGAGGAGAACCACGATGCGCTACGTATTCGTCTACGGCACCCTGAGAAACGGGGAGGTCAACGACATCGGCCACGCGGCCGCCAGGCACGGGATTGCCGCGCCGACGCTGCTCGGTGCCGTCGCGCTGCCGGGCGAACTGTACGATTTCGGCACGTATCCGGGAATGATCGCCGGGTCGGCCGGCAAGTCGCTGGTCTGGGGCGACGTCTACGAGGTCGACGACCAGCTCGTTCCCGTGCTCGACGAAATCGAGCGCGTGTATCCGGGCGTCGACTCGCTGTTCAAGCCGGAAGACGTGACCGTCGAGCTCGGCGGCCGGCAGTACGCGTGCCTTTACTATCCGGTTGCCGCGCACGCGATTGTCGGGCGTCCGCGCATTGCGTCGGGCGACTGGGTTCAGCACCGGCGCGAGCGGGAAGCCGTCTGACCGGTTGCGCGACCGCCGCGGTAGCGGATCCGGTCGCAAAAGAGAAAGCGCCCCGAGGGGCGTTTTTTTTGACGCTGTCATCGCACACGACCGGCGCCGACGCAGGGCCGGCCCCGGTCGAGGCGGGCAGCGACGTCAGATTTCCTCGTACAGCGGCAGCGTCAGGAATTCGGTGAAGCCTTCCGACGTCGACATCTGCTCGAAGATCGCCGCGGCGCGCTCGTACGGCTGCGTGTTGCCGCCGACCGAGCGCTTCACGTTGTCGAGTTCGGCCTTCGCGAATTCACGCACGAGTTCGGCGGTGACCTTGCGGCCGTCGTCGAGCACGCCCTTCGGCGAGCGGATCCATTGCCACACCTGCGAACGGGAGATCTCGGCCGTGGCCGCGTCTTCCATCAGGTTGTGGATCGGCACGCAGCCGTTGCCGTCGAGCCATGCGCCGAGGTAGTGGATGCCGACGTTGATGTTGTTGCGCAGGCCGGCTTCGGTGATCGGCGCTTCCGGCTGGAAGTCGAGCAGGTTCTTGCCTTCGACCTGCACGTCGTCGCGCTGCTTCGCGATCTGGTTCGGCTTGTCGCCGAGCACCTTGACGAACTCTTCCATCGCGATCGGCACGAGGCCCGGGTGGGCCACCCAGCCGCCGTCGTAGCCGTCGGTCGCGTCGCGCTGCTTGTCCGAGCGCACGCCGCCCATGGCCTTGTCGTTCGCTTCCGGATCGTTCTTGATCGGGATCAGCGCGCTCATCCCGCCGATCGCCGGCGCGTTGCGCTTGTGGCAGGTCTTCAGCAGCAGCAGCGCGTACGCGCGCATGAACGGCACCGTCATCGTGATCTTCGAACGCTCGGCGAGGCAGAAGTCGCGGTCGTTCTTGAATTTCTTGATGGCCGAGAAGATGTAGTCCCAACGGCCGGCGTTCAGGCCCGAGCTGTGTTCGCGCAGTTCGTACAGGATCTCGTCCATCTCGAACGCGGCGAGGATCGTCTCGATCAGCACCGTCGCGCGGATCGTGCCGCGCGGCACGCCGACGCCTTCCTGCGCGGTGACGAAGATGTCGTTCCACAGGCGCGCCTCGAGATGGCTTTCCATCTTCGGCAGGTAGAAGTACGGGCCCGAGCCGCGCGCGAGCAGTTCCTTCGCGTTGTGGAACAGGAACAGCGCGAAATCGAAGATGCCGCCGGACACGCGCTGGCCGTCAACCGTCACGTGCTTCTCGTCGAGGTGCCAGCCACGCGGACGCACGATCAGCGTCGCGACCTTGTCGTTCAGCCGGTACGACTTGCCGTTCTGCTCGAGCGAGATCGTGCGGCGCACCGCGTCCTTCAGGTTGATCTGGCCGTCGATCTGGTTCGTCCAGCTCGGCGCGTTCGAATCCTCGAAGTCCGTCATGTACGAATCGGCGCCCGAGTTCAGCGCGTTGATGATCATCTTGCGCTCGACGGGGCCCGTGATCTCGACACGGCGGCATTGCAGGTCGGCCGGCAGCGGCGCGACCTTCCAGTCGCCTTCGCGGATCGCCTTCGTCTCGGCCAGGAAGTCGGGGCGCTCGCCCGCGTCGAGGCGTTTCGTGCGCTCGACGCGCGCCTGCAGCAGCGCCTGGCGGCGCGGCTCGAACGTGCGGTGCAGCGCTGCGACGAGTGCGAGCGCTTCGGGCGTCAGGATTGCTTCGTAACCCGGCTTGATTTCGCCGGTGATCGCCATGCCTTGCGGCAGCGTGATCGGGGTGCTCATGAGTCTCATCTCCTTGGTCGGTCAGTTGCGGTTTCGGTGAAGGGGGAAGGCGGCAGCGCTGCGAACGTCATGCACCCGGGCTGGGGCGCGTGCGGTTTGCGGGTCTGCCGGACGGAGCCGGGGCGGCGAGGAATGCGAGCAGGTCGGCCATGCCGGTGCCGGTGCCGTCGGGCGGCGCACCGAGTTCCTCGGCGGGCGCGCCCGTGCGGTTGAGCCAGAACGTCGTGTAGCCGAACCAGACGGCGCCGGCGACGTCCCACGCGTTCGACGACACGAACACGATGCCGCGCCGGTTCGGTCCGAACGCGTCGGTGCCGAGCGCGTAGGCGGCCGGGCTCGGCTTGTACGCGCGCACGGTGTCTGCCGACAGCACGCGATCGAACAGCCCGGACATGCCGGCGCTCTTGATCGCGATGTCGAGCATCTGCGGCGTGCCGTTCGACAGGATCCCGAGCGGCGGGCGCGGGTCGAGCGCGCGCAGCTTGCGCAGCGCGGGCACCGTATCGGGATAGGTGGACAGGCACGCGTATTCGTCCATCAGCCGCTTCTCGGCCGCGCTGTTCAGCGCGAGCCCGAGCCGGCGCGCGGCGAACCGCAGCGCATCGAGCGTGATGTCCCGGAACGGGCGATAGCGGGCGCCGGCCGGATCGGCGAGCGTGCGCAGTTGCGAATATTCGATTTGCTTGCGTCGCCACAACTGCGACAACCGTTCCCCGTGACCGGGAAACATCTGCTCCGCCGCGGCCAGGACCGCACGCACGTCGAACAACGTGCCGAATGCGTCGAAGAGGATTGCGTCGGGAGAGGAGAGTGTCGTTGTGGCCGACATAGCCTTGCGCTCCAGTTTCAGAGGTCAGGTGAATTCTATTCGTGATCGTATGTGCTAAAAAATACGCTAAACATCACTTGATCTTTTACTTTCATATACATAATCTTGAGCGGTTTAAGCCATTTGAAGGGCGGCAGCGCCGCCCCTGCGAGTCATGGACCGGTTCAAGCAGATCGAAACGTTCGCCGCGGTCGCGGCAAAGGGCAGCCTGTCGGCGGCCGCGCATGCGGAAGGTGTCGCGCCGGCGATCATCGGCCGCCGGCTCGACGCGCTCGAGGAGCGGCTCGGCGTGAAACTGCTGGTGCGCACGACGCGCAAGCTCACGCTGACGTTCGAGGGCTCGGCGTTCCTCGAGGATTGCCAGCGCGTGATCAACGACATGCAGAACGCGGAGGCGAGCGTGTCCGCCGGCGGCGTCAAGGCGAGCGGCCACCTGCGCATTTCCGCGCCGGCCGGCTTCGGTCGGCGGCACGTCGCGCCGCTCGTGCCCGAATTCAGCGTCGGGCATCCGGACGTATCGGTCACGCTCGACCTGTCCGACCGCATGGTCGACCTCGTCAACGAGGGGTTCGATTGCGCGGTGCGGCTCGGCGAGCTGCCCGACTCGTCGCTCGTGTCGCTGAAGCTCGGCGAGAACCGCCGCGTGTGCGTCGCGTCGCCCGCGTATCTCTCCCGGCGCGGCACGCCGGCCACGCTCGCCGAGCTGGCGCGGCACAACTGCCTCGCGCTCGCGGCAAATGCGAACCAGCAACGCGGCTGGACGTTCCAGGAAGACGACAAGGTCGTGTCGATCCGCGTGAACGGCACGATGGAATGCTCGGACGGTGCGGTGCTGCACGAGTGGTGCCTCGAGGGTCACGGGCTCGCGTGGCGCTCGTGGTGGGAGGTCGGCGAAGACATCGCGGCCGGCCGGCTCGTCAGCGTGCTCGACGCGTTCGCCGCTCCGCCGATCGGCATCCACGCGGTATTCCCGCAGCGCCGGCATCTGCCGCTGCGCGTGCGGCTGTTTCTCGATTACCTGAAGCACACGTACGAGCAGCCCGGATATTGGGGCGAGTAGGCCACGCGTGCCCGCGCGTTTCCGATATGAGGGCGAACCCGCTGCACAGCCCGGCCGCGTGCTTTCACGTCCTACAATCGAAACAGGCATGCCCCACGCGACGCGGCCGGACCGCCCGGAAGCGCGGCGCGCGGAGTGCGATTGACGAAGGAGGGCGCGATGTTCCGGCACATCCTCGTTCCAACCGACGGTTCCGAACTGTCGCAGAAGGCGATCGACGGTGCGATCGACCTGGCGCGCGCGGTCGGTGCGCGGGTTACGGCCTACGCGTGCCTGCCGCAGTATCCGTACTCGCCGTTTTCCGAAGTGATCATCGAGCCGCCCGCCGATTTCCGGGCGCGCAGCGAGCGCGAGGCACGCGCGCACCTCGACGAGGTCGAATCGGCCGCGAAGGCGGCCGGCGTCGATTGCGACACCTGGACGAGCGTGCATCCGTCGCCGTATCTCGGCATCATCGAGGCGGCCGAACGCGGCGGCTGCGACGTGATCTTCATGGCGTCCCACGGTCGCCGCGGGCTCGGCAGCTTGCTGATCGGCAGCGAGACGCAGCGCGTGCTGACCCATACGAAAATTCCGGTGATCGTGTATCGGTAGGGCGGCGCCCTGGAAAAAAGGGCGCGCCGGACGGAGCCGGCGCGCGTCGTTGCTGGCGGCCCGCAGGCCGCGCGGCCGGTCGCGCGATCGGTATCGCGCGCCTGCCGTCTCCTCCCTGATTGTTGTTCGGTGGCCGATGCCCGCCGTCGCGAGACGAGGTCGGGCATCGGCATGACGCGTGGCGCGTCGTGTTTTTCTGCTTACGCGACCTTCTTGCCGTCGAAGAACTGTTCGTCCTCGGTCGAGCCGTGCAATGCGGTGGTCGATGCTTCGCGTTCGACCGTCTGGGTCACGGCGTCGAAGTAGCCGGTGCCGACTTCGCGCTGGTGCTTGACCGCCGTGAAGCCCTTGTCCGCCGCCGCGAACTCGGCCTGCTGCAATTCGACGAATGCGCTCATCTGCGTGCGGGCATAGCCGTGCGCGAGGTTGAACATCGAGTAGTTCAGCGCATGGAAGCCGGCCAGCGTGATGAACTGGAACTTGTAGCCCATCGCGCCGAGCTCCTTCTGGAACTTCGCGATCGTCGCGTCGTCGAGGTTCTTCTTCCAGTTGAACGACGGCGAGCAGTTGTACGACAGCAGCTTGCCCGGGAACTGCTTGTGGATCGCTTCCGCGAACTTCTTCGCGTACTCGAGATCCGGCTTGCCCGTTTCGCACCAGACCAGGTCGGCGTACGGTGCGTACGCGAGACCGCGCGAGATCGCCTGTTCGATGCCCGGCTTCGTGCGGAAGAAGCCTTCCACCGTGCGCTCGCCCGTCAGGAACGGCTTGTCGTTGTCGTCGACGTCGGACGTGATCAGGTCGGCCGCTTCCGCGTCGGTGCGGGCGACCAGCACGGTCGACGTGCCCATCACGTCGGCCGCGAGACGTGCGGCCGACAGCTTCGCGACGGCCTCACGCGTCGGCACGAGCACCTTGCCGCCCATGTGGCCGCACTTCTTCACCGAAGCGAGCTGGTCCTCGAAGTGGACGCCCGACGCGCCGGCTTCGATCATCGCCTTCATCAGTTCGAATGCATTCAGCACGCCGCCGAAACCGGCTTCCGCATCGGCGACGATCGGTGCGAAGAAGTCGACATAGCCTTCGTCGCCCGGGTTCTTGCCTTCCGACCACTGGATCTGGTCGGCGCGCGTCAGCGTGTTGTTGATGCGCTTCACGACGAGCGGCACGGAGTTTGCCGGGTACAGCGACTGGTCCGGGTACATTTCGCCCGCGACGTTCGCGTCGCCGGCCACTTGCCAGCCGGACAGGTAGATGGCCTTCAGGCCGGCCTTCACCTGCTGCATCGCCTGGTTGCCGGTCAGTGCGCCGAGTGCGTTGACGAACGGCTCGTTGTTGACGAGGCTCCACAGTTTTTCCGCCCCGCGCTTGGCGAGCGTGTGCTCGATCGGGATCGAACCACGCAGCCGAACCACGTCCTCAGCCGAGTAGCTGCGCTTGATGCCTTTCCAGCGCGGATCGGTTTCCCATTGCTTTTGCAGTTCCTGTGCCTGTTGCTGTCGCGACATGATGAGCTCCTTGATGCGGTGCGATGCCTGATGGGTTGACTCTGACGGTGTTGACGCTGGTCTCGAAGCCGGAAGCAGTGCGTTCGGTTTCGTGAGGTCTTGTATAAGAGTCTAGGCAAATCGGCTGGAGCGGGACAGGGGGCGGCTTGAGGTGTGTGGTAAATTTTTAATTGTTTTAAATCAATAGCTTGAAATTGTAATTTCGGGATAAGAAATGCTTTTTCCCATCCTGCAATCGCCCGTATTGTGCCGCGCAGCATGATTTTTTACGACACAAAAAAATTTTCCGTATCGTGAAATGTAGGGCGGGGCGAAAAAAAACCGGCGCGGATGCGCCGGTTGGCTGGATGGGCAGGGCGGTTATCCGCCGGTCTGCCCTCCGTGGGGCGGCCCATGGCCGCCCGTGCGTGCTTACGACGCGGAGTTGCTGCGACGCGGGCCGCCGCTGCGCTGGCCGTCGCGACGCGGGCCGCCGTCACGGCTGCCGCCCGGCTTGCCGCTCCAGCCGCCGCCATTGCCGCCGCCGTAGCTGCGGCCGTTGCCGTTACCGTTGCCGCCATAACCGCCGCCCGGCTTGCCGCCGAAACGACGACCGCCGTTGCCGCCGCCCGGACGGCCACGGCCACCGGTGCCGCCGTTGCGCGGGGGCGCCTTGCGCGGCTCGAAGCCTTCGATCACGTTGACCGGCAGCGGCGAGCGCACGAAGCGCTCGATGCGCTTGAGCGCGCCTTGCTCGGCGTGGTGCACGAGGCTCACTGCCGTGCCCGAACGGCCTGCACGGCCCGTACGGCCGATACGGTGCACGTAGTCTTCCGCGAACTTCGGCAGGTCGTAGTTGAACACGTGCGTGATGCCCGGGATGTCGATGCCGCGTGCCGCGACGTCGGTGGCCACCAGCACGCGCACACGGCGCTCGCGCAGCGCACGGATCGTGCGGTTACGCGCGCCCTGCGGCAGGTCGCCGTGCAGCGCGGCCGATTCGAAGCCTGCGTCGGCGAGACGGCCGGCGAGCTGGTCGGCGTCGATCTTGGTCGCCGTGAAGATGATCGCCTGGTCGAGCGCGTCGTCGCGCAGCAGGTGATCGAGCAGGCGATCCTTGTGGTCACGGTCGTCGACGTAGTGCACGGTCTGCGCGATGTTCGCGCGCGACTCGAGGCGCTGCTGGATCTCGATACGTTCCGGATCCTTGAGCAGGCGGCTCGTCAGCGAACCGATCTTGCCGTCGAGCGTGGCCGAGAACAGCATCGTCTGGCGCGACGCGGGGGTGGCGGCGACGATCGTTTCGATGTCGTCGATGAAACCCATGTCGAGCATGCGGTCGGCTTCGTCCAGCACGAGCATCTTCAGCTCGGACAGGTCGATGCGGCCACGCTCGAGGTGGTCGAGCAGACGGCCCGGCGTGGCGACCAGGATTTCCGGGTTCTTCGCGAGCAGCATCAGCTGCTGGCCGTAGGCGACGCCGCCGAGGATGCTGACCGTGCGCAGGCGCTTCAGGTGCTTGCCGTAGGTCGTTGCGGCCGTGGTGACCTGCATCGCGAGTTCACGGGTCGGCGTCAGCACGAGCAGGCCCGGGCGCGCGACGGGTTGCGGGCGGCGCGCGCGGCGGTCGCCCTGGTTCGGTTCGCGCGGCGCGCGCGGTTGCTGCGCCTGCGCCTTCTGGAGCTGCGCGAAACGTTCGATCGCGGGCAGCATGAATGCGGCGGTCTTGCCCGAACCGGTCGGGCTCGAGACCAGCAGGTCACGGCCGGCGATGCCGGCCGGAATCGCGCGCTGCTGGACCGGCGTCGGCTTCACATAGCCGGCGGCCTGCAGCGCGGAGACGATCTCCGGCGACAACCCGAGCGACGCGAAATTCGGCTCGTCCGACGCCGGTTCGACCGCGGCCGGTGCGGCGGCGTCGTCGAGACCGAGCGCCTGGTCGGCGATCGCGTTGAGCGGGCTGGAGTTGATGCTCGAAGTCATAACAATCCTTGAAACACAGTGGGTGAAACGTCGGCGCCAATCGCGCATACCCAAGTCGTCGGATTCAGCGAGCAAATCGGGAAACGGGGGTGCAATCCGCCGAACCGTCGGCGGATGAGGCATTAGAAGCTGTTTTGGGTGCGGCGCGCTTCAGGAGCGTGGCCGCCAGCCTGATAAGTGACGACCGTGAAGGTCGAAGCAGGAGGGGACAGGTTCTAAACCGGATTGGAGCTTAACGCTACGAGGCGCCAGGCCGGAACGGCTTGCGAGCCGAGCGCGGAAGATGACGCAGGCAGCATTATAAAGAGATTTGCTGCGCTGCGCCACTGATTTGATTGCCTATTGCGGCAGGGGGCGATTCGGTCAGGAAGCCGTGCCGTTCTTCAGCGATTCGACGAGTTCGATGTACTGCTGCTTCGCTGCATCCTGCGACGTGCCCTTTAGCGCATCCCATGCGTCGTACTTGTATTTGCCGACGATGTCGGTGAAGCCCGGCTTGTCGCCATGGGCGTCGCCGTCGGTCGCCTGCTTGAAGAGTGCGTACAGGCGTAGCAGGGTCAGGTTGCCCGGACGTTCCGTCAGTTGCTTGACGTCGATCTGGGCCTGGTCGAATTGGGCGGTGAGTTCGCTCATCGGGTGTCTCCGTAAGGGTTTCAGGTCGGGCGATCTTAACAAGCGGACCGCCGCGCGGGGTCGAGCGATCCTTCCAAACCGCCACCCGGTGCGGCGCGCACGCACGGATCGGGCCCGATCGCCCGTGGGAGCGGGGCGCCGCATTACAATGTCGCCCATGACGCAAACAGTGCTCCTCGCCATCGATACGTCGACCGAATACTGCTCGGTCGCGCTGCTGCGCTCGGCCCACGCCGATGACGCCGTTTCCACCCCGCAAACCTGGGTCCGCCACGAGCTGACGGGCGCCGTGTCGAGCAACCGCGTGCTGCCGGCCATCCAGGACCTTTTCGCCGAATCGGGGCTGACGCTCGCCGATTGCGACGCGATCGCGTTCGGTTCAGGCCCCGGCTCGTTCACGGGCCTGCGTACCGCGACAGGCATCACCCAGGGTCTCGCGTTCGGGCGCGGGCTGCCGGTCGTGCCGATCGGCACGCTGCTCGCGTGCGCCGAGCACGCACGGCTGCGCGCGCCCGGCACGACCCGCGTGCTGGCCGCGCTGGATGCGCGGATGGACGAAGCCTACTGGGCGGATTTCGCGTGGGACGACAGCACCGGCGACTGGCGCACGCTGCATCCGGCTTCGCTCGATGCGCCGGGCGCCGTCGGCGTGCCCGATGCACCGTTCACGCTCGCGGGCAATGCGGCCGCCGCGTTCGGCGCGCAGTTGCCGGCTGCGGCGCACGCGGCCGTGATCGACGGCGATGCGATGCCGCATGCGCTGGCGGTCGCCCATGCCGCCCTGCGTGCATTCCGCGCCGGCCGTGCGGTGCCCGCCGACCAGGCCGCGCCGGAGTACGTGCGCGACAAGGTCGCGCAGACCACCGCCGAGCGCGTTGCGGCACGGGCCGCGCAGACGGGTGGAGCGAAGGGATGACGGGCGTCCTGCTGAGCGACCGCTATCTGGCGCCGATGACGGATGCCGATCTCGACGAGGTCGTCGCGATCGAGCACGTCGCGTACGAATTCCCGTGGAGCCGCGGCAATTTCGAGGATTCGTTGCGCAACGGCTATCTGGGCGTGTGCCTGCGGCACGTGACGGGTTCGTTGATCGGCTATTGCGTGCTGATGCCCGTGGTCGACGAGATGCACCTGCTGAACCTGTGCGTCGCGCCGGCCGCGCAGTGCGCGGGCGCGGGCCTGGCGCTGCTGCGCGAGGCCGTGCGCATTTCGCGCGCGGAAGGGCTCGACGGCGTGCTGCTCGAGGTGCGGCCGTCCAATCTGCGCGCGATCCATCTGTACGAGCGTTTCGGCTTCTTGACGATCGGCCGGCGCAAGAATTATTACCCGGCGAAGCATCGCAGCCGCGAGGACGCGATCGTGATGCGTCTGACGCTGAACAAGGACAAAGGGGACGCGCATGGCATGGGCTGAAGCGGCGCTCGAGGAAATGGGCCTCGCGCAGATCTGGGTGCGGCGCGGGCAAAGCGCGGATGAAGGCACGGCCGAGGGCGCGGCAGCCGAAGCGCACACCGCCGCGCAAACCGGTGCCGTGGACGCCACACCGGCCGTCGCGACCGAGCGACCTGCGCGGACCGCGCGTACGCCGGTGCAGGGCGACGCACCGCCGGCGGTGGCGCGAAGCGTCGATGCGTCGCCGGCTCGCGAGCCGGCCGCCGCCCCGTCGCGCCGCGTCGACGATGGCGATCGCGCGCCTGCACCGGTCATGCCGGTCGCGTCGACCGACACGATGCCGCCGATGGACGACATGCCGCCTGCCGGACCCGACGATTTCGCGTGGTTCGATGCGGCGCCGCCGGGCGATCCCATGCCGGTGGCCGAATCGCGCCCCGTCGGTACGCCGGTTGCCGCGCTCGACTGGGATGTGCTGGCCGCGCGCGTGGCCGACTGCACGCTGTGCGGTCTGTGCGAGAAGCGGACCAACACCGTGTTCGGCGTCGGCGACCGCGAAGCGGACTGGATGCTGATCGGCGAAGCGCCGGGCGAGAACGAGGACAAGCAGGGCGAGCCGTTCGTCGGCCAGGCCGGCAAGCTGCTCGACAACATGCTGCACTCGCTGTCGCTCAAGCGCGGCGACAACGTGTACATCGCGAACGTGATCAAGTGCCGGCCGCCCGGCAACCGCAATCCCGAGCCGGACGAGGTCGCGAGCTGCGAGCCGTATCTGCAGCGCCAGGTCGCGCTCGTGAAGCCGAAGCTGATCGTCGCGCTCGGCCGCTTCGCCGCGCAGACGCTGCTGAAGACGGACGCGAGCATTGCGTCGCTGCGCGGCCGCGTGCATGCGTACGAAGGCGTGCCGGTGATCGTGACCTACCATCCGGCATACCTGCTGCGCAGCCTGCCGGACAAGTCGAAGGCGTGGGCCGACCTGTGCCTCGCGCGCGACACGTTCCAGCGCGCAGAAGGCGGCGACGCGAACGGGCCGGCCGGACAATGACGACCGGCGCGGCGTTCGCATTCGTCGATACGCTGCACGACGTCGCGGTTCGGGATCTGGGCTGGCTGCTGGCCAGCCCGAGCCTGCTGACCGCGGTGCCGGACGCGCCGCTGGCGCGCCCGTGGCTGGATGCAGCCGGACAGTCGGCCGTCGAAGCATGGCTCGCCGCGCTCGATGCGCAGCCCGAGCCGCTGCATCGCGCGCTCGACGGCTTCCGGCCGACCCGGCTCGGCCGCTACGCCGAATGCCTGCTCGAGTATTTCCTGACGCACGGGCCGTCGCTGCGGCTCGTCGCGGCCAATCTGCCGCTGCGCAGCAACGGCAAGACGCTCGGCGAAGTCGATTTTCTCGTCGATGCACCGGACGGGCAGCGCCTGCACTGGGAACTCGCGGTGAAGTGCTACCTGTGCGCACCGGTGCAAGCCGGCGCATCGCTTGCCGATTTCGTCGGCCCCAACCTCGTCGACCGGTTCGACCGCAAGCGCAGCCGGTTACTCGAGCACCAGCTGCGGCTCGGCGATCGCGACGGGTTTGCGCGGCTCGGCTACGGCGCGCCGTCCGATGCGCAGATGTTCATCAAGGGCTGGTTGTTCTACCCGTACGGCGCGCCGCTGCCGCCGGTGTCCGCGGAAATCGCGCCGGATCACCCGCACGGTTTCTGGCTGACGCACGCGCAGTGGCCGGCCTGGGCGGCCGCCCAGCGTGCCGGCGTCGCATGGAGCGTGTTGCCGCGGCTTGCGTGGCTGGCGCCGCGACGGGCTGCCGCCGGTAGCGGATTCGAACCCGAAACGCTGGCGGCCACGCTGGACCTGCCGCCGGTGTTGACGACGCGCGAGGCGCCCGCGCTGATCGGCATCCATGAAAAGGGCAGTGACGGCACGTGGCGCGAAACGGCGCGCGGCTTCGTCGTGCCGGACGACTGGCCGGTACGCGCCCAGGCGTTCGCGGCGCAGGATCACTGACGCCGCGCCAGCCGGCGCTCACCACCAGCGATGGAAGTGATGGACGGGGCCGACGCCGTGGCCGACGTCGAGGTGGCCGCTCGCGGCGATCGCGCCGGTCAGGTAGGTCTTGGCTTCGCGCACCGCGCTTTCGAGGTCGGGCTGCTGCGGCAGCAGCGCGGCGATCGCCGACGACAACGTACAACCCGTGCCATGCGTGTTGCTGACCGGCACGCGTGCGCCGTCGAGCCGCACCGTGCGGGTCGCTTCGACGAGCCAGTCGGGGCTCGCTGACGCGTCCGGCAGGTGGCCGCCTTTCATCAGCACGGCGCGCGCGCCCGTCCGTAACAATGCCTGACCTTGCCGGACCATGTCGGGTTCTGTGGTTGCGGGCACATCGTTCAGCAGCGCGGCCGCTTCGGGCAGGTTCGGCGTCACGACCGTCGCGAGCGGCAGCAGCGCCTCGCGCAACGCGTCGACGGCATCGGGCGCGAGCAGCGCGTGCGCGCTCTTCGAGATCATCACCGTGTCGAGCACGACGAAGCGCGGCGTATAGCGCCGCAGCGCGTCGGCGACCGCGTGCACGATCGCCGCATTCGCGAGCATCCCGATCTTGACCGCATCGATGCGGATATCGCCGAACACCGCATCGAGTTGCGCGGTCACGAACGCCGCGTCCGGCGCATGCACGCCCGTCACGCCGCGCGTGTTCTGCGCGGTCAGCGCGGTGATCACGCTCGCGCCATACGCGCCGAGCGCGGAAAAGGTCTTCAGGTCGGCCTGGATGCCTGCGCCGCCGCCCGAATCGGAGCCGGCGATCGTCAGGATGTTGGGTATCGGGTGCGTCATGAGGGCAACGCGCCGGTTCGAGGACCGGCGCCAGCGGACGGAAACGGGAAGTGTAGCGTCAGTGCCGCGATTCGCCGATCAGCGCGACCGAGTCGAACTGGCGCTGGTTTGCCTGGTGCCGGCGCATCACGAGCCACATCGTCAGGCAGACGAACGTGCCGAACAGCACGATCACGACGCCGACCGGCACGTCGAGCCATACGAGCACCGCATACAGGCACAGCATCACGAGCACCGACAGGTTCTCGTTGAAGTTCTGCACCGCGATAGAGTGGCCGGCCGACAGCAGCACGTGGCCGCGATGCTGCAGCAGCGCGTTCATCGGAACGACGAAGTAGCCGGACAATGCGCCGACGCACATCAGGAAGATGTACGCGATGATCAGGTACACGGGCATGCGCAGGTGGCCGATGTGCACGGCCCAGTTCGACGGGAACAGGTCGCGCGTGTAGAACGCCATCAGCATCACCGCGATGCCCATGATGATGCCGACGGGCAGCACGGTCAGCGACTTCTTCAACGGGATTCGGGCGGCAGCAGCGATTGCGCCGGCCGCGACGCCCACGGCAACCACGGCCTGCAGGATCGCGCCTTCCGACAGCGACATGCCGAGCGACACTTCAGCCCACTTCAGCACGATGAACTGCAGCGTCGCGCCCGCGCCCCAGAACAGCGTCGTGACCGCCAGCGAGATCTGGCCGAGCTTGTCGCGCCACAGCACCATGAAGCAGTCGGCGAAATCCGTAAGGAGCTTGACCGGGCCGCGTTCCTGCTTCGGGTAGCGGGCGCCCGTATCGGGGATGCGCAGGTTGAACAGCGCGGCGATCACGTAGATCGCCATGATGATCGCCATCGCCGCTTCGGCGGGCGTGCCGATCCAGGCTGGCGTGTGCGCGATCACGTGCGACGCGATGTGCGGGCTGATCAGCGCACCGCCGAGCACGGTGCCGAGAATGATCGAGCTGACGGTCGTGCCTTCGATCCAGCCGTTCGCGGCGACCAGCCGGTCGGCCGGCAGCAGCTCGGTGAGGATGCCGTATTTCGCGGGCGAGTAGGCCGCCGCGCCGAAGCCGACGATCCCGTACGCAATCAACGGGTGGGCGCCGAACAGCATGATCATGCAGCCGACGACCTTGATCGAGTTGGTGATGAACATCACGCGGCCCTTCGGGCGCGAATCCGCGAAGGCGCCGACATAGGCCGCCAGCACCACATAGGACAACACGAAGAACAGCTTCAACAGCGGTGTCATCCAGTTGGGGGCGTGGAGGTCTTTCAGCAGGGCGATGGCGGCGATGAGGAGCGCATTGTCGGCCAGCGACGAGAAAAACTGCGCGGCCATGATGGTGTAAAAACCTTTTTTCATCTGATGCGATGCTTTCGTCGCTGCGGCAGGGCCGCGTAGGCCGCCTGGTATGCGATCGGCTTATTCCGTTCGAAATGGGTTGTGCGCACGGCTTTATAACATGAAAATACGCCAATTCGGACTAGCAAGATTCCCCGATCGTTCCGCAAATTGTCGGCTTCAGTGCTCAAAAGGCGCGGTAAGCTGATGATTCGCAAGCGTCTTTACGTAAATTTCCCATGCCGCGCCCGATCTCCGCCACCATCCATACCGCCGCTCTCGCGAACAATCTCTCCGTCGTCCGCCGCTTTGCCGGCCCGTCCAAGGTCTGGGCGGTCGTCAAGGCCAACGCGTACGGTCACGGTCTCGCGCGTGTGTTTCCCGGCCTGCGCGGCACCGACGGCTTCGGCCTGCTCGACCTCGACGAGGCCGTCAAGCTGCGCGAGCTCGGCTGGGCCGGCCCGATCCTGCTGCTCGAAGGGTTCTTCCGCTCGACCGACATCGACGTGATCGACCGCTACAGCCTGACGACGACCATCCACAACGACGAGCAGATGCGGATGCTGGAAACGGCGCGGCTGTCGAAGCCCGTCAACGTGCAGCTCAAGATGAACAGCGGGATGAACCGGCTCGGCTACCAGCCGGAAAAATACCGCGCCGCTTGGGAGCGCGCCCGCGCGTGCCCCGGCATCGGCCAGATCACGTTGATGACCCATTTTTCGGATGCGGACAACGAGCGCGGCGTCGCCGAGCAGCTCGCGACGTTCGAGCGCGGCGCGGAAAGCATCGCCGGCACGCGCAGCCTCGCGAACTCCGCGGCCGTGCTGTGGCATCCGGACACGCACTTCGACTGGGTGCGCCCGGGGATCGTGCTGTACGGCGCGTCGCCGTCCGGGCTGTCGTCCGACATCGCCGATACCGGGCTGAAGCCCGCGATGACGCTTGCGTCCGAGCTGATCGCGGTGCAGACGATCGGGAAGGGCCAGGCGATCGGCTATGGCTCGACGTTCTCCGCGCAGGCGCCGATGCGGATCGGCGTGGTCGCGTGCGGTTACGCGGACGGCTATCCGCGGGTCGCGCCCGAAGGCACGCCGGTGATCGTCGACGGCATCCGCACGCGGATCGTCGGTCGCGTATCGATGGACATGATCACCGTCGACCTGACCCCGTGCCCGCAGGCTGGCGTCGGCGCGCGCGTCGAGCTGTGGGGCAACGCGCTGCCGATCGACGACGTCGCCCGCCATTGCGGCACGATCGGCTACGAGCTGATGTGCGCGGTCGCCGGCCGCGTGCCCGTGCGCGCGGAATAAGGGCGTCGCGCGTGGCCAAACAGAAAACCGTATACGTCTGCAGCGAGTGCGGCGGACAGACCCCGAAGTGGCAGGGCCAATGCCCGTCGTGCCAGGCCTGGAACACGCTGGTTGAATCGGCCGCCGAGGCGCCGTCGGCCCACCGTTTCCAGTCGCTCGCCAAGCGGGCGCCCGTCCAGCGTCTCGTCGACATCGAAGCGGCCGACGTGCCGCGCTTCTCGACCGGCATCGGCGAATTCGACCGCGTGCTCGGCGGCGGGCTGGTTCCGGGCGGCGTCGTGCTGATCGGCGGCGATCCGGGCATCGGCAAGTCGACGCTGCTGCTGCAGTCGCTCGCGGACATCGCGAGCGAGCGGCGCGCGCTCTATATCAGCGGTGAGGAGTCGGCCGCGCAGATCGCGTTGCGCGCACAACGGCTTGCGCTGCTCGACGGCGGTGCGGCGGCGGATGAACTGAAGCTGCTCGCCGAGATCCAGCTCGAGAAGATCCAGGCCGCAATCGACACGGAACGGCCGGACGTGGCCGTGATCGACTCGATCCAGACCGTCTATTCGGAAGCGCTCACGTCGGCGCCGGGCTCGGTCGCGCAGGTGCGCGAGTGCGCGGCGCAGCTCACGCGCATCGCGAAGCAGTCGGGCACCGCGATCATCATGGTCGGGCACGTGACGAAGGAGGGCAACCTGGCCGGCCCGCGCGTGCTCGAGCACATCGTCGACACCGTGCTGTACTTCGAAGGCGACACGCATTCGTCGTTCCGGCTCGTGCGCGCGTTCAAGAACCGCTTCGGTGCGGTCAACGAGCTCGGCGTGTTCGCGATGACCGAGCGCGGGCTGCGCGGCGTGGCCAACCCGTCCGCGCTGTTCCTGTCGCAGCACGAGCAGGTCGTGCCCGGCTCGTGCGTGCTCGTCACGCAGGAAGGCACGCGCCCGCTGCTCGTCGAAATCCAGGCGCTCGTCGATACGGCGCACGTGCCGAACCCGCGCCGGCTCGCGGTCGGCCTCGAGCAGAACCGGCTCGCGATGCTGCTCGCGGTGCTGCACCGGCACGCGGGCATCGCGGCCTTCGACCAGGACGTGTTCCTCAACGCGGTGGGCGGCGTGAAGATCACCGAGCCGGCCGCCGACCTCGCGGTGCTGCTGGCGATCCATTCGTCGATGCGCAACAAGGCGTTGCCGAAGGGGCTGATCGTGTTCGGCGAAGTCGGGCTGGCGGGCGAGATCCGGCCGTCGCCGCGCGGGCAGGAACGGCTGCGCGAAGCCGCGAAGCTCGGTTTCACGTCCGCGCTGATTCCGAAGGCGAATGCGCCGAAGCAGCCGATCGAAGGGCTGAACGTGATGGCCGTCGATCGGCTCGAACAGGCGATCGACCGCGTGCGCGATCTCGAGTGACCGGCCCGGAAGGCGCCCGGCCATGCGTGCGGGCGATCTGTCGCGTAATTCGTTGTAAAGAATATGTAGGCTTCTGTAACCCGACGGACATCGCTTTTCCCTATCCTTTGCCGGATTGTCGAACCGCGCAATGCGAAGGGATCCTATGTTGAAATCGTATGGGGAAGCGCCGAGCGGACGCCTTTACAACCTGCGTGGCTGCCGCGTGTCGGAGCCGATTCGCCAGCCCTGGGGCGGCGGATGCCGGATCGTCGAATGGATCGACGACGAGGGGCGCCTGGCGCGCAAGGTCGTGTCCGAGGACGTGACGGAAGCGGAAGTCGCTGCGGCGATCCGGCGGCCAACCGAAGGGCGCCGGCACCTGATGGGCGACGACGAGCAGATGCCGCGTGACACGTTGCCGCGACGCTGAGCCGGCAACGCGGCGAATCGGGTGACTGCGGTAATGAATGAACAGGCCGGGCCGGCGCGCCCGGCCTTGTCGTATCTGGGCCCGCCCACGGCCCGATGGTCTGCCGAGGTACTGCGATGCCGAGGTGTCGCGGCGCGGAGCCAGTCGGCACGCCGGGCTGGCCGGCGTATCGGTTGGCCGTGCCGCGACGGCGGTCAGCCGATCTGCTCGAGTTCTTCCTGCGCGGCGAGCCAGTCGGCCTCGACCGTTTCGAGACGCGTGTTGACGTCCCCGAGCTTGCGGATCGCATCGGTCAGTTCCGTCTTGCGCTCGGCCTCGTAGCTCGCCGGATCGGCGACGAATGCGTCGAGGCGCGCCTTCTCCGCGTGCAGCGTCTCCATTTCCTTTTCGAGCTTCGTGATGCGCGTCTGCAGCGGCTTTTTCAGCACCGACAGGCGCTGCCGTTCCTCGGCGGCCTGACGCTTCTGGTCCTTGCGGTTGGCCGCGGCACCCGCGCCCGCCGACGCCGCGCTGTCGGCCTTCGCGGCGGCGCGTTGCTCGGCCGCGTGCTGCAGCAGCCAGTCACGGTAGTCGTCGAGGTCGCCGTCGAACGGCTGCAGCCGGTGCTTCGCGACCAGCATGAACTGGTCGGTCGTCGCGCGCAGCAGGTGGCGGTCGTGCGAGACGAGGATCAGCGTGCCTTCGAACTGCGCGAGCGCCATCGTCAACGCATGGCGGGTTTCGAGGTCGAGGTGGTTGGTCGGTTCGTCGAGCAGCAGCAGGTTCGGCTTCTGCCAGATGATCAGCGCGAGCGCGAGGCGTGCCTTTTCACCGCCCGAAAACGGCCCGACCGGGGTGGTCGCCATGTCGCCCGAGAAGTTGAAGCCGCCGAGGAAGTCCCGCAGCTCCTGTTCGCGCGTGTCGGGCGCGAGCCGTGCCAGATGCGCGAGCGGGGAATCATCTTCGCGCAGCGTTTCGAGCTGGTGCTGCGCGAAATAGCCGATCGTCAGCCCCTTGCCGTCGCGGACGTGCCCCGACAGCGGCGCGAGCGTGCCGGCCAGCGTCTTGATCAGCGTGGACTTGCCCTGGCCGTTCGCACCGAGCAGGCCGATGCGCTGGCCGTTCTGGATCGACAGCGCGACGCGCTCGACGATCGGGATTTCCGCTCCGCCGTCGGCGTGGTAGCCGCAGCGAACGTCTTCCATCACCATCATCGGGTTCGGCGCGGCATCGGGCGTGCGGAATTCGAACGTGAATGGCGACGCGATGTGCGCGGGCGCGATCAGCTCCATCTTCTCCAGCGCCTTCATCCGGCTCTGCGCCTGCTTGGCCTTGGTCGCCTTGGCCTTGAAGCGGTCGACGAAGCTCTGCAGGTGTTCGATCGTCTTCTGCTGTTTTTCGTACGCGCTTTGCTGCAGCGCCAGTTGCTGCGCGCGCAGCACTTCGAACTGCGAGTAGTTGCCGCCGTAGCGCTTCACCTGGCGGTTTTCCAGATGCAGCGTGACATTGCAGATCGAATCGAGGAATTCGCGGTCGTGCGAAATCACGACGAGCGTGCCGGGGTAGCGGTGCAGCCAATCCTCGAGCCAGACGATCGCGTCGAGGTCGAGGTGGTTCGTCGGTTCGTCGAGCAGCAGCAGGTCGGAGCGGCACATCAGCGCCTGCGCGAGGTTCAGGCGCATGCGCCAGCCGCCGGAGAAGCTGGCGACGGATTCGCGCGTCTGCGCGAGCGTGAAGCCGAGGCCGAGCAGCAGCGCCTCGGCGCGGGCGGGCGCGGTGTAGCCGTCGGCGTCGGCGAACGCCGCGTGCGCGTCGGCTTCGGCGGCGCCGTCATGCGCGGCGGAGGCGGCGGCGATGCGGGCCTCGATCTCGCGCAGCGCGGCGTCGCCGTCGAGCGTGTAGTCGAGCGCCGAGCGGTCGACCGCGGGCGTTTCCTGCGACACATGGGCGATCCGCCACGACGGCGGCATCGAGAAATCGCCGCCGTCCGAGTGCAGCTCGCCGCGCAGGACCGAGAACAGGGTCGACTTGCCGGCGCCGTTCGCGCCGATCAGGCCGGCTTTCTCGCCGGGATTGAGCACGAAGGAGGTCGACTCGAACAGCGGCTTGGTGCCGCGCGCAAGACTGAACTGATTGAAACGGATCACGGCGGAAATGACTGGCCAAAACCGCTATTCTAGACTGCGCGCCGCTCGCGCCGGGCATTGGCCGTTCGGCGGATGCCGCAACGGGGCAATTTCGCCTAGACTCCACGTCGATCCGGTTTCGTAAAAGGAGTGCCCGATGTCCACCCTGTATTCGTTCAGCGCAGAGACGCTTGCCGGCGCGCCGGCGTCGCTCGATGCGTATCGCGGCAAGGTGCTGCTGATCGTCAACACCGCGAGCGAGTGTGGTTTCACACCGCAGTACGCTGGCCTGCAGAAGTTGTACGACCAGTACGCGGCACGCGGCTTCTATGTGCTCGGCTTCCCGTGCAACCAGTTCGGCAAGCAGGAGCCCGGCGACGCCACACAGATCGGCGCGTTCTGCGAGCGCAATTACGGCGTCACGTTCCCGATGTTCGCGAAGATCGACGTGAAGGGCGACCATGCGCATCCGCTGTACCGCTACCTGACCGACGAGGCGCCCGGCATTCTCGGCCTCAAGGCGATCAAGTGGAATTTCACGAAATTCCTGGTCGATCGCGAAGGGTGCATCGTCAAGCGCTACGCGCCGTCGACCAAGCCGGAGGAAATCGCCGCGGATATCGACAAGCTGCTGTGACAGCTGCCGGCGGCGTTCACGGCGTCGGTGCGGGTCGCACGGGCGCCGCCGCCGTCCCGGCCGTTAGAGGATCGGTGCGAACAGTCGCGCGACGTGCATCGCGATGCGCCGCCAGGCGCGCGATTGGCGGTATTCGCTCGCATCGACCTCGTACGCCTGCGCGAAATCGGCATCGAGCATCGTCTCGACCTCGTCGGCGAACGTGCGATCGACGGTCAGCACCATGATCTCGAAATTGAGGCGGAACGAACGGTTGTCGAGATTCGCGCTGCCGATCGCCGCCGCGATGCGGTCGATCAGCACGACCTTCTGGTGCAGGAAGCCGGGCCGGTAGCGGAACACCTTGACGCCCGCATCGACCAGGTCGCGCGCGTACAGCTTCGACGCCTCGAATACCACGTAGTGATCGCGCCGGCTCGGGATCAGGATGCGCACGTCGACGCCGCGCATCACGGCGAGCTTCAGCGCGGAGATCACGGCTTCGTCGGGGACAAGGTACGGTGTGGTGATCCAGACCCGCTCGCGCGCGGCGTTGATTGCCTCGACGAAGAACAGCGAGCCCGTCTCCTGCTTGTCGGCCGGCCCCATCGGCACCGCGAGGCAATGCATGTTGTCGCCGGGCAGTGCGGGCGGCGGCAGCGCGAGCGGCGGCAGCTTCTGCGTTGCCCAGTGCCAGTCTTCGGCGAACACGTACTGGATGCTCGCGACCACCGGGCCGCGGATCTCGATGTGCGTGTCGCGCCACGGCGACAGGCGCGCCTTCGCGCCGAGATATTCGACGCCGATGTTGTGGCCGCCGACGAACGCACGATTGCCGTCGACGACGACGATCTTGCGGTGGTTGCGGAAGTTGAGCTGGAAGCGGTTGACGAACTTCCGGTTGGTCGCGAACGGGTGGACCTCCACGCCGCCCCGGCGCAGCGTGTCGACGTAGCTGTGCGGCAGGTCGAAGCTGCCGATGCTGTCGTACAGCAGGCAGCAGCGCACGCCGGCTGCCGCACGCGCGAGCAGCGAGTCGCGCATCATCCGGCCGAGTGCATCGTCGCGCACGATGAAGAACTGCACCACCACGTAGTCGCGCGCGGCGTCGATGGCCGCCAGGATCGCCGAGAACGTCGCGTCGCCGTTCACGAGCGTGCGCACCGAATTACCGCCGAGGAACGGCATGCCGCCGAGCCGCGTGAGCGCGAGCACCGCGGCCTGGCCGATTGCGTCGGCGGCCGGCCCGTCGGTCGCGTCGGTGCTGAGCCAGGGCGAGCGCGGTGTGTGCATGCGCAACATTTCCAGCTCGTGGCGCCGGGCGTCGACGTAGCCGGAGAACTTGCTGCGGCCGAGGAACAGGTACGGAATGAGCGTCAGGTACGGCATGGCCGCGAGCGAGACGGCCCACGCGATCGCGCCTTGAGACGTGCGCGTATTCATGATCGCGTGGAATGCCGCGACGATCCCGAGCACGTGGATGGTCAGGATCAGGGTGCCGAGATGTAGCCAGTCGAGGGTCATGGGCGCGTGACGGACTCCTGAGGTCGTGCGGCCGGGCGGCCGCCTACGCGCATCTTACCCAACCGTGCGGCGCAACGGTGCACCGCACGGTGGGCGAGCCGGGAAGGCTCAGGCCTTGCGGGGCAAGTCCGACGCCTGGATCAGGAACACGGCGTCGTCGCCCGCGCTGGTGGGCAGCCACGTGAGCTCGAGGCCGCCGAACGCGGCTTCGACGTGTTCGCGCTCGTTGCCGATCTCGACGACGAGCACGCCGTCGTCGTGCAGCCAGCGATGGGCCTCGGCGACGATACGTCGCACGATGTCCATCCCGTCATCGCCACCCGCGAGCGCCATCTCCGGCTCGTGCCGGTACTCGGGCGGCAGCGCGGCCATCGACGACGCGTTCACGTACGGCGGGTTCGTCAGGATCACGTCATAGCGCGAGCCCGGATCGGTGCGGAACGCGGGCAGCGGCGCGTAGAGGTCGCCGCGGTGCAGCGCGACGCGGTCTTCGAGGCCGTAGTCGCGTACGTTGATCTCGGCGACTTCGAGCGCCTTGTCGGACAGGTCGACCGCGTCGATCTCGGCGTTCGGGAACGCGCTCGCCGCGAGGATCGCGAGGCAACCGGAGCCCGTGCACAGTTCGAGCACCGCGCCGACCTGCTCGGGGTCGGCGACGTACGGCTGCAGCCCGTCGTCGAGCAGTTCGCCGATGAACGAGCGCGGCACGATCACGCGTTCGTCGACGTAGAAGCGGTGGCCGTGCATCCACGCTTCATGCGTGAGGTACGCGGCCGGCACGCGGTCGGTCGCACGCCGTTCGATCACGGCGAGCACGGCCGCGATTTCGTCGGGCAGCAGCCGCGCGTCGAGGAACGGCTCGAGCGTGTCGAGCGGCAGGTCGAGCGTGCGCAGCACGAGGTAGGCCGCTTCGTCGTATGCATTGTCGGAGCCGTGGCCGAACGCGAGCTTCGCCTTCGAGAAGCGCGTGACCGCGTAGCGCAGCAGGTCGCGAACAGTGGCAAAAGGTGTCGTCATGCGAGGCTCCATCAGGCGATCAGTTGTTCGAGCACGCGGCGGTACACGTTCTTCAGCGGGTCGACGAAGCGCACTTCGATGTGCTCGTCGATCTTGTGGATGCTGCCGTTCGGCGGGCCGAACTCGATCACCTGCGGGCAGATGCGCGCGATGAAACGGCCGTCCGACGTGCCGCCCGTGGTCGACAGCTCGGTCGTGATGCCGGTCTCGGCGCGGATCGCGTTTTCCAGTGCGCCCGACAGCTCGCCGCGCGGCGTGAGGAACGGCAGGCCGCTCACCGACCACTTCAGCGTGTATTCGAGGCCGTGCTTGTCGAGGATCGCGTGCACGCGTGCCTGCAGGCCCTCGACCGTGCTGGCGGTCGAGAAGCGGAAGTTGAACAGCAGGTCGGCGTGGCCGGGAATCACGTTGGTCGCGCCGGTGCCGGCGTGCAGGTTCGACACCTGCCAGGTGGTCGGCGGGAAGTATTCGTTGCCTTCGTCCCACTGCTCGGCGGCGAGCTCGGCGAGCGCCGGCGCGAGCAGGTGGATCGGGTTCTTCGCGAGGTGCGGATACGCGATGTGGCCCTGCACGCCCTTGACGACGAGTTCGCCCGACATCGAGCCGCGGCGGCCGTTCTTCACGACGTCGCCGAGCTCGGCGGTCGACGTCGGCTCGCCGACGATGCAGTAGTCCATGCGTTCGCCGCGCGCTTCGAGCAGCTCGACGACCTTCACGGTGCCGTCGGTGGCGGGGCCTTCCTCGTCGCTCGTGATCAGGAACGCGATCGTGCCGCGGTGGCCGGGATGGGCCGCGACGAATTCCTCGGACGCGACGACGAACGCCGCGAGCGACGTCTTCATGTCGGCCGCGCCGCGGCCGTACAGCTTGCCGTCGCGATGGGCGGGGATGAACGGCGGCGAGCTCCACTGCTCGAGCGGGCCGGTCGGCACGACGTCGGTGTGGCCCGCGAACGCGAGCAGCTTGCCGTCGCGGCCGTCGGTGCCGCGCTTGACGGCCCACAGGTTGGTCACGCCGTGCGACGCGATGGTCTCGCATTCGAAGCCGAGCGCCGCGAGGCGCTCGGTCATGATCTGCTGGCAATGCTGGTCGTCGGGCGTCACGGACGCGCGGGCGATCAGCTGTTCGGTAAGGGCTAGGGTGGCGGACATGGTTCGGACCACTTTCGATAAAAAATGCCGGCGCGGTGGCCGGCAGCGACAAGACGTCGGGCTGCGCTGACAGGCGCAGCGCGGGCAGCCCTATGCGGCAAACAGCGCCGCGTATTGATCGGCCACGAAGCCGAGCGATTTCACGCGGCCGTTGACCACCAGCACGGGGCGCTTGATGACCGACGGCTTGTGGATCATCAGCGCGACCGCGCCGGCCTTCGTTTCGGCGGCCGCCTTCATCGCGTCGTCCAGGCCGCGCCACGTCGTGCCGCGCTTGTTGACGAGCGCGTCGAGCGACACGTCCTTCAGCCAGTCCTCGACGAGCGGTGCGCTGACACCGAGCTTCTTGAAGTCGTGAAACTCGAATTCGACGCCGTGATCGTCGAGCCACACGCGGGCCTTCTTCACAGTGTCGCAGTTCGGAATGCCGTAGACGACCACGGTGTGCGGCTTCGCCATCAGTCGCCTCGCAGCAGCTCGTTCAGGCCGACCTTCGCGCGCGTCTTCGCGTCGACCTTCTTGACGATCACCGCGCAGTACAGGCTGTGCGAGCCATCCTTCGACGGCAGGTTGCCGGCGACGACGACCGAGCCGGCCGGGATGCGGCCGTAGCTGACTTCGCCCGTCTCGCGGTCGTAGATCTTCGTGCTTTGGCCGAGGTACACGCCCATCGAGATCACCGAGTTTTCCTCGACGATCACGCCTTCGACGACTTCCGAGCGCGCGCCGATGAAACAGTTGTCTTCGATGATGACCGGGTTCGCCTGCAGCGGCTCGAGCACGCCGCCGATGCCGACGCCGCCCGACAGGTGCACGTTCTTGCCGATCTGCGCGCACGAACCGACCGTTGCCCACGTGTCGACCATCGTGCCTTCGTCGACGTACGCGCCGATGTTGGTGTACGACGGCATCAGCACGACGTTCTTCGCGATGAACGAGCCGCGGCGCGCGATGGCCGGCGGGACGACGCGGAAGCCGCCCGCGGCGAAATCTTCGGCGGTGTAGTTCGCGAACTTCGACGGGACCTTGTCGTAGAACTGCGAGTAGCCGCCGGCGGGCATCGGCGCGTTGTCCTCCAGGCGGAACGACAGCAGCACGGCCTTCTTCAGCCACTGGTGCACGGTCCAGTTGCCGTCGATCTTCTCGGCCACGCGCAGCGCGCCTTTGTCGAGCTGCTCGATCGCGTGCGCGACGGCTTCGCGGACGTCGGCCGGTGCGGCCTTCGGCGACAGCTCGGCGCGGTTTTCCCAGGCGGTATCGATGATTTGCTGAAGTTGTTGCGACATGTTCGTTTTCGCAGGAGATGGATGGAATTGATCGGATGAACGATTACCGCGCGAGAGAGCGGCAGAAATCGACGATGCGTTGCGCGCCCTCGACGCATTCGGGGGTGCCCGCGACGAGCGCGATCCGGATGAAATCGCGGCCCGGATTCGTGCCGTGCGCATCGCGCGCCAGGTACGAGCCGGGCAGAACCGTCACATTATAGTCGGCGTACAGGCGGCGGGCGAACTCGGTGTCCGACAGCCCGGTGCGCGACACGTTGGCCCACAGGTAGAACGCCGCGTCGGGCAGCTTCACGTCGATCACGTCGGCGAGCATCGGCGTGACGGTATTGAACTTCTGCAGGTACAGCGCGCGGTTCTCGCGCACGTGCGCCTCGTCGTTCCACGCGGCGATGCTCGCGTGCTGCCAGACCGGCGACAGCGCCGCGCCGTGGTACGTGCGGTACAGCAGGAATTGCTTCAGCAGCGCCGCGTCGCCGGCGACGAAGCCCGAGCGCATGCCCGGCACGTTCGAGCGCTTCGACAGGCTCGACAGCATCACGAGGCGCTCGAAGCCGCGGCCGAGGCGGTGCGCGGCCTCGAGGCCGCCGAGCGGCGGCGCCGCTTCGTCGAAATAGATTTCCGAGTAGCACTCGTCGGACGCGATCACGAAACCGTGGCGGTCGGACAGCGCGAACAGCTCGCGCCAGTCGTCGAGCGTCAGCACGGCGCCCGTCGGGTTACCCGGCGAGCACACGTACAGCAGCTGCGTGCGCGCCCAGACTTCGTCCGGCACGGACGCGTAGTCGCACGCGAAGTTGCGGGCCGGGTCGCTGTTCGCGAAATAGGGTTCGGCACCGGCCAGCAGCGCCGCGCCCTCGTAAATTTGATAGAAAGGATTCGGACAGAGTACGATCGCCTTCTCGCCCTGTTCGGCCGGGCGTGCGTCGATCACCGTCTGCGCAAGCGAGAACAGCGCCTCGCGCGACCCCGACACGGGCAGCACCTGCGTGGCCGGATCGATGGCCGGCAGCCCGTAGCGGCGCTCGAGCCAGTGCGCGATCGACGTGCGCAGCGCGTCCGAACCGGCGGTGGCCGGGTACGACGCGAGACCGTCGAGCGCGGCCACCACGGCGTCGCGGATCAGCGCCGGGGTCGCATGTTTGGGCTCGCCGATGCCGAAGCTGATCGGTTTGAGGGCGCCGGAGGGCGTCACGTCCTTGAACAGGGCGCGCAGCTTTTCGAAGGGATAGGGCTGGAGCGAGTCGAGTCGAGGGTTCACGGGCGAAGCGGCCATCGCGGCCGGTTGGAGCGAAAGAAGCGGCGGGCGCGCCGCGCGGCTGCGAACGGGCGCCGATGGCGCGCGGGTCGCAACGGACGATTATAGCGTGACGAAATGCGGTCACGGCCTGCCGGAACGGCGGCCGGGCCGGTCGAATAAAGGGTATCGGACCAAATGAATAACGCGGTACGCGGCAGCCTGCCGACGCTGGCCATCCTGATCGGTGCATCGGTATGGGGCCTGATCTGGTATCCGCTGCGGATCCTGGCGTCGCTCGGCGTGACGGGCACGCTGGCGAGCGCGCTGACGAGCCTCGTCGCCTTCCTGTTCGTGATCGTCGCGCGCCATCGCACGATCGCGACGCTGCGCTGGCACTGGGTGCTGCCCGGCATCGCGGTGACGGCCGGCGTGACGAACCTCGGGTTCGTGTGGGGCACGATCCACGGCGAAGTGCTGCGCGTGATGCTGCTGTTCTACCTGACCCCCGCATGGACCGCGATCTACGCGCACTTCCTGCTGCGCGAGCGGCTGACCTGGGCCGGCGCGGGGCTCGCGGCGCTGTCGATCGGCGGCGCGATGCTGATGCTGTGGTCGCCGGCGCTCGGCCTGCCGCTGCCGGCCACCCCGGCCGAATGGGCGGGTCTCGCGGCCGGGTTGAGCTTTGCGATGAGCAACGTGCTAGTGATCAAGGCGAGCCGCGAGCTGCCGGAGATGCGCGCCGAGATGCGTACCGCGACGCTGTTCGGCGGCGCGGCGGTGTTCGGCGCGATCGCGTCGCTGTTCGAGGGGATACCGGCCGCGCCGGCGGGCGGCCACCTCGGCACGGCCGCGCTGATCATCGTCGCGATCGGCGTGACGATGGCGTCGAACAACCTGCTCGTGCAATACGGGCTGGCGCGCGTGCCGGCGAACCGCGCGTCGATCATCATGCTGTTCGAGATCGTGATCACCGCGCTGTCGGCATGGGTGTTCGCGAACGAGCTGCCGACCGCGCGCGAGTGGGCGGGCGGCGCCTGCATCGTGCTGGCGACGCTGCTGTCGAGCCGGGTCCATCGTGCCGCGCCGGCACCGGACAAACCGGGCGACGGTCGGGACGGCGCACGCGCGATGGTATGATGGAAGCCGTTTGCGGGGCCCAACGCTGTATGCGCGCGGCCCCGCTTTTGAATTCCGGGGCGCATCGCGCGCATGGGCTGTCCGGCCTCGCGCAGTGCGGCTCCGTCCGTTTCACACCTTCTTCACATCCGATACCGCCGTGCGTCTGAGCTCGATCAAACTCGCTGGCTTCAAATCCTTTGTCGATCCCACGCATTTCCAGGTTCCGGGCCAGCTTGTCGGCGTGGTGGGCCCGAACGGGTGCGGCAAGTCCAACATCATCGATGCCGTGCGCTGGGTGCTCGGCGAGTCGCGCGCTTCCGAGCTGCGCGGCGAATCGATGCAGGACGTGATCTTCAACGGCTCGACCGCCCGCAAGCCCGGCAGCCGGGCCAGTGTCGAACTGATCTTCGACAACTCCGACGGCCGCGCGGCCGGCCAGTGGGGCCAGTACGGCGAGATCGCCGTGAAGCGCGTGCTCACGCGCGACGGCACGTCGAGTTACTACATCAACAACCTGCCGGCGCGCCGCCGCGACATCCAGGACATCTTCCTCGGCACCGGCCTCGGGCCGCGTGCGTACGCGATCATCGGGCAGGGCATGATCGCGCGGATCATCGAGGCGAAGCCGGAAGAGCTGCGCGTGTTCCTCGAGGAAGCCGCGGGCGTGTCGAAGTACAAGGAACGCCGCCGCGAGACCGAGAACCGCCTGCACGACACGCGCGAGAACCTGACGCGCGTCGAGGACATCGTCCGCGAACTCGGCGCGAACCTCGAGAAGCTCGAGGCGCAGGCCGTCGTCGCGACCAAGTACAAGGAACTCGTCGCCGACGGCGAGGAGAAGCAGCGCCTGTTGTGGCTGCTGCGCAAGAACGAGGCCGCCGGCGAGCAGCAGAAGCAGCAGCGCGCGATCGAACAGGCGCAGATCGACCTCGAGGCGCAGACGGCGAAGCTGCGCGAGGTCGAGGCGCAGCTCGAGACGCTGCGCGTGGCGCATTACTCGGCAAGCGACGCGATGCAGGGCGCGCAGGGTTCGCTCTACGAAGCGAACGCCGAGGTGAGCCGCCTCGAAGCCGAGATCAAGTTCATCGTCGAATCGCGCAATCGCGTGCAGGCGCAGATCGCCGCGCTGAATGCGCAGCGCGAGCAATGGCGCGCGCAGGCCGAGAAGGCGCAGGACGAGCTCGAGGAAGCCGAAGAAGCGCGCGCGATGGCCGACGAGAAGGCCGCGCTCGCCGAAGACAACGCCGCTGCGAAGCACGACGCGCTGCCGGCGCTCGAGGCGAAATTCCGCGATGCGCAGGCGCAGCTCAACGACGAGCGCGCGCGGATCGCGCAGACCGAACAGTCGCTGAAGCTCGAAGCCGCGCACCAGCGCAACGCCGACCAGCAGCTCCAGCAGCTGCAGCAGCGCCATGAGCGCCTGAAGAGCGAAGCGGGCGGGCTCGATGCGCCGGACGAGGCGCAGCTCGAAGAGCTGCGCATGCAGCTCGCCGAGCAGGAAGAGATCCTGGCAGAGGCGCAGGCGCGCCTCGCCGACGCGCAGGAAACGGTGCCGCGCCTCGATGGCGAGCGCCGTGCCGCGCAGGAGCGCGTGCAGGCCGAAGCCGCGCAGATCCACCAGCTCGAGGCACGTCTCGCCGCGCTGAAGCAGCTGCAGGAAAACGTGCAGACCGAAGGCAAGGTACAGCCGTGGCTCGACAAGCACGAGCTCGGCGCGCTGCCGCGTCTGTGGAAGAAGCTGCATGTCGAAGCCGGCTGGGAAGCGGCGCTCGAAGCCGTGCTGCGCGAGCGCCTCGCCGCGCTCGAAGTGTCGAATCTCGACTGGGTGAAGGCTTTTGCCACCGACGCACCGCCCGCGAAGCTCGCGTTCTACGCGCCGCCCGCAGCCGGTGAACCGCCGGCGGCCGTGGCCGGCCTGCGTCCGGTGCTGTCGCTCGTGCGCATCGACGATGCGGGCATCCGCGCGGTGCTGAACGACTGGCTCGGCAACGTGTATGTCGCCGACGACGTCGCGCAGGCGCTCGCGACGCGCACGCAGCTGCCGGCAGGCGGCGCGTTCGTCGTCAAGGCCGGCCATATCGTCACGCGCGTCGGCGTGCAGCTGTATGCCGCCGATTCGGAGCAGGCCGGGATGCTGGCCCGCCAGCAGGAAATCGAAAACCTGACGCGCCAGGTGCGTGCGCAGGCGCTGCTCGCCGACGAGGCGCGCACGGCCGCCGTACGTGCGGAAGCCGCGCACACGCAAGCCACGCAGGCGCTCGGCGACGTGCGAGCGCAGGCCGAGCGTGCGACGCAGCGCGTGCACGCGCTGCAGATGGACGTGCTGAAGCTTGCGCAGGCGCACGAACGTTACACGCAGCGCAGCACGCAGATCCGCGAGGAACTCGAGGAAATCGGCGCGCAGATCGAGGAGCAGCGCGCGATGCGCGCGGAGTCGGAAGCGAATTTCGAGCGTTTCGACGGCGAACTGGCAGAACTGCAGGCGCGCTTCGAGGACAACCAGCTCGCATTCGAAGCGCTCGACGAATCGCTGACGCAGGCGCGTCAGGAAGCGCGTGACCTGGAGCGCGGCGCGAACGACGCGCGCTTCGCCGCACGCAATGCCGTGACGCGGATCGACGAACTCAAGCGCAGCATCCAGGTCGCGCACGAGCAGAGCGAGCGCGTCGCCGCGTCGCTTGAAGACGCACGCGCCGAGCTCGAGACGATCAACGAGCAGACCGCGCACACGGGCCTGCAGGATGCGCTCGAGATTCGTGCGGTGAAGGAAGAGGCGCTGCAGGCCGCGCGGATCGAACTCGACGACCTGACCGCGAAGCTGCGCGCGTCGGACGAGCAGCGACTCGTCGCCGAGCGCTCGCTGCAGCCGTTGCGCGACCGCATCACCGAATTGCAGTTGAAGGAGCAGGCCGCGCGCCTGTCGGTCGAGCAGTTCGCCGAGCAACTGACGACGGCCGAGGTCGACGAGGAAGCGCTGCGCGAGAAGCTCACGCCGGATCTGAAGCCGTCGTACCTGCAGGGCGAGGTTACGCGCCTGAACAACGCGATCAACGCGCTCGGCCCGGTGAACATGGCCGCGCTCGACGAGCTGAAGGCCGCGAGCGAGCGCAAGGTGTTCCTCGACGCGCAGTCGGCCGACCTGATCGACGCGATCACGACGCTCGAGGACGCGATCCACAAGATCGACCAGGAAACCCGCACGCTGCTGCAGGGCACCTTCGACGAGGTCAACCGTCACTTCAGCGACCTGTTCCCGCGTCTGTTCGGCGGCGGCCAGGCGAAGCTGATCATGACGGGCGACGAAATTCTCGACGCCGGCGTGCAGGTGATGGCGCAGCCGCCGGGCAAGAAGAACGCGACGATCCACCTGCTGTCGGGCGGCGAGAAGGCACTGACCGCGACCGCACTGGTGTTCGCGATGTTCCAGCTGAACCCGGCGCCGTTCTGTCTGCTCGACGAGGTCGACGCGCCGCTCGACGACGCGAACACCGAGCGTTTCGCGAATCTCGTGCGCGCGATGTCCGACAAGACGCAGTTCCTGTTCATCTCGCACAACAAGATCGCGATGGAAATGGCGCAGCAGCTGATCGGCGTGACGATGCAGGAGCAGGGCGTGTCGCGGATCGTTGCGGTGGACATGGAAACCGCCGCGGGATTTGCCCAGAATTGACGTTTGACGAAACCGGACCGCGTTCGCGCGGCGCATGGGCGCCCGTTCGCGGTTCCGACGAACAAGAATTGCTGATGGAGCGTGCATGGACGAGTTGACACTCGGTTTGATCGGCGCGGGCGCCGTCGTGGTGGGCGGCGTCGTGGTCTACAACGCATGGCAGGGCGCGAAGGTGCGGCGCAGGATGCCGCGCCCGATGCCGGAGGAAGCGGCCGAGGCGATGAACCGCCCCGAACGCGAGGAAGAATTGCCGTTCATCGAGCCGGTGCGCCAGCCGGTGCGGCGCGAGCCCGCGGCACCGGCCCCGGCGGCCGCCACGGGCGGCACGCCGGCCGAAGTCGCGCGCGTCGAGCCGACGTTCGGTGGAGCGGCACCTGCCGACATGCCGGCCGATCTGCAGGCCGAGGCGACCGGCGTCGATGCACCGGCCGAGTCGGTCGAGCCGGTTGCGGGCGAAACAGCCGTGCCGGCTTCCGCGCACGACACGCACGCTGAACCGGCAGAGCCGGCCGAACCGGTGCTGCCGGCCGCCACGACGATCTCGTCGGCCCCGCCGGCAATCGTCGATCGCCGGATCGACTGCATCGTGCCGATCCGCCTCGGCGGGTCGCTGCCGGGCGACAAGATCCTGCCGGCCGCGCAGCGGCTGCGCCGCGCGGGCAGCAAGCCCGTGCACATCGAAGGCAAGCCGGAAGGCGGCCAGTGGGAGATGCTGCAGAACGGCGTGCGCTACGAGGAACTGCGCGCGGCCGCGCAGCTCGCGAACCGCAGCGGTGCGCTGAACGAGCTCGAGTTCTCCGAATTCGTGACGGGCGTCCAGCAGTTCGCCGACGCGATCGACGGCGCCCCCGAATTCCCGGACATGATGGAAACGGTCGCGATGGCGCGCGAGCTCGACGCGTTCGCCGCGCAGTGCGACGCGCAGCTGTCGATCAACGTGATGTCGGACGGCGCGCCGTGGTCGGCGAACTACGTGCAGGCGGTCGCGTCGCAGGACGGGCTGCTGCTGTCGCGCGACGGCACGCGTTTCGTGAAGCTCGACGCGAAGCAGAACCCCGTGTTCATGCTGCAGTTCGGCGACACGAACTTCCTGCGCGACGACCTCACGTACAAGGGCGGCAACATGATCACGCTGGTGCTCGACGTGCCGGTCGCCGAAGAGGACATCCTGCCGTTCCGGCTGATGTGCGATTACGCGAAATCGCTGTCCGAACGGATCGGCGCGCGGGTCGTCGACGATTCGCGGCGGCCGCTGCCGGAATCGACGCTGGTCGCGATCGATCAGCAACTGATGAAGCTGTACGCGAAGCTCGAGGAAGCCGGCATCCCGGCCGGTTCGCCGGTCACGCGCCGCCTCTTCAGCCAGTAACGCGCGCCCGGCGGGCGGCGGCTTCCGGCGCCGTCGCCCGACGCTGCCATGCACCGTGCTTGTGTGCACTGCAGCGGGCCCGCGCGGCACGCATCGCGTGCCCCCGCTGCGGCGTCAAACTGAGATAATCGGAATTCCGATTTTTCAGAACGACTCTGCCGCCAGCATGGCCCGAACCCAAGCCGAACCGCCAGCCAGCCAGCCCGACGCGCGCGCCGCGTGGCTGCGCGATCAACTCGAGCGGGCGAACTACGCCTATTACGTGCTCGACCAGCCGGATCTGCCAGACGCCGAATACGACCGGCTGTTCCGCGAATTGCAGCAGCTCGAGACCGACCATCCCGAACTCGTGACGCCCGATTCGCCGACGCAGCGTGTCGGCGGCGAGGCGGCCGGCGGCTTCACGCCGGTCGTCCATGACGCGCCGATGCTGTCGCTGAACAACGGTTTCGCCGACGAGGACATCGTCGCATTCGACAAGCGTGTCGCCGACGCGCTCGACAAGACCACCGATCTCGCCGGCTCGGTGACGGAGCCCGTCGAATACGCGTGCGAACTGAAGTTCGACGGTCTGGCGATCTCGCTGCGCTACCAGCAGGGGGTATTCGTGCAGGCGTCCACGCGCGGCGACGGGACGACGGGCGAGGACGTGACCGAGAACGTGCGCACGATCCGCTCGATTCCGCTGAAGCTGAAGGGCAAGCACGTGCCGGCCTTGCTCGACGTGCGCGGCGAGGTGCTGATGTTCAAGCGCGATTTCGCACGCCTGAACGAACGCCAGCGCGCGGCCGAGCAGCGCGAATTCGCGAACCCGCGCAACGCGGCGGCCGGCAGCCTGCGCCAGCTCGACTCGAAGATCACCGCGCAGCGTCCGCTGTCGTTCTTCGCGTACGGGATCGGCGTGCTCGACGGGATGCCGATGCCCGATACGCACAGCGCGCTGCTCGACTGGTACGAGTCGCTCGGCCTGCCCGTGAACCGCGAGCGCGCGGTCGTGCACGGCGCCGAAGGCTTGCTCGACTTCTTCCGCAAGGTCGGCGAGAAGCGCGAGTCGCTGCCGTACGACATCGACGGCGTCGTCTACAAGGTCAACCGGCGCGACGAACAGGAGCGCCTCGGCTTCGTGTCGCGCGCGCCGCGCTTCGCGCTCGCGCACAAGTTCCCTGCACAGGAAGCGCTGACCAAGCTCGTCGCGATCGACGTGCAGGTCGGCCGCACCGGCGCGATCACGCCGGTCGCGCGCCTCGAGCCCGTGTTCGTCGGCGGTGCGACCGTGACGAATGCGACGCTGCACAACGAGGACGAAGTGCGCCGCAAGGACATCCGGATCGGCGATACCGTGATCGTGCGCCGCGCGGGCGATGTGATCCCCGAGGTGGTCGGCGCGCTGCTCGACCGGCGACCGGCCGATGCGGCCGAGTTCGTGATGCCGACCGAATGCCCGGTGTGCGGCTCGAAGATCGAGCGCCTGCCGGACGAGGCGATCGCGCGCTGCACGGGCGGCCTGTTCTGCCCGGCGCAGCGCAAGCAGGCGTTGTGGCACTTCGCGCAGCGCCGCGCGCTCGACATCGACGGGCTCGGCGAGAAGATCATCGACCAGCTCGTCGAGCTGAATCTCGTGCGCACGCCGGCCGACCTGTTCAATCTCGGCTTTGCGACGCTCGCCGAGCTCGACCGCTTCGCCGAGAAGTCGGCACAGAACCTGCTCGACTCGCTCGAGAAGGCGAAGCATACGACGCTCGCGCGCTTCATCTACGGGCTCGGCATCCGTCACGTGGGCGAATCGACCGCGAAGGATCTCGCGAAGCATTTCGGCTCGCTGACGCCGATCATGGACGCATCGATCGAAGAACTGCTCGAAGTCAACGACGTCGGGCCGATCGTCGCCGAGTCGCTCCATCAGTTCTTCGCGGAAGAGCACAACCGGACCGTGATCGAGCAGTTGCGCGCGCCGGGCAAGGTGACGTGGCCGGAAGGGCCGCCCGCGCCGAAGGCGCCGCAGGGCGTGCTGGCCGGCAAGACGGTCGTGCTGACGGGCACGCTGCCGACGCTCACGCGCGATGCCGCGAAGGAAATGCTCGAAGCGGCAGGCGCGAAAGTGGCCGGTTCGGTATCGAAGAAGACGGATTACGTGGTCGCGGGCGCCGAAGCCGGCAGCAAGCTCGCGAAGGCCGAGGAACTCGGCATCCCCGTGCTGGACGAAGACGGTCTGCACCAACTCCTGGAGGGTAATACGCCATGATTCGCGAGATCCTGAAGATGGGCGATCCGCGCCTGCTCGAAGTCGCCAAGCCGGTCGAGCGGTTCGATACACCCGAACTGCACGAGATCGTCGCGGACATGTTCGAGACGATGCACCATGCGAACGGCGCCGGCCTGGCCGCACCGCAGATCGGCATCGGGCTGCAGATCATCATTTTCGGCTTCGGCAACAACAACCGCTACCCGGACGCGCCCCCGGTGCCCGAGACCGTGCTGATCAACCCGAAGATCGAGTACATGCCGCCGGACATGGAAGAGGGCTGGGAAGGTTGCCTGTCGGTACCGGGCATGCGCGGCGTCGTCAGCCGCTACGCGAAAGTGCGCTACAGCGGCTTCGACCAGTACGGCGAGAAGATCGACCGCGTGGTCGACGGTTTTCACGCACGCGTCGTCCAGCACGAATACGATCACCTGATCGGCAAGCTGTATCCGATGCGGATCACCGACTTCACGCGCTTCGGCTTCACGGAAGTGCTGTTCCCGGGGCTCGATCCGGCTTCCGACGACTGATTGCCGCACTGGCTTCTCAGCTTCTCGCAGACAAGAAAAAGCCCGCTTGCGCGGGCTTTTTCATTGCGTGGCGCACGGGTGTGCGCCCGCGATCAGAACGTCTCGTCGGCCGACAGATAGCGCCATTGACCCTGCGGCAGTGCGCCGAGCATCACGCGGCCCATTCGGACGCGCTTCAGGCCGATCACGTCGAGGCCCACCAGCTCGCACATGCGACGGATCTGGCGCTTCTTGCCTTCGCGCAGCACGAAGCGCAACTGCTCGCCGTTCTGCCAGCTCACCATCGCGGGCTTCAGCGCGACGCCGTCGAGCTCGAGGCCGTGGCGCAGCTTTGCGAGCGATTCCGCGGGGAAGTGCTGGTCGATGTCGATGAGCCGTTCGCCGAAGCGCACGCGCACCAGGTACTCCTTGTCGATGTCCGATTGCTCGCCGATCAGCTGCTTCGCGATCACGCCGTTCTGCGTCAGCACGAGCAGGCCGGTGGAGTCGATGTCGAGACGACCGGCCGGTGCGAGTGCGTGCAGGTGCTGCGGCGAGAAACGCACCGGCGAATGATCGCCGCTCCAGCGGTTCGCGCGCGTGATCAGCACGGCCGCCGGCTCGTAGCCGTCTTCCGCCTGGCCCGACACATAGCCGACCGGCTTGTGCAGCAGGATCGTCACTTGCGCGGCCTGTGCGGCGCTCGCCCGTTCGTCGATCTCGATCTTCTGGTCCGCGCGTACCTTGGTGCCGAGCGTGTCGATGCGTTCGCCGTCGACGAGGACCCAGCCCTTTTCGATCCATTCGTCGGCTTCGCGGCGCGAGCACATGCCGAGCTCGGACATCCGTTTCGACAGGCGCATCAGACCCGATTCGTCACCGTAGTCGATATCGGCGGCGGCGCGCTTGACCGGTTGCGCGGTCTTGACCGCACCGAACGAGCGGCGCTCGCCGTCGCGCGCGGGGCGGGCCGGGCGGTCGCCGAAGCTGCGCTTTGCACCTTCGCCGGCAGGCTTGTCGCGATACGACGGGCGCTTGCCGTCGTCGGCGCCTGCGCGGCGCGGGCGGCCATCGTCATCACGGCGCGGCGGGCGATCGGACGACGTGCGGCGGTCGCCGAAGCTGCGCTTCGCGCCTTCGCCGGCTGCCTTGTCGCGATACGGCGCGCGTGCGCTGCCTTCACTGGAACCTGCGCGACGCGGACGTGCATCGTCATCGCGGCGCGGCGGGCGATCGGACGACGTGCGACGGTCGCCGAAGCTACGCTTCGCGCCTTCGCCGGCAGGCTTGTCGCGATACGGCGCGCGTGCGCCGCCTTCACTGGAACCTGCGCGACGCGGACGTGCATCGTCATCGCGGCGCGGCGGGCGATCGGACGACGTGCGGCGGTCGCCGAAGCTGCGCTTTGCGCCTTCGCCTGATGCGTTGTCGCGATACGGCGCGCGTGCGCCGCCTTCACTGGAACCTGCGCGGCGCGGGCGGGCATCGTCATCGCGGCGCGGCGGGCGATCGGACGACGTGCGGCGGTCGCCGAAGCTGCGCTTTGCGCCTTCGCCGGATGCGTTGTCGCGATAAGGCGTGCGTGCGCCGCCTTCGCCACCTGCACGATGCGGGCGGGCATCGTCGTCGCGGCGGGGCGGGCGATCCGACGACGTACGACGGTCACCGAAGCTGCGCTTTGCGCCTTCACCGCCGGCGTTGTCGCGATACGGCGCGCGTGCGCCGCCTTCGCCACCTGTGCGACGCGGCCGTGCGTCGTCATCACGGCGGGGCGGGCGATCGGACGACGTGCGACGGTCGCCGAAGCTGCGCTTCGCGCCTTCGCCGGATGCGTTGTCGCGATAAGGGGCACGCGTGCCGCGTTCGGCACCGCCGTCACGCGGCGCACGCTTGGCCGGTGCGCGATCCGCGCCCGGGCGCTCGGCGCCCGCGGCGGCGCGCGGCTTGAACGTGCGCTCGCCGGCAGCGGCCGGGGCGGCCTTCTTCGGGCGGGCCGGCTTGTCCCCGGCGGGAGGCGTAGCGGGACGCACCGCCTTGCGGGCGACGAGGCTGCCGGAGCGGACAGGGGCGCGGGTCGGCGACGCCGGCTTCGGATTCTTGACGGTTAATTTGGTGCGCATAAACGCTGGGATTCATTCAGACTGCGATCGCACGCAGCAATTCGGTTTCGAGCTGGATCTGCAGGCGGTTGTCGGACAGGCCGGCACCCGCGAGCAGGAAGATGTCTTCGACGCGCTCGCCGAGCGTATTGATCCGCGCCGCATGGACGCCGATCCGATGCTCGGCGAGTACGCGCGCGATCGAATAGAGAAGGCCCGGCCGGTCGTTGGCCGACACGGACAGGATGTAGTACTGGCCGCGCTCGTCGGCCCGCAGGTCGACGCGCGGCGTGATCGGAAACGTCCGGGACAGCCTCGACAGGCGGCCCTTGGACGGCTCCGGCAACGGTGCGGTTTCGGTGAGTCGCGACGCGAGTTGCTGCTCGACGAGATTCGCGATGTCGCGATACCGCACGTCACGCTCGGTCTGCGTGACGATGAAATTGTCGAGCGCATAGCCGTGCCGCGTCGTGCTGATGCGGGCGTCGAGCACGGACAGCCCGTTGCGGTCGAAGTACGCGCAGATGCCCGCGAACAGGTCGGGGCGATCCTTCACGTACACGAGCACCTGCAGCGCATCGCCGATCGGCGACGGCCGCGCGCGGACGATCGCGGTTTCGGCATTCACGTGCCGGTATAGCACGCGCGTCTGCCACGCGATGTCGGCCGCGTCGTGACGCAGGAAGAAGCCGACGTCGAGCTGGTCCCACAGCGCGCGATGCGCGTCGTCGGGCACGGTCTCGAGGCGCAGCAGCGCGAGCGCCTGTTCCTGCCGCGACTTCAGCTCCGAATGCGCGTCGGGGTTGGCCCCGCCGAGCACCGCGAGCGTGATGCGGTACAGGTCCTCGAGCAGCTTGCCCTTCCACGTGTTCCACACCTTCGGGCTTGTGCCGCGGATATCGGCGACGGTCAGCAAGTACAGCGCGGTGAGGTACCGCTCGTTGCCGACGACTTCCGCGAAGCGCTTGATGACTTCGGGGTCGCTCGTGTCCTGCTTCTGTGCGACCTGGCTCATCGTCAGGTGATGCTGGACGAGCCACACGATCAGCGCCGCATCGTCGCCGGCGATGCCGTGCTCGCGGCAGAAGCGCCGCGCGTCGGCCATCCCGAGCGTCGAGTGGTCGCCGCCGCGGCCCTTCGCGATGTCGTGGAACAGCGCCGCGACATACAGCACCCACGGGCGCTCGAAGTTGCCGATCAGCTGGCTGCAGAACGGATATTCGTGCGCGTGCTCGGCCACCGCGAAGCGGCGGATGTTGCGCAACACCATCAGGATGTGCTGGTCGACCGTGTACACGTGGTACAGGTCGTGCTGCATCTGGCCGACGATGCGGCGGAAGTTCAGCAGGTAGCGGCCGAGCACGCTCGTCTGGTTCATCAGCCGGAACGCGTGCGTGATCCCTTCGGGTTGCTGAAGGATCCGCATGAACGTGTCGCGGTTCTGCGGATCGCGGCGCCACGCGTTGTTCATGATCTCGCGCGAGTTGTACAGCGCGCGCAGCGTGCGGGCGGACAGCCCCTTCACGCCGCGGGTCGTCTCGTACAACAGGAACGCTTCGAGGATCGCGTCGGGATGGCGTTCGAACACGCCGTCGTCGACGATCTCGAGCATGCCCTGCTTCTCGACGAAGCGGTCGGGCGACAGCACGCGCGTGATGCCGCTCGTCGCGGGGAACAACTGCGCCTCGATGTTCTGGATCAGGATCGTCGCGAGCTGCGTGACGGCTTTCGCGGCCCAGTAGTAGCGGCGCATCAGCTGTTCGCTCGCGCGCTTGGCCTGCGTCGGCTGGTAGCCGAAGCTCTCGGCGGCCTGCGTCTGCAGGTCGAACACGAGCATGTCCTGGCGGCGGCCGGCGATCACGTGCAGCCGCGCGCGCAGCGTCTTCAGGAAACCTTCGTTGCGGCGCAGCTCGCGCGCTTCGCGGTCGCTGATGAGGCCACGCGTGTCGAGTTCGCGCCAGCTGCTGCCGAAACCGGCCGCGCGCGCGATCCACAGGATCGTCTGCAGGTCGCGCAGCCCGCCGGGGCTTTCCTTCACGTTCGGCTCGAGGCTGTACGGCGTGTCCTGGAACTTCGCGTGGCGCTGGCGCATCTCGAGCACCTTCGCGGTGAAGAACGCGCGGGCGTCGAGCGCCTCGTGGTAGCGCACCGTGAAGCGTTCGAACAGCGCGGTGCTGCCGACGATGCGGCGCGCTTCCAGCAGCGAGGTCTGTACCGTGACGTCCTGCGACGCCTCCTCGATGCACTGCGCGACCGTGCGCACGCTGCTGCCGATCTCGAGGCCGAGATCCCACGCCATGCCGATGAAGCGCTCGATGCGCGCATCGAGCGCCGGGTCGTGCGCATCGGGCAGCAGCACGAGGATGTCGACGTCGGAATAGGGCGCGAGCTCGCCGCGCCCGTAGCCGCCGACGGCGACGAGCGCGAGCGTCGCGGGCAGCCCGCAGTCGTCCCATACGCGCTTCAGCGCTTCGTCGGTGAGTTTCGACAGCGCGTGCATCAGCGACGCGACGTTTGCCGCGCGGCGAAAGCGCTCGAGCATCTCCGTCTTGGCGGCCTTGAATTCGGCGCGCCGCGACAGCGCTTCGGGCGAGGGGGCAGCGTGAGCGCTCATGGGCGGCCGTTCAGGTGCGGGTGGGGCGGGCTGGCGCGACGGCGCTCAGACGGCGGCGGCCGGTTGCGCGAACACGGGGCGCGCCGGCGTGCCGGCCGATACGGTCAGCACCTCGTAGCCGGTTTCGGTGACGAGCACCGTGTGCTCCCACTGCGCCGACAGGCTGCGGTCGCGCGTCTTGACCGTCCACTGGTCGGGCATCGTGCGGATGTCGCGCTTGCCGGCGTTGATCATCGGCTCGATCGTGAAGATCATCCCGGCCTTCAGCTCGATGCCCGTGCCCGGGCGGCCGTAGTGGACGACCTGCGGATCTTCGTGGAACACCGTGCCGATGCCGTGGCCGCAGTATTCGCGCACGACGCTGTAGCCCTGCGCTTCCGCGTGCTTCTGGATCGCGTAGCCGATGTCGCCGAGGTGCGCGCCCGGCTTGACCTGGTCGATGCCGAGCCACATGCATTCGTAGGTGGTCTGCACGAGGCGCTTCGCGAGGATCGACCCCTCGCCGACGATGAACATGCGGCTCGTGTCGCCGAAGTAGCCGTTCTTGATCACGGTGATGTCGATGTTCAGCGCATCGCCGTTCTTGATCACCTTCTCGCCGGGAATGCCGTGGCAGATCACGTCGTTGACCGAAATGCAGGTGGCCTTCGGGTACGGCGGGTAGCCGGGCGGCTGGTAGTTCAGCGGCGCCGGGATCGTGCCCTGTTCGTTGAGCATGAACTCGTGGCAGAGGCGGTCGAGTTCGGCGGTCGTGATGCCCGCGACGACGTGCGGCGTGATGAAGTCGAGCACTTCGCTCGCGAGACGGCAGGCGACGCGCATCTCGGCGATATCGTGTTCGTTTTTGAGCGTAATAGCCATCGAGGTATGCCTGGAATGCGGTGAATTGACGGATTATCGCACCTTCTGGCAGGCGTCGCAGCCCCTGCCGGCGGTGCGGATGCGGGTTTTCGCTGATTGTCCGGCCGGCTGCCGCGCGGCAAGCGAAAGTGGTGAGCGACTTGAGAGCGGACAAATCGGCGTGCTATACTCTTTGGCTAAGTCGATATCCAATTGCCGAGCTTGCCCCGTGTTGGGGCGGCATCGCGGATAGAAGGCTTACGGCACGGGCGTTTGCACGTGCCGAATCGCAAGCCGGCGCAACCAGGGTGCCGGCCGCGCGGAACTCGCGCCCTTCGGGGTGGGATCGCGCGGCGGTACGGCGGCCGGCTTAAGACCCAACCCTCGTGGAGAATTTACATGGCAGTTACGATGCGCCAAATGCTGGAAGCGGGTGTCCACTTCGGTCACCAGACGCGCTTCTGGAACCCGAAGATGGCTCCGTTCATTTTCGGTCACCGCAACAAGATTCACATCATCAACCTCGAAAAGACGCTGCCGATGTTCACGGACGCACAGAAGTACGTGCGCCAGCTGGCAGCGAACCGCGGCACGATCCTGTTCGTCGGCACGAAGCGTCAATCGCGTGACACGATCGCCCAGGAAGCGCAGCGCGCAGGCATGCCGTTCGTCAACGCACGCTGGCTCGGCGGCATGATGACCAACTTCAAGACGCTGAAGGTATCGATCAAGCGCCTGAAGGACATGGAAGCGGCAGTCGAGGCAGGTGAGCTCGAAAAGATGAGCAAGAAGGAAGCGCTGCTGTTCGAACGCGAAATCGCCAAGCTGCAAAAGTCGATCGGCGGCGTGAAGGACATGGGCGGCATTCCGGACGCGATCTTCGTCGTGGACGTCGGCTACCACAAGATTGCTGTCACCGAAGCGAACAAGCTGGGCGTGCCGGTCATCGCCGTGGTCGATACGAACCACTCGCCGGAAGGTGTGGATTACGTGATCCCGGGTAACGACGACTCGAGCAAGGCAGTCGCGCTGTACGCTGAAGGCGTGGCCGACGCGATCCTCGAAGGCCGTGCGAACGCGGTCAACGAAGTGGTCCAGGCCGCACGCGGCGACGACGAGTACGTCGAGGAAAACGCGTAACTGGCCCCGAGCCGGCGCAAAAAGGGGGCTCTCAACAGGCCCCCTTTTTTTAAGCTTGTGCGCCGGACCTGATCGCGCCGAATAGGGTGCGGGTCCGGAAACGAATCTCGGCCGTTCGCGTCCAAGCGGGCGGCGTTGTGAATACAGACTCAAGGAGCGAATGATGGCGGCAATTACCGCAAGCATGGTGGCAGAACTGCGCGCAAAGACCGACGCACCGATGATGGAGTGCAAGAAGGCGCTGACGGAAGCCGACGGCGATCTGGCCAAGGCTGAAGAACTGCTGCGCGTCAAGCTCGGCAACAAGGCGAGCAAGGCGGCATCGCGCGTGACGGCAGAAGGCGTCGTCGCATCGTTCGTCGGCGGCAACGCAGGTTCGCTGGTCGAACTGAACTGCGAAACCGACTTCGTCGCGAAGAACGACGACTTCCTCGCATTCTCGAAGACGGTTGCAGAACTCGTCGCGACGCAAAACCCGGCCGACGTGGCTGCGCTGTCGGCGCTGCCGCTCGACGGCTCGACGGTCGACGCAGTGCGCCTGGCACTGGTCGGCAAGATCGGCGAGAACGTCTCGATCCGCCGTTTCGTCCGTTTCGAAACCGCAAACAAGATCGCAACGTACCTGCACGGCGCGCGTATCGGCGTGATCGTCGAGTACACGGGCGCGGACGAGCAGGTCGGCAAGGATGTCGCGATGCACATCGCGGCAATGAAGCCGGTCGCGCTGTCGTCGGCTGACGTGCCGGCGGAACTGATCGAGACGGAACGCCGCGTGGCCGAGCAGAAGGCCGCAGAATCGGGCAAGCCGGCTGAAATCGTCGCGAAGATGGTCGACGGCAGCGTCCAGAAGTACCTGAAGGAAGTGTCGCTGCTGAACCAGACGTTCGTGAAGAACGACAAGCAGACGATCGAGCAGATGCTGAAGGCAGCGGATGCCGCAGTGCAGAAGTTCGCACTGTTCGTCGTCGGCGAAGGCATCGAGAAGCGCCAGGACGACTTCGCCGCCGAAGTGGCCGCGCAAGTCGCAGCAGCAAAGCAGCAGTAAGCCGTAAGCAGTCAGGCAGTATCCGCGGCGGGCGTCCGCTCCGCCGCGGTCGGCGGCGCCGCCGGCCGGCCGGGAAACCCCGTCCGACCGTCGGCGCTTGCCCGAATCAGTATTTCGCCCCTACAGTTCGTGGTTGTCATCCTCTCGTCGCTCGGAAGCCCCTATGTCCAATGCCTATAAACGCGTCCTCCTCAAACTCTCCGGCGAAGCGCTGATGGGCGACGATGCCTTCGGCATCAATCGCGCGACGATCGAACGGATGGTGGCCGATATCGCCGAAGTCGTGCGTCTCGGTACGCAGCTCGCGGTCGTGATCGGTGGCGGTAATATTTTCCGCGGTGTCGCGGGTGGCGCGGCCGGCATGGATCGCGCGACGGCGGACTACATGGGGATGCTCGCGACGATGATGAACGCGCTGGCGCTGCAGGACGCGATGCGCCACGCCGGCATCGAGGCGCGTGTGCAGTCCGCGCTGCGGATGGACCAGGTCGTCGAGCCGTACATCCGGCCCCGCGCGATCCGCCAGCTCGAGGAAGGCCGCGTCGTGATCTTCGCGGCCGGTACGGGCAACCCGTTCTTCACGACGGACACGGCCGCCGCGCTGCGCGGTTCGGAAGTGGGCGCCGAGGTCGTATTGAAGGCGACCAAGGTCGATGGCGTATATTCTGCCGATCCGAAGAAGGATCCGTCGGCCACGCGTTACACGACGATCACTTTCGACGAGGCGATCAGCCGCAACCTGCAGGTGATGGACGCGACGGCCTTTGCGCTGTGCCGCGACCAGAAGCTGCCGATTCGCGTGTTTTCGATCAACAAGCCGGGCGCGCTCAAGCGCATCGTGCTGGGCGAGGACGAAGGTACGCTCGTCCACGTGTAAACTCCCGCGGATGCGGGCCATCGGCCGCGGCGCATCCGACGCGCCGGGCAGGGCCCGTGTTCTTTGAAGGTTAGAAGGTTCGGAGGTTGAAATGAGTGTCGCTGATACCAAGAAGGGCGTCGAGCAAAAGATGCAGCGCTCGATCGAAGCGTTCAAGAACGATCTGGCAAAGATCCGTACGGGCCGTGCACACACCGGTCTGCTCGATCACGTGCAGGTCGACTACTACGGCTCGATGGTGCCGATCTCGCAGGTCGCCAACCTGACGCTCGTCGATGCGCGCACGATCGGCGTGCAGCCGTGGGAAAAGAACATGGTCGCGAAGGTCGAGAAGGCCATTCGCGAAGCCGACCTGGGCCTGAACCCGGCCACCGCCGGCGACCTGATCCGCGTGCCGATGCCCGCGCTGACGGAAGAGCGCCGCCGCGAGCTGACCAAGGTCGTCAAGAGCGAAGGCGAAACGGCCAAGGTCGCGATCCGCAACCTGCGCCGCGACGCGAACGAAGCGCTCAAGAAGCTCGTGAAGGACAAGGAAATCTCGGAAGACGACGAGCGCCGTGCGAGCGACGACGTGCAGAAGCTGACCGACAAGCACGTTGCCGAAATCGACAAGCTCGTGCAGAGCAAGGAAGCCGAGATCATGACGGTCTGACGACCGTCCTCGCGCGCCGCCTTCTTCCCGCATTACTGTCTCAACGGCCATGACCTATACCAGCTCTACCGTTCGCGTGCCTGACGTCGGCGTCGTGCCGCGTCACATCGCGATCATCATGGACGGCAACGGCCGTTGGGCGACCGAACGCCGCTTGCCGCGCGTCGCGGGGCACACCCGCGGCGTCGATGCCGTGCGGGCGGTGGTCGAAGGCTGCGCGCGCGCCGGCGTCGAATATCTGACGCTGTTCGCGTTCAGTTCGGAGAACTGGCGCCGTCCGAACGACGAAGTGTCGTTCCTGATGCGCCTCTTCATCACCGCGCTCGAGCGCGAGGTCGGCAAGCTTCACGCGAACGGGATCCGCCTGCGTGTCGTCGGCGATCTCGACCGCTTCGAGCCGCGCATCCGCGAACTGATTCGCCGCGCCGAAACCAAGACGGCGCGCAATACCCGTCTTACGCTCACCATCGCGGCCAACTACGGCGGCCGGTGGGACATCCTGCAGGCGACGAAGAAGCTCGTCGAGCAGGCCGTGCGCGAGGGCCGCGAGGTCGAAGTGACCGAGGAGGCATTCGCGCCGCACCTGGCGATGGCCTATGCGCCGGAGCCCGATCTCTTCATCCGTACCGGTGGCGAGCAGCGCGTCAGCAACTTCCTGCTGTGGCAGCTCGCGTACGCCGAATTCTATTTCACCGACAAATACTGGCCGGATTTCGACGGCGCGGCACTGGCCGACGCCATCGCGTCGTATACGGAGCGCGAGCGCCGTTTCGGCCGCACGAGCGCGCAGCTCGAACCGCAATCGCAGAACGCCGACTCCCTTTCATGCTGAAAACCCGTGTGATCACGGCGATCGTGATGCTGGCGGTCCTGCTGCCGGTGACGCTGTTCGCGCCGCTCACCGCGTTCGGCGCGCTGATCGGCGTCGTGCTCGTGTTTGCCGCATGGGAATGGGCGCGCCTGCTCAAGCTCGGCGGCGCCGGCCCGGTCGTCTATGCCGTCGTTGCGGCGCTGGCGCTCGCGGCAACGGCGCCGCTCGGCGTCGATGCGGCTTCGTCCCGTCCCCTTTTCATGGCAGCCGGCGTGTTCTGGCTGCTGGTCGGCCCGTTCACGCTGCGGCGCAAGCCGGCGCTCGCGGGCGGCGTATGGCGGCCGTTCCTGCTCGCGGCCGGCCTCGTGGTCTTCGCGGCCTGCTGGCATGCGCTCGTCGCGGCGCGTGCGCAGGGCGTGCCGTTCGTGTTGTCGCTGCTTCTGGTCGTCTGGCTCGCCGATATCGGCGCATACTTCGCGGGCAAGGCGTTCGGAAAGCGTAAACTGGCCATCACGATCAGCCCCGGCAAGAGCTGGGAAGGCGCGATCGGTGGCTGGCTCGCGGTGATGGTCGTCGCCGGTGTCGCGATGGCCGTGCATGCGTTCGAGCCGACCCTGTTTTCCGCGTTCGCCGTGCGCTACGGGATGCCCGGCGCGTGGGCCGCACTGACGCTGCTGGTCGCGTACAGCGTGATCGGCGACCTGTTCGAGTCGTTGCTGAAGCGGCAGGCGGGCGTGAAGGATTCGAGCGGACTGCTGCCGGGCCATGGCGGCGTGCTCGACCGTGTCGACGCGCTGCTGCCGGTGCTGCCGCTCGCGATGCTGCTGCTTGGTTAAACCACTAATTCTGTTATGCAAAAACGTCTGACATTGCTCGGTTCCACGGGCTCGATCGGAGACAGCACGCTCGACGTGGTCGCGCGCCATCCCGAGCGCTTCTCGGTCTATGCGCTGACCGCACACCGCAACGGCGACAAGCTCGTCGAGCAATGCCTGCGCTTCGCGCCCGAAGTGGCGGTGGTCGGCGATGCCGAGACGGCTGCGCAGGTCGACGCGAAACTGCGCGCGGCGGGCAGCAAGACGACCGTGCTGTACGGGCCGCAGGCGCTCGTCGACGTGTCGAAGAGCGATGGTTGCGACACGGTGGTCGCGGCGATCGTCGGTGCGGCCGGCATGGCGCCGAGCCTCGCGGCCGCGCGCGCCGGCAAGCGCATCCTGCTCGCGAACAAGGAAGCGCTGGTGATGTCGGGCGCGATCTTCATGGACGCCGTGCGCGACCATGGCGCGATCCTGCTGCCGGTCGACAGCGAACACAACGCAATCTTCCAGTGCATGCCGCGCGACGCGGCCGAGCACGGCGGGATCTCGAAGATCATCCTGACCGCGTCGGGCGGCCCGTTCCGCACGCGCGAACCGGCCACGCTCGTCGACGTGACGCCGGACGAGGCGTGCAAGCACCCGAACTGGGTAATGGGCCGCAAGATCTCGGTCGATTCCGCGACGATGATGAACAAGGGCCTCGAGGTGATCGAGGCGCACTGGATCTTCGGGCTGCCGGGTGACCGCATCGACGTGCTGATCCACCCGCAGAGCGTGATCCATTCGCTCGTGTCGTATCGCGACGGCTCGGTGCTGGCCCAGCTCGGCAATCCCGACATGCGCACGCCGATCGCGCACGCGCTCGCGTTCCCCGAGCGTGTCGATGCGGGCGTCGAGCAGCTCGATCTCGCGCAAATTGCGCAGCTGTCGTTCGAAAAGCCCGATTACGCGCGCTTCCCGTGCCTCGCGCTTGCGCTGAAGGCGCTTGAGGAAGGCGGCATCGCGAGCGCCGCATTGAACGCGGCGAACGAAGTCGCGGTCGAAGCGTTTCTCGAGCGCCGCATCGGCTTCATGACGATTGCGGCGACGGTCGACGCCGTGCTCAACGCGCTGCCGAACCGTACGCCCGAGGGGCTCGAGGACGTCCTGGCGGCGGATGCCGAGGCACGCCGCCTCGCCGTCGAAATCATTGCGAAAGCGCCTGCGCCACGCGTGGAGCGCACTGTCTGAATGGAGTGCTCATGAACGTGCTGGTCGAACTGATCGCGTTTGCCGTGGCGATCGGGGTGCTGGTCGTCGTGCATGAGTACGGACACTATCGCGTCGCGCGCTGGTGCGGCGTGAAGGTGCTGCGTTTCTCGATCGGCTTCGGCCAGCCCGTCGCGCGCTGGGTCAGCCGCAGGACGGGCACCGAGTGGACGCTGTCGGCACTGCCGCTCGGCGGCTACGTGAAGATGCTCGACGAGCGCGATCCCGGGCCCGGCATCCCGCCCGAGGAACTCGGCCAGGCGTTCAACCGGCAATCCGTCTACAAGCGCATCGCGATCGTCGCAGCCGGGCCGATTGCCAACTTCCTGTTGGCAATCGCGCTGTTTGCCGTCGTATTCGCCACCGGCGTAACCGAGCCCGCCGCGATCGTCGCACCGCCGGCCGCCGGCACGGTCGCTGCGCGCGCGGGCTTCGACGGCAGCGAGAAGATCGTGTCGATCCGCAACGCGCAGGGCGGCGAGGCCGAGCCGGTGCGGTCGTGGTCGGACCTGCGCTGGAAGCTGCTGGCGGCCGCGTTCGATCACCGCGAGATCGTGCTCGGCGCCCGCGACGGCAACACGACGTTCGATTTCCGCGTCGACCTCCGCAATGTTCCCGAAAGTCAGCTCGACGACGATTTCATGGCCCATCTGGGCTTCGAGACCGGCGGCGGGACGTTGTCGGTCGCGTCCGTGCAGCCCGGCAGCGCGGCGGAGCAGGCGGGCCTGAAGTCGGGCGACAAGCTGGTCGCGCTCGACGGCAAGCCGATCGGCGGCGCGTCGCGCTTCATCGATTTCGTAAAACACCATGCGGGCAAGCCGCTCGACCTGCGGATCGAGCGCGACGGCGCCGCGCAGACGGTGTCGATCGTGCCGCAGATGCAGCGCGACGATGAATCGGGGCAGCAGGTCGGCCGTATCGGCGCGGCGCTGTCGATGCATGCGCCGTCCGTCGACGTGCGGTACGGGCCGATCGAGAGCCTGGAGCTCGGCGCGCACCGTACGTGGGACATCTCCGTGTATTCGCTGAAGATGTTCGGGCGCATGATCACGGGCAACGCATCGCTGAAGAACCTGTCCGGCCCGGTGACGATCGCGGACTACGCGGGCAAGAGCGCGCGGCTCGGTCCGTCGGCGTTCCTGTCGTTCCTCGCCCTTGTCAGCATTAGCCTTGGCGTCCTGAACTTGTTGCCGATTCCCGTTTTGGACGGGGGGCATCTGTTATATTATGCGGTTGAAGCCGCGACCGGGAAGGCTGTCTCGGAGCGCTGGCAGCTGATTCTGCAAAGAGCCGGGTTGATCTGCATCGTCGCATTGTCGGCGATCGCGCTGTTCAACGATCTGGCTCGGTTAATCCATTTCTGAAGCGTCAGGCGGCGCCCGCTGGGCAGCCGCCTGATTTGATGCAGCTAAATACTGGGGATGCATGTTGTTCAAACCTCATCGCTTTGTACCTAAGACAGTTGCAGCGGCCGCGCTCGCCGCGCACGGCCTCGCGGCCCATGCAGCGGCACCGTTCGTGGTGCAAGACATCAAGATCGAGGGGCTGCAGCGCGTCGAAGCGGGTTCGGTGTTCGCCTACCTGCCGATCAAGCAGGGCGATACCTTCACGGACGACAAGGCATCCGAAGCAATCCGCGCGCTGTACGCGACGGGCTTCTTCAACGACGTACGCATCGCCACGCAGGGCAACGTCGTGATCGTGCAGGTGCAGGAGCGTCCGGCCATCGCGTCGATCGACTTCACCGGCACGAAGGAATTCGACAAGGACAACCTGACGAAGGCGCTGCGCGCAGTCGGTCTCGCCGACGGCCGCTACTACGACAAGGCGCTCGTCGACAAGGCGGAGCAGGAACTCAAGCGCCAGTACCTCACGCGCGGCTTCTACGCGGCCGAGGTCAAGACGACGATCACGCCGGTCGACGCGAACCGCGTGTCGATCCTGTTCGCGGTGGCCGAAGGCCCGAGCGCGAAGATCCGCCAGATCAACTTCATCGGCAACAAGGCTTTCAGCACCAGCACGCTGCGCGACGAGATGCAGCTGTCGACGCCGAACTGGTTCTCCTGGTACACGAAGAACGATCTGTACTCGAAGGAAAAGCTCACCGGCGACCTCGAGGCGGTGCGCTCGTACTACCTGAACCGCGGCTATCTCGAGTTCAACATCGATTCGACCCAGGTGTCGATCTCGCCCGACAAGAAGGACATGTACCTGACGGTCACGCTGCACGAAGGCGAGCCGTACACGGTGTCGGGCATCAAGCTGTCGGGCAACCTGCTCGATCGCGAAGCCGAACTCAACAAGCTGATCAAGATCAAGCCGGGCGATCGCTTCTCGGCCGAAAAGCTGCAACAGACCACCAAGTCGATCGTCGACAAGCTCGGTGAGTACGGCTACGCATTCGCGACCGTCAACGCGCAGCCGGACATCGACCAGGCGAACCACAAGGTGAACCTGAACCTCGTCGTCGATCCGAGCCGCCGCGTGTACGTGCGCCGTATCAACGTCGTCGGCAACACGCGCACGCGCGACGAAGTGGTGCGCCGCGAAATGCGCCAGCTCGAAAGCTCGTGGTTCGATTCGAACCGCCTCGCGCTGTCGAAGGATCGCGTGAACCGTCTCGGGTACTTCACCAACGTCGACGTGACGACGGTGCCGGTCGAAGGCACGAACGACCAGGTCGACGTGAACGTGAAGGTCGATGAAAAGCCGACCGGCGCGATCACGCTGGGCGCCGGCTTCTCGTCGACGGACAAGGTCGTGCTGTCGGCCGGCGTGTCGCAGGACAACGTGTTCGGTTCGGGTACCAGCCTGTCGGTGAACGTCAACACCGCGAAGAGCTACCGTACGCTGACCGTCACGCAGGTCGACCCGTACTTCACGGTCGACGGCATCAAGCGGATCACGGACGTCTTCTACCGCACGTACCAGCCGCTCTACTATTCGACGAGCTCGAGCTTCCGGATCATCAGCGCGGGCGGCAACCTGAAGTTCGGCATCCCGTTCTCGGAAGTCGACACCGTCTACTTCGGCGCGGGCTTCGAGCAGAACCGTCTCGACGTCGATTCGAACACGCCGCAGAGCTACCAGGACTACGTGAACCAGTTCGGCCGCGTGTCGAACACGGTGCCGCTGACGGTCGCGTGGTCGCGCGACGCGCGTGACAGCGCGCTGATTCCGAGCCGCGGCTACTTCACGCAGGCGAACATGGAGTACGGCGTGCCGGTCGGCAAGATCCAGTACTACAAGGCCGACCTGCAGGCCCAGTACTACTACTCGTTCTCGCGCGGCTTCATCCTGGGCCTGAACCTGCAAGGCGGCTACGGTAACGGTATCGGCAACCCGTACCCGATCTTCAAGAACTACTACGCGGGCGGTATCGGCTCCGTGCGTGGCTACGAGCCGAGCTCGCTGGGCCCGCGCGACACGAAGACGAACGACCCGATCGGCGGTTCGAAGATGGTCGTCGGCAACATCGAGCTGACGTTCCCGCTGCCGGGCACGGGCTACGACCGCACGCTGCGCGTGTTCACGTTCCTCGACGGCGGTAACGTGTGGGGCAACGCGCCGGGCGGCACGAGTACGGGCGCCAACGGCCTGCGTTACGGCTACGGTGTGGGTCTCGCGTGGATCTCGCCGATCGGCCCGCTGAAGCTGAGCCTCGGCTTCCCGCTGCAGAAGCACGAAGGCGACCAGTACCAGAAATTCCAGTTCCAGATCGGGACGGCGTTCTGACCGAACGCATGACAACAGCAACGAGAGGGTAATTTTGCTAACCGGTAAGTTTTCGAAACGAGTGATGTGCGCGCTGACCGTTGCGCTGGCCTTGGGCGCGGCAACGGCGCATGCACAGGACGTCGCCCGCATCGCGGCGGTCAATTCGGATCGGATCCTGCGCGAGTCGGTGCCCGCGAAGGCGGCGCAGACGAAGCTCGAAGCCGAGTTCGCGAAGCGCGACAAGGATCTGCAGGATCTGGCGGCGCGCCTGAAGTCGATGTCCGATTCGCTGGACAAGAACGGCGCGTCGCTGTCGGCGGCCGACCGCGCGCAGAAGCAGCGTGATCTCGCCCAGCTCGATACCGACTTCCAGCGCAAGCAGCGCGAGTTCCGCGAAGACCTGAACCAGCGCCGCAACGAGGAGCTGGCGGCCGTGCTTGAGCGGGCGAACAAGGTCATCAAGCAGATCGCCGAGCAGCAGAATTACGACCTGATCGTGCAGGAAGCCGTGTACGTCAGCCCGCGCATCGACATCACCGACAAGGTGCTCAAGGCGCTCGCGTCCGGCTCGACGAACTGAACGGAGCAGACGACGAATGGCATTGACGCTTGAGGAACTCGTAAAGCGGTTCGGCGGCGAGATCGCCGGCGACGCACAGTGCAAGGTGGGCGCACTCGCGCCGCTCGACCAGGCAGGCCCGCAGCATCTCGCGTTCCTCGCGAATCCGAAGTACCTGTCGCAGGTCGAGTCGACCCGCGCCGGCGCGGTGCTGATCGCGCCGAAGGATCTGGAAAAGCTGGGCGCGGCCGCTACCGGCCGCAATTTCATTGTCACGCCGAATCCATACGCGTACTTCGCGCGCGTCGCGCAGATGTTCATCGACCTGGCTACGCCGCAGCGCGCCGCCGGCGTGCATCCGAGTGCGACGATCGATCCGGCCGCGCAGGTCGCCGCGAGCGCGGTGATCGGCCCGCACGTGACGGTCGAGGCCGGTGCGGTGATCGAAGACGGCGTGCAGCTCGATGCGAACGTCTTCATCGGCCGCGGCACGACGATCGGCGCGGGCTCGCACCTGTATCCGAACGCATCGGTGTACCACGGCTGCAAGGTCGGCGCGCGCGCGATCATCCATGCGGGCGCCGTGATCGGCTCCGACGGCTTCGGCTTCGCGCCGGATTTCGTCGGCGACGGCGACGCGCGCACCGGCAGCTGGGTCAAGATCCCGCAGGTCGGGGGCGTCACGATCGGCCCGGACGTCGAGATCGGCGCGAACACGACGATCGATCGCGGCGCGATGGCGGATACCGTCATCGAGGAATGCGTGAAGATCGACAACCAGGTGCAGATCGGCCACAACTGCCGGATCGGCGCGTACACGGTGATCGCCGGCAGCGCCGGGATCGCGGGCAGCACGACGATCGGCCGCCACTGCATGATCGGCGGTGCGGCCGGGATCGCCGGCCACGTGACGCTCGGCGACTATGTCATCATCACCGCGAAATCGGGCGTATCGAAGTCGCTGCCGAAGGCCGGCATCTATACCAGCGCGTTCCCGGCCGTCGACCACGGCGAATGGAACAAGAGCGCCGCGCTCGTGCGCAACCTCGACAAGCTGCGCGAGCGCATCAAGGCGCTCGAAGCCGCGCTCGCCGCCCAGGGCGGCACCAACGCCTGAGCGCATCATGCGAGACCTCGAACCGGGCACGGCCAGCGCAACCGGCCCGGTTTGCCAGACTGGGCCGCACGACGGCCCGCTTCAGCCTTTGCATCACCACCGCGCAGCCTCTGCGTGAGACGAACCATCATGAGCACTGAAAAAATCAATCTCGACATCCACAAGATCCTCACGCTGCTGCCGCATCGCTACCCGATTCTGCTCGTCGATCGCGTGCTCGAACTCGAACCGCACAAGGGAATCAAAGCGCTGAAGAACGTGTCGATCAACGAGCCGTACTTCCAGGGACATTTCCCGAAGCGGCCGGTGATGCCGGGCGTGCTGATCCTCGAAGCGCTCGCGCAGGCCGCGGCGCTGCTGACCTTCTCGGAAGAGCAGCCGAAGGATCCGGAGAACACGCTGTACTACTTCGTCGGGATCGACGGCGCGCGCTTCAAGCGTCCGGTCGAGCCGGGCGACCAACTGATTCTGAACGTGACGTTCGAACGCTACATCCGCGGCATCTGGAAGTTCAAGGCGGTGGCGGAAGTGGACGGCAAGGTGGCGGCGGAGGCCGAACTGATGTGCACGGTCAAGACGACCGACGTGGCGCCCTGAGCGACGCGGCACGGACAGGCAACGCAACGCGACACATCACATCGAGAGGCAACGGCGCATGACCAGGATTCATCCCACCGCGATTGTCGAACCGGGCGCGCAGATCGACGAATCGGTCGAGATCGGCCCGTACGCGATCGTCGGTCCGCACGTCACGATCGGCGCGCGTACGACGATCGGCTCGCACAGCGTGATCGAAGGCCATACGACGCTCGGCGAGGACAACCGCATCGGCCATTACGCGTCGGTCGGTGGTCGTCCGCAGGACATGAAGTACAAGGACGAGCCGACGAAGCTCGTGATCGGCAATCGCAACACGATCCGCGAATTCACGACGATCCACACGGGCACCGTGCAGGACGTCGGCGTGACGACGCTCGGTGACGACAACTGGATCATGGCCTATGTGCACATCGGCCATGACTGCACCGTCGGCAGCCACGTGATCCTGTCGAGCAACGCACAGATGGCCGGCCACGTCGAGATCGGCGACTGGGCGATCGTCGGCGGGATGTCGGGCGTCCACCAGTTCGTGCGCATCGGCGCGCACTCGATGCTGGGCGGCGCATCGGCGCTCGTGCAGGACATTCCGCCGTTCGTGATCGCGGCAGGCAACAAGGCCGAGCCGCACGGGATCAACGTCGAAGGGCTGCGCCGGCGCGGTTTCTCGCCCGACGCGATCTCCGCGCTGCGCAGCGCGTACCGCCTGCTGTACAAGAACGGCCTGTCGCTCGAGGAAGCGAAAGTGCAGTTGCGCGAGCTGGCGGCGGCGGGCGGCGAGGGCGACGCACCCGTGACGGCGCTCGTCGAGTTCATCGACGCGTCGCAACGCGGCATCATCCGCTAAGCGATGCCGCTTCCGACCACTCAGCTCCGGCTCGCGATGGTGGCCGGCGAACCGTCGGGCGACCTGCTCGGCGCGTCGCTGCTCGGCGGGCTGCGCGAGCGGCTGCCCGAATCGGCCCAGTACTACGGGATCGGCGGGCCGCGGATGATCGCGCAGGGCTTCGACTCGCACTGGCAGATGGACAAGCTGACCGTGCGCGGCTATGTCGAGGCGCTGGGCCAGATTCCCGAGATCCTGCGGATTCGCGGCGAGCTGAAGCGCCAGTTGCTCGCCGAGCGGCCGGACGCGTTCATCGGCGTCGACGCGCCCGACTTCAACTTCAACGTCGAACAGGCGGCGCGCGACGCGGGCATCCCGTCGATCCACTTCGTGTGCCCGTCGATCTGGGCATGGCGCGGCGGCCGGATCAAGAAGATCGCGAAGTCGGTCGATCACATGCTGTGCCTGTTCCCGTTCGAACCGGCGATTCTCGACAAGGCAGGCGTTGCCTCGACCTACGTCGGCCATCCGCTCGCCGACGAGATTCCGCTCGAACCCGACACGCACGGTGCGCGCATCGCGCTCGGACTGCCGGCCGACGGCCCGGTGATCGCCGTGTTGCCGGGCAGCCGGCGCTCGGAAATCGCACTGATCGGCCCGACGTTCTTCGCGGCGATGGCGCTGATGCAGCAGCGCGAGCCTGGCGTGCGGTTCGTGATGCCGGCGGCCACGCCCGCGCTGCGCGCGCTGCTGCAGCCGCTCGTCGATGCGCATCCGCAGCTCGCGCTGACGATCACCGATGGCCGCTCGCAGGTCGCGATGACGGCTGCCGACGCGATCCTCGTGAAGAGCGGCACGGTCACGCTGGAAGCCGCGCTGCTGAAAAAGCCGATGGTGATCTCGTACAAGGTGCCCTGGCTGACCGGGCAGATCATGCGCCGGCAGGGTTACCTGCCGTACGTCGGCTTGCCGAACATCCTGGCGGGGCGTTTCGTCGTGCCCGAGCTGCTGCAGCATTTCGCGACGCCCGAGGCGCTCGCCGATGCGACGCTCACGCAGCTGCGCGACGACGCGAACCGCCGCACGCTGACCGAAGTCTTTACCGAAATGCACCTTTCGCTGCGACAGAACACGGCCGCGAAGGCGGCCGAAGCGGTCGTACGCGTGCTCGAACAACGCAAGGGGCGCGCATGACCGCAGTACGTGCACCACGCCGCCGCGCGTCGAGCGACGTGCAGGGCGGATTCGATTTCAGCCGTCCCGACGAGATCGTCTGCGGCGTCGACGAAGCGGGCCGCGGCCCGCTCGCCGGGCCGGTGGTGGCCGCCGCGGTGATTCTCGATCCGGCGCAGCCGATCGACGGGCTCGACGATTCGAAGGCGCTGTCCGCGAAGAAGCGCGACGCACTGTACGAGCTGATCGTCGCGCGCTCGCTGTCGTATTGCGTCGCGTCGGCGAGTGTCGACGAGATCGACACGCTGAACATCCTGCACGCGACGATGCTCGCGATGAAGCGGGCGGTCGAAGGGCTGTCGGTCCTGCCGACGCTCGCGCAGATCGACGGCAACCGCTGCCCGACGCTGACGGTGCGCGCCGAGGCGATCGTCAGCGGCGACGCGCTCGTGCCGAGCATCTCGGCCGCGTCGATCCTCGCGAAGGTCACCCGTGACCGCATGCTCGTCGACCTGCACGAACGCTTCCCCGTGTACGGCTTCAACGTGCATGCGGGCTACGGCACCGAGAAACACCTTGCCGCGCTGCGCGAGCACGGCCCGTGCGAAGCCCATCGGCGCTCGTTCGCGCCGGTTCGCGCGGCACTCGACCTGATTCGATGAAAAGCATTACTTCCCGCGACAACCCGCTGTACAAGCGCCTGAAGGCGCTCGCGGGTTCGACGTCCCATCAGCGCCGCGGCGGCCAGGCGCTGCTCGAAGGATTCCATCTCGCGAGCGCGTACCTCGACACGGGCGCGACGCCCGAGCTGTGCGTCACGACCGAAGGCGCACTCGGCCACGCCGAGGCCCAGGCGATCGTCGCGCGCATCGATGCGCAGCGAATCGTCACGCTGCCCGACGCGCTGTTCGGACAGTTGTCGAACGTCGTCAACGGCGTCGGCTTCCTGCTGCTCGTCGACCGGCCGGCGCAGCCGCTGCCGGCGCGCGTGACGCAGTCGTCGGTCGTGCTCGACGGCGTGCAGGACGCCGGCAACGTCGGCTCGATCCTGCGCAGCGCGGCGGCCGCAGGCGTGCGCCACGTGTTCTGTGCACCGGGCACCGCGTATGCATGGTCGTCGAAGGTGCTGCGCTCGGGCATGGGCGCGCATTTCCTGCTGTCGATCCACGAGGACGTCGAAGCCGGCGCGCTCGCCGAGCGCCTCGCTGTGCCGGTCGCGCTGACCGACTCGCACGGCGCGCAGGCGGTCTATGACTGCGACCTGTCGGGGCCGGTTGCATGGGTGTTCGGCAACGAGGGGGCGGGCGTGTCGGCGTTCTGGCGCGACGCGGCCACGCATCGCGTGACGATCCCGCAACCGGGCGGGATGGAGTCGCTGAATGTCGCGGCCGCGGCTGCGGTCTGCCTGTTCGAGCAGGTGCGTCAACAGCGGCGTGCGTGACGCCACACGCGTGCTTGCCGCGCACCATGGAAAAGGCCGCGTTCGACGCGGCCTTTTTGTTGCCGGCGGCGGCCAGGCGGCCGCCAGCGCTCCGGCTCAGTACGACTGCCGGTCGAGGCGGATTTCCTGCAGGATCGTCGTCGCGATTTCCTCGATCGACTTGTGCGTCGACGACAGCCACTTGATCCCCTCGCGGCGCATCATCGCTTCGGCCTCGTTGATTTCGTAGCGACAGTTCTCGGGCGCCGCGTATTTGCTGCCCGGCCGGCGCTCGTTGCGGATCTCCGACAGGCGCTGCGGGTCGATCGACAGCCCGAACAGCTTCTCGCTGTACGCGGCGAGCGCCGACGGCAGCTTGCCGCGCTCGAAATCCTCCGGAATCAGCGGATAGTTTGCCGCCTTCACGCCGTACTGCATCGCGAGATACAGGCTCGTCGGCGTCTTGCCGCTGCGCGACACGCCGACGAGGATCACGTCGGCTTCCGACAGGTTGCGGTTCGACTGGCCGTCGTCGTGCGCGAGCGAGAAGTTGATCGCCTCGATCCGGGTCTTGTATTCCTCGGTGTCCGCGTTCTGGTGGCCGCGGCCCATCGCGTGGCTCGACTTGAGCTCCAGTTCCTGCTCGAGCGGTTCGACGAAGCGCTGGAACATGTCGAGCACGAGTGCGTTCGAGCGCTTGACGATGTCGTTCGACTCGCTGTCGACGAGCGTCGTGAACACGATCGCGCGGCGGCCGTCGTGCACGGCGGCCTCGTTGATCTTCTCGACGGTCGCATAGGCCTTGTCGAGCGAGTCGACGAACGGCACGCGCACGAGACGGAATTTCTGGTCGAACTGGGAGAGGATCGAATGCGCGAAGGTTTCGGCAGTGATCCCGGTGCCGTCGGAGACGATGAATACGGTAGGCAGCATGAATCTGGGCGTCGAACGTGAAGGGCGGTTGCGCGGGCGGCTGGAGGTTCGCCTCCAGACGCAGTGACAAGGTCGCGCCACATCCGGCAGCCGGCACGGTAGAATAGCGGCAACCTGTTGGATAAGCAATTGCGGGGGCAGGGCGCGAACGGCGCCCCGGACTTCGCCGCTCGATTCCAAAATTCCCGGCAAGTTTGGTGATTTGTCTGCAAATATCGCCCTTCTTCCGGGATTTTTGCAAATCGGGTCGGAAGATTGTCCGCCGCTGCGATTGTTTCTCCAACAGGTTGCGCAAGACGCGCCGCGCCTTTTTGCACGCGCCCGCGTCCAAGCCCACTTGCGCAATCGAGCATTTTTTTCACACTTAGGGGCTTGTATGACTAACGCAGCAAACGTCGCAAAGGACCAGGCGTATGTAATTCCGTTCGAGCAGTTGCGGATGACCGATGTGGAGATCGTCGGCGGCAAGAATGCGTCGCTGGGCGAAATGATCAGCCAGCTTTCCGAAGCAGGCGTTCGCGTACCCACCGGTTTCGCCACGACCGCGCTCGCGTTCCGCGATTTCCTCAAGCACAACGACCTCACCGACCGCATCGCCAAGCGTCTCGAGTCGCTCGACATCGACGACGTGAAGGCGCTCGCCGAAGCCGGCGCCGAAATCCGCAAGTGGATCGTCGATGCGCCGATGCAGGCACGTCTCGAGCAGGAAATCCGTGAGCAGTTCGACATCCTGAAGAACAGCTCGCCCGGCGAGCTGTCGTTCGCCGTGCGTTCGTCCGCTACCGCGGAAGACTTGCCCGACGCATCGTTCGCCGGCCAGCAGGAGTCGTACCTGAACGTCGTCGGCATCGAAGACGTGCTCGACCGCATGAAGCACGTGTTCGCGTCGCTGTACAACGACCGCGCGATCTCGTATCGCGTGCACAAGGGCTTCACGCACGCGGAAGTCGCCCTGTCGGCCGGCGTGCAGCGCATGGTCCGCTCGGACGTCGGCGCGGCCGGCGTGATGTTCACGATCGACACCGAATCGGGCTTCAAGGACGCCGTGTTCATCACGTCGAGCTACGGCCTGGGCGAAACCGTCGTGCAGGGCGCAGTGAACCCGGACGAGTTCTATGTGTTCAAGACGACGCTCGCACAGGACAAGTACCCGATCATCCGCCGCTCGATCGGCTCGAAGCTGATCAAGATGGAATTCACGCAGCCGGGCGAGCCGGGCCGCGTGAAGACGGTCGACGTGCCGCACGAGCAGCGCAACCGCTACTCGATCACCGACGAAGACGTGATCGAGCTGGCGAAGTACGCGGTCATCATCGAGAAGCACTACCAGCGTCCGATGGACATCGAGTGGGGCAAGGACGGCCGCGACGGCAAGATCTTCATCCTGCAGGCACGTCCGGAAACCGTGAAGAGCCAGGCGACCGGCAAGGCCGAGCAGCGCTTCAAGCTGAAGGGCCAGTCGCAGGTGCTGGCAACGGGCCGTGCGATCGGCCAGAAGATCGGCGCGGGCCCCGTGCGCGTGATCCAGGATCCGTCGGAAATGGAACGCGTGCAGCCGGGCGACGTGCTGGTGGCCGACATGACCGACCCGAACTGGGAGCCGGTGATGAAGCGTGCAGCCGCGATCGTCACGAACCGTGGCGGCCGGACCTGCCACGCGGCAATCATCGCGCGTGAACTCGGCGTGCCGGCAGTCGTCGGCTGCGGCGATGCGACCGACATCCTGAAGGACGGCGCGCTCGTCACCGTGTCGTGCGCGGAAGGCGACGAAGGCAAGATCTACGACGGCCTGCTCGAGACGGAAGTCACGGAAGTGCAGCGCGGCGAACTGCCGGAAATCCCGGTCAAGATCATGATGAACGTCGGCAACCCGCAGCTCGCGTTCGACTTCTCGCAACTGCCGAACGCCGGCGTGGGTCTCGCGCGTCTCGAGTTCATCATCAACAACAACATCGGCGTTCACCCGAAGGCGATCCTCGAGTACCCGAACATCGACCAGGACCTGAAGAAGGCCGTCGAGAGCGTCGCGCGTGGTCACGCATCGCCGCGTCAGTTCTACGTCGACAAGCTGACGGAAGGTGTCGCGACGATCGCGGCGGCGTTCTATCCGAAGCCCGTGATCGTGCGTCTGTCCGACTTCAAGTCGAACGAGTACAAGAAGCTGATCGGCGGTTCGCGTTACGAGCCGGACGAGGAAAACCCGATGCTGGGCTTCCGCGGCGCGTCGCGTTACATCGCTGAAGACTTCGCGCAGGCGTTCGAGATGGAGTGCCGTGCACTGAAGCGCGTGCGCGACGAGATGGGCCTGACCAACGTCGAGATCATGGTGCCGTTCGTGCGTACCGTGAAGCAGGCGGAGCGCGTCGTCGGCCTGCTCGAGAAGTTCGGCCTGAAGCGCGGCGAAAACGGCCTGCGCCTCGTGATGATGTGCGAAGTCCCGACCAACGCGATCCTCGCCGAAGACTTCCTGCAGTTCTTCGACGGCTTCTCGATCGGCTCGAACGACCTCACGCAGCTCACGCTCGGCCTCGACCGCGATTCGGGCATGGAACTGCTGGCTGTCGACTTCGACGAACGCGATCCGGCCGTCAAGTTCCTGCTGAAGCGCGCGATCGATACCTGCCGCAAGATGGGCAAGTACGTCGGCATCTGCGGCCAGGGCCCGTCCGATCACCCGGACTTCGCGCAATGGCTGACCGACGAAGGCATCGTGTCGATCTCGCTGAACCCCGACACGATCGTCGATACGTGGCAGGCGCTCGCCAACCGGAAGTAACGGTCGGTCATGCATCTTTGACGGAAGCGCGGTGGCACCGTGCTTCCGCTGAAGGCAAAATGCAAGGTTCATGCTATAAACACCCCGGTAGGCACCGGGGTGTTTTTATTTGTGGGTACGCACCGGGCCGGCCCACGCGCATTGGCCGTCTCCTCGGGGGCGGCGGGCATGTTGAACCGGAGTCGCGCTTCAACGCGTATTCTGGTTGCCTGCACGGCAGGTGAGCACGGGGATGTTTTTCTGGAGACCACAATGATGTCGGGGCATCTGTTCTGGTGGGTCGCGGTGGGCGTGCTGGTCGTGGCCGAATTGCTGACGGGTAAGTTCTACCTGCTGATGATCGCGCTCGGCTTTCTCGCGGGCGGGCTGCTGCAGTTGGCCGGTTTCGCGCCGCACGTGCAGTTCGGGGCGGCGGCGGTGGTCGCGATCGTCGCGATGGTCGTGTTGCGGCGTTCGGGGCTCGGCCGCAAGCAGAAGCGCGACACGTCGACGAATCCCGACGTCAATCTCGATATCGGCGCGACCGTCACGGTCGACGCGTGGCGTGACGGCCGCGCGCGCGTGCAATATCGCGGCGCCGACTGGGACGTCGAGCTCGAGAACGGCGAGCGCGACGATGCGCACGTGTATCAGGTGAGTGCCGTGCGCGGCAATTGTCTCGTGGTCGTGGCGAAACCCGCGGGCTGATCGTCCGCCGATACAACAAGGAGGGAATATTTCATGGATTCGCTGATCATCTGGGTTGTCCTGCTCGTCATCGCGATCGTGATCGTGTCGAAGACGGTGAAGATCGTGCCGCAGCAGCATGCGTGGGTGCTCGAGCGTTTCGGGCGCTATCACGCGACGCTGTCGCCCGGCCTGAACATCGTGCTGCCTTTCGTCGATCGCATCGCATACCGGCACGTGCTGAAGGAAATCCCGCTCGACGTGCCGAGCCAGGTCTGTATCACGCGCGACAACACGCAGCTGCAGGTCGACGGCGTGCTGTATTTCCAGGTGACCGATCCGATGAAGGCGTCGTACGGGTCGAGCAACTTCGTGCTCGCGATCACGCAGCTTGCGCAAACGACGTTGCGCTCGGTGGTCGGCAAGCTCGAACTCGACAAGACGTTCGAGGAGCGCGACTTCATCAACCACAACATCGTGTCGGCGCTCGATCAGGCCGCGGCGAACTGGGGGGTGAAGGTCCTGCGCTACGAGATCAAGGACCTGACGCCGCCGAAGGAAATCCTGCACGCGATGCAGGCGCAGATCACCGCGGAGCGTGAAAAGCGCGCGCTGATCGCCGCATCCGAGGGCCGCAAGCAGGAGCAGATCAATCTCGCGTCGGGCGCGCGCGAAGCGGCGATCCAGAAATCCGAAGGCGAGCGGCAGGCCGCGATCAACCAGGCGCAGGGTGAAGCAGCCGCGATCCTGGCGGTGGCCGAGGCGAACGCGCAGGCGATCCAGAAGATCGCGAACGCGATGCAATCGCAGGGCGGGATGGACGCGGTGAACCTGAAGGTGGCCGAGCAGTATGTCAGCGCATTCTCGAATCTCGCGAAGCAGGGCAACACGCTGATCGTGCCGTCGAACCTGTCGGATCTCGGCACGGCGATCTCGTCGGCGCTGACGATCGTCAAGAGCGCGGGGGCCGCCTCGGGCGGGAAGGCCTGAGTCCGGATTGACGCGGTGCGCAGGTGGTCGCCGCATGCGATCGGCGTGCGGCGAATCGTCGCGCAGCCGGGGGCGGATGATGCCCGTGCGGTGCCGTCGTCGGTGCCTTTCTTCAGCCGAAACCGGCAGCGTGGCGTGCCGGGGATCGCTCTTGTAGCCGGCGCGCCCGATTCACCTGACCACAAAGCAACACGGCCCGCTTCGAGCGGGCCGTGTCGTTTGTGATGCGTGTCGCGCAGATCAGGTGCCGGCGCGCATGATGCGTGCCTTTTCGCGTTCCCAGTCGCGCTTCTTCTCGGTTTCGCGCTTGTCGTGCAGCTTCTTGCCCTTCGCGAGCGCGATGTCGCACTTCACGCGACCGCCCTTGTAGTGGAAGTTCAGCGGCACGAGCGTGTAGCCACGCTGCTCGACCTTGCCGATCAGTTTCTTGATTTCCTCGCGGTGCAGCAGCAGCTTGCGCGTGCGAACCGGGTCGGGCGTGATGTGGGTCGAAGCCTCGGGCAGCGGGCTGATATGGGTACCGATCAGAAAGATCTCGGCGTGCTTGATCACGACGTAACCTTCCCGGATCTGGCCGCGCCCGGCGCGCAGCGCCTTGACTTCCCAGCCCTCGAGCACGAGCCCCGCCTCGTAGCGTTCCTCGATGTGGTAATCGAAGTGCGCTTTCCTGTTGTCGATGATGCTCATGAAAGGATCGGGCCAACTCGTTTAAAATCACGATTTTAGCAAAGCGGGGCGGGAATCGCCCGGCTTGCGTTCTCACCTTAAGCGATGCCGCGCGATTTATGGCAGATGTCCAGAAAACCGTATTGATCCGTCATTCGGCGGAACAGATGTTCGACCTCGTCACCGACGTGGCCGACTACCCCAATTTCCTGCCCTGGTGCGGCGGTGTCGAGATTCGCCGTCAGGACGAGAGCGGGATGGAAGCGCGCATCGACATCAACTTCAAGGGCATCAAGCAGCATTTCGCGACGCGCAACACGCAGCAGCGCCCGACGCGGATCGACATGGAGTTCACGGACGGCCCGTTCAAGAAGTTCACGGGCTCGTGGCGCTTCACGGCACTGCGTGCCGATGCCTGCAAGATCGAATTCGCGCTGCACTACGAGTTCTCGAGCATCCTGCTCGAGAAGATCATCGGGCCCGTGTTCAGCCATATCGCGAACACGTTCGTCGATTCGTTCGTGAAGCGCGCCGACCAGCGCTACGGGAAGGGGTGACGCGATGCTGTCGATCGAAGTCTGCTACGCGCTGCCGGATCGGCAGACGCTGATTCCGCTGTCGCTGCCCGAAGGGGCGACCGTTCGCTCGGCGATCGATGCGAGCGGCGTGCTCACGCTGTACCCGGAAATCGATCTCGCGAACGCGAAGACCGGCGTGTACGGCAAGCTTGCACCGCTCGACACGCCGCTCGCCGATCACGACCGCGTCGAGATCTACCGCCCGTTGATCGTCGATCCGAAGCTCGCGCGCCAGCGGCGCGTCGACAAGTCGCGCCGCGCCGGCTCCATCGAGGGCCGCAAGTGGATGCACAAGGACTCGCGCTGACGCGGGCCGATCCGCGGCTTTCGTTTCGATTCGTCTGATCAAACGCCGCGGCGCTCAGTGGGCCGCGGCGTTTGCGTTTGCCGACGTGCTTCCCGACGTATCGCCGCCGGCGGGCGTGTCGCCATGCTGCCGCACCGATCCGTAGACGCCCGCGAGCAGCAGCCCCAGCGCGGCGATCTCGAGTGCATGCGGCATCCGCTGGTCGTACACGAACGCGTAAAGCATCGCGAACACGGTTTCGAACACGATCAGCTGGCCCGACAGCGTGAGCGGCAGCCGCTTCGACGCGGCATTCCACAGCCCGTTGCCGAGCCACGACGCGCCGATCGCGAGCACCAGGTTCAGCAGCCAGAACAGTTGCCAGCGCGACGCCGGGACCGCCGCCTGCACGGTGCCGCCCGGCAGCGCGAGGATCGCGATCCAGACGAGCCCGCCGATCAGGCCCGTCACGACACCCCACAGCACCGACCACTCGTTGCCGCCGAAATGATGGTGGCGCTGCAGATAGCGTGCGTTCGCGACCGCATACCAGGTCCAGCTCGCGAGCGCGCCGGCCGCGCAGGCGATGCCGGCGAGTTTCTGGCCGAGCGTCGTCGCATGCGCGGCCTCGGAGGTGAACAAGTCGACGTTGATGCAGACGATGCCCGCGATCACCAGCGCGAGCGGGGCGGCGAGCCGCCGCAGCGGCACCGCGCCGTGGTCGCCGAGGCCCGCGAGCGTGACCGTGACGGGCAGCACGCCGACGATCAGCGAACTGGGCGCGATGCCGATCAGGTGCACGGCGCCGGACAACAGCATGTAGTACGCGACGTTGCCGACGACGGCGAGCCTGACCAGCGCGACGAGATCCTCGCGGGTCAGCCGCGCGAGCAGCGAGCGGGCGGCCGGCAGTGCGGCCGCCAACGACACGAGGCCGTACATCGCGTAGCGGCCGGCGCTCAGCAGCAGCGGCGAGAAGTCGGTCAGCAGCCGAGGAACGAGAAACACCATGCCCCACAGGGCACCTGCCAGGACACCATAGACCACACCGCGTCGCATCGACCGCTCCGAACACATGATTGACGAGCGCGCAGCTTAGCGACGCGGTCGCGACGTCGTCTTGTTCATTCCTGCACTCGGCGCAGGGCGGAGCGCAGCCGTGCTGCGCCCCGGAGCGATCACGGCAGGCCGCGGATCATTCGTCAGCCGAATCGTGCGATGCGCCCGCGTTGTGGCCCGACGCCCCCGCTCGCGCGGGCCGACGCACGGCGCGCAACGTGCCGCTGTTGCCGCCGCCGCAGTAGAAGCGGTCGTGGCCGTCGGATTCGAGCCCTGATACGCCGACGCCTGCCGGCATGTCGATCTGCTCGAGCACCTGGCCGGTGTGCGGATCGATGTGGCGCAGGTCGGCCTGGTCGGCTTCCCAGGTGCCGTGCCACAGCTCGCCGTCGACCCACGTCACGCCGGTGACGAAGCGGTTCGATTCGATCGTGCGCAGCACGGCGCCCGTTTGCGGGTCCACCTGATGAATCTTGCGTTCGCGGTACTGGCCGACCCACAGCGCGCCTTCGGCCCAAGCCAGCCCCGAATCGCCGCCCTTGCCGGGAGCGGGGATCGTCGCGAGCACGCGGCCCGATTCGGGATCGATCTTCTCGATGCGATCCTCGACGATCTGGTACAGGTGGCGGCCGTCGAACGCCGTGCCCGCATGCGCGGCGACGTCGAGCGAGCGGACGGTCGTGCCGCGTTCCGGGTCGAGCGCATTCAGCTTGTCGCCGGACGCGTACCACACGTATTGCCCGTCGTACGTGACGCCGTGTACGCCGTCGACGCCCGGAAACGGGCCGTATTCGCGAAGGATGTCTGCACGGGAGCGTTTCATGTTCGTCACCTCGTCGTTCGGTGAGGTCATCCTAATCGCCCGGGAGCGGGGCGGGGAGTAACAAGGTCGTCGCGAAACCGGGCAATGGCGGCGTCATCCAGCGGCGCGCGCGGCCGCGGCCCAGCGCCTGGACCTTGCCGGCTTCGGCGAGCGCGTCGAGCGCGCGCTGCACGGTGCGCTGGCTCGCGCCGAGGGCCAGCGCCAGCGCGGAGCTCGACCACGCTTCGCCATCGGCGAGGAGCGCGAGCACGGCCGCGTGGCGATCGTCGACCGGGCGCGCCAGCACGACGGTCTCACGCATGCCGAGCGGTTCGAGCGCGAAGCCGCGCGGTGTGGCGATGACGTTCGCGAGCGGCCGCAGCACCGCGCGCAGCCGGCCGATCTCGACGCGCAGGCGTGCGCGATGCGATTCGTCCGCGTGTTTCGCGCGGAACGCGACGGCGACGAGCGCGTTGCGCGACACGTCGGCCGGCCATGCCTCGCCGAGCGCGCGGGCAAGCACGAACAGCACGGGCCGCCGCGCAAGCGACACGGTCGTGCGCGCGTCGCGCACCGTGTGACGGCACGCATCGACGACGAGCGCGTTCGACGCGAATAGCGTCTCGACTTCATCGAGCGGCACGAGCCGCGATGTACCGCGTGTGACAAGGCGTGCGGCCGGTGCGTCGAGCACGCGCGCGGCGGTGTCGACCTCGGCCGTCAGCGCGGCGATGCCGGCGTCGCGGGCGGCTGCGCGCGCACGGGCAAGCGCTGCGCGGGCCGCGTGCGTGCGGATGCGGCGCATCGCGATGCCGGCCGCGATCAGCTCATGGGCGGCGCGCGATGCAGCCGGCAGCGGCGCGGGATCGAGATGCGCGAGCATCCGCTCGGCATCGTCGAGCTGGCCGATCAGCAGCAGCCGGCGCACGCCGAGATAGCGCGCATGCGCGGCGTTCGCGCGGTCGCCGTGCGCGTCGAGCGTCGCGCACGCGGCATCGAGCGCGCGCGTCGGCCAGCGCAGGTCGCGCGACGCGAGCGCGATCTCCGCTTCCGCGATGACGCAGCGCGCACGCGCCACGGTCTCCTTTGCGCCGAACGCACGAGCGGCGCCGCGCACGAGTGCGCGAGCACGTTCGAAATCGCCGAGCTGCGCCATCGCGATCCCGCGCAGCGCGAGCGCCGGCGCATCGTCGCGCAGCGCGACGCGGTTCAGCGCGCCGAGCGCGTCACCGGCCGCGAGCGCGCGCGCGGCCGCCGTGATCAGCGAATCCATCCGAATCCCGACACACTTGTCACTCCCTCCGGTCCGATGCCCGCCACTAATCTAGCACCACGCACACGGCACCGGACGCCGTGCCCGGATACCCATCGGAAGGAGGAACCCGCCATGACGACCCATCTCACCGGAACGCGCGACGATTGGCTGGCCGAGCGCCGCGCACTGCTCGACGCGGAAAAGGCGCTGACGCGGCAAAGCGACGAGCTCGCGCGGCGACGCCAGGCGCTGCCCTGGGTGCGCGTCGACAAGACTTACCGGTTCGACACCGAAGACGGGCAGGCAACGCTCGACGACCTGTTTCGCGGCCGTTCGCAACTGCTCGTCTATCACTTCATGTTCGGCCCCGACTACAAGGCCGGCTGCCCGTCGTGTTCGTCGATCGCCGACGGTTTCGACGGCTTCGCCGTGCATCTGGCGAACCACGACGTGACGCTCGCCGCCGTGTCACGCGCGCCGCTCGCGAAGCTGCTCGCGTACCGGCAGCGGATGGGGTGGCACTTTCCGTGGGCGTCGTCGGTCGGCAGCGATTTCAACTTCGACTTCAACGTGTCGTTCACCGAAGCGCAGCAGCGCGCCGGCGACGTCGAATACAACTACGCGCGGGCCGGTCACGCGATGGACATGGATCCGCCCCCGGCACCGGTCGTGGCGTTCGCTGCGACGTGCGGCACGGACGCGGTCACGTATTCGCTCGACCGGCCGGGGATGAGCGCGTTCGTGCGCGAGGACGGTGTGGTTTATCACACGTATTCGACCTATGCGCGCGGCCTCGACGCGCTGTGGGGGATGTACCAGTGGCTCGATCGCGCACCGCGCGGGCGCAACGAGACCGGCCCGTGGTGGCGCCGTCATGACGAGTACGCACGCGGCTGAGCGCGCCGGCGACGGGCGGGGGCGGGCGATGACTCGGCCTGCGGCCGGCGGTGCGGGCCCCGATCCACGGGCCTTCGCGGTGGCGCTCGCGGCCGTGTTCGCCGTTGCCGTTGTTGCGACCGTGACGCAGCACGTGTCGATGGCCGCGATGGGCGGCGCACCGGTGTCCGGCGGCTGGATGATGTCGGCGGCATGGCAGCGGCCGTGCGGATGGGGCGCCGGCCGCACGTTCGCGGCGTTCGCCGGCATGTGGGGCGCGATGACGGTGACGATGATGCTGCCCGTGCTGGCGCCGGTGCTGTGGCGATACCGGCAGAGCGTCGGCCCGTTGGCGGCGGCGCGTTCGACCTGGCTCGTCGCCGTGGCGGGCGCCGGGTATTTCGCCGTGTGGATGGCAGTCGGCGCGCTCGTGTTTCCGGCCGGCGCCGCGCTGACGAGCGCAGCCGCACGGCTGCCGGCGCTCGCGCGCGCAATGCCGTTCGTGGCCGGCACGGTCGTATTGGCCGCAGGCGTCCTGCAATGCTCCGGATGGAAGGCGCGCCGGCTGACGTGCTGCCGGCACGCGGCGACCTGCATGCATCCGCCGCACGCGGAGGCCGGTGCGGCATGGCGGCACGGCGTGCGAGCCGCCATCCGATGCGGGGCGTGTTGCGGGAACCTGATGGCGGTCGCGCTGGCGGCCGGCATGATGGATCTGCGCGTGATGGCGGTCGTGACGGTTGCGATCGCCGCCGAGCGCCTTGTGCCGGCCGGCGGGCGGGTTGCGCGGATCGTCGGCGGTGTCGCGGTCGGCGGCGGCATGGTGATGATCGTCCGCGCGGCCGGGCTGCTGTAAGGCGGAGCGGTGGGCCTGTTCGACCCGTTGCCGGGCCGGGCTTCATCGTCGCCGCTACGCCGCGTGGCCCGTCCGCAACAGGCGGAAGGGCCGTTTCGCGGCCGGCTGCGCGAATGGCTCGATGCGGCCGTGAAACGAAAAGCGATCGAAAACGAACCGAACGGCGATCCGAACGATTCGGCCCCCGAACGGCCGAAACCGGCTAAGCCGTTGTTCGTGTTGTGAAAATTCACGGCGCTTCGCGTATAATTCGCTTTTGCGCCCATAGGATTTGCCATGCGTCTGATCCAAAAAGCACTCACTTTCGATGACGTGCTCCTCGTTCCCGCCTTCTCCGACGTTCTCCCGCGCGACACCAGCCTCAAGACCAAGCTGACCCGCAACATCTCCCTGAACATGCCGCTCGTGTCCGCCGCGATGGACACGGTCACCGAAGGTCGCCTTGCGATCGCGATGGCCCAGCAGGGTGGCGTCGGTATCGTCCACAAGAACCTGACGCCGGCCGAACAGGCCCGCGAGGTCGCGAAGGTCAAGCGTTTCGAATCGGGCGTCGTCCGCGATCCGATCACGGTGCCGCCGCAAATGAAGGTGCGCGACGTGATCGCGCTGTCGCGCCAGCATGGCATCTCGGGCTTCCCGGTCGTCGAAGGCCCGCAGCTCGTCGGCATCGTCACGAACCGCGACCTGCGTTTCGAAACCCGCCTCGATGAGCCGGTCAAGTCGATCATGACGCCGCGCGAGCGCCTCGTCACGGTCAAGGAAGGCACACCGCTCGCCGAAGCGAAGGCGCTGATGCACAGCCACCGCCTCGAGCGCGTGCTGGTCGTCAACGACGCGTTCGAACTGCGCGGCCTGATGACCGTCAAGGACATCACGAAGCAGACCGAGCACCCGGACGCGTGCAAGGACGAACACGGCAAGCTGCGCGCAGGCGCGGCGGTCGGCGTCGGTCCCGACAACGAAGAGCGTGTCGAGCTGCTGGTGCAGGCCGGCGTCGACGTGATCGTCGTCGATACCGCGCACGGCCACAGCAAGGGCGTGCTCGAGCGCGTTCGCTGGGTCAAGCAGAACTTCCCGCACGTCGAAGTGATCGGCGGCAACATCGCGACGGCCGCCGCCGCGAAGGCGCTCGTCGAATACGGCGCGGATGCGGTCAAGGTCGGTATCGGCCCGGGCTCGATCTGCACGACGCGGATCGTCGCCGGTGTCGGCGTGCCGCAGATCAGCGCGATCGCGAACGTCGCGGAAGCGCTGAAGGGCACGGGCGTGCCGTGCATCGCCGACGGCGGCGTGCGCTTCTCGGGCGACGTGTCGAAGGCCCTCGCGGCCGGCGCGAACGCAGTGATGATGGGCAGCATGTTCGCGGGCACCGAAGAGGCGCCGGGCGACGTGTTCCTGTACCAGGGCCGCCAGTACAAGTCGTATCGCGGCATGGGTTCCGTCGGTGCGATGAAGGACGGCGCGGCAGACCGCTACTTCCAGGACAACTCGGCGAACATCGACAAGCTCGTGCCGGAAGGCATCGAAGGCCGTGTCGCGTACAAGGGCTCGGTCAACGCGATCCTGTTCCAGCTGGTCGGCGGCGTGCGCGCGAGCATGGGCTACTGCGGCTGCAAGACGATCGACGAGCTGCACGACAAGGCCGAATTCGTCCAGATCACCGCGGCGGGCATGCGCGAGTCGCACGTGCACGACGTGCAGATCACGAAGGAAGCGCCGAACTACCACGTGGACTGATCGCCGATGAAACCGCTGCTGCGAGCCGTGCTGATCATCGATGCCGTACTGCTGCTGGCGTTCGGCGTGCTGTTCGTGCTGACGCCCTGGCAGTCGCTCTTCAACGCGCTGCAGCTTGCGAACGTCCAGCCGGCGATGCTCGGCCAGGCGTTCGGCATCGCGTTGCTCGGGCTCGCGTGGCTCGCGTTTCATGCAGCGTTCAACGGAGATCTCACGGCGCCGGTCGCGCGATCGGTCGGCCATGTGTATTGGCTGACCGGCGCGCTGACGATCGTCTGGTCGATCGGCACCGGCAGCGGTCCCGCGCTCGCGGCCGCCGGCCGTGTGCTGTCGGCCGTGGCCGGTGTCGCGCTGATCGTGCTCGGCCTCGGCGGCGTGCGGCTCGCATCGGCCGTGCGCCAGCGCGAAAAAGCGCAGGCGCTCGACGCACGCGCGCCGGCGCAGCGTCCGGCCGAGCCGGCGATGGCGCCCGCGTCGTCGCCCGCACCGCAGCGTGTCGAACCCGTCGTCAGCCGCCCCGCAGCGTCCGCTGCATCGTCGTCACCGGCCGCATCCGGCCCATCGTCGTCCGGCACCGTCGCACTCGACGAGCGGCCGCCGATGCAGGATTGACCGGCCATGCGTCGAGCGTGCTGCCTTCCGCCCGACGACGCTGTCCATGCTATTGACGCAGCGCATGATGAAAATGATGCGCTGCTTTTCTTATTCTCTTCATCCCGTCCGCAGCCATGCACGACAAAATCCTGATTCTCGACTTCGGTTCGCAAGTCACCCAACTGATTGCGCGACGCGTGCGCGAAGCGCACGTCTACTGCGAAATCCATCCGAACGATGTGTCCGACGACTTCGTCCGCGAGTTCGCGCCGAAGGCGGTGATCCTGTCGGGCAGCCATGCGAGCACGTACGAAGACCATCAGCTGCGCGCGCCGCAGGCCGTGTGGGATCTCGGCGTGCCGGTGCTCGGCATCTGCTACGGCATGCAGACGATGGCCGTGCAGCTCGGCGGCAAGGTCGAGTGGAGCGACCACCGCGAATTCGGTTACGCGGAAATGCGCGCGCACGGCCATACGCGCCTGCTCGACGGCATCGAGGACTTCAAGACGGACGAAGGCCACGGGATGCTGAAGGTCTGGATGAGCCACGGCGACAAGGTTGCCGAGCTGCCGCCGGGCTTCGCGCTGATGGCGTCGACGCCGAGCTGCCCGATCGCCGGCATGGCCGACGAGGCACGCGGCTACTACGCGGTGCAGTTCCATCCCGAAGTCACGCATACGGTGAAGGGCCGCCAGATCATCGAACGCTTCGTGCTGCAGATCGCCGGTGCGAAGCCCGACTGGATCATGAGCAACCACATCGAGGAAGCCGTCGCGAAGATCCGCGAGCAGGTCGGTGACGAGGAAGTGATTCTCGGCCTGTCGGGCGGTGTCGATTCGAGCGTTGCCGCTGCGCTGATCCATCGCGCGATCGGCGACCAGCTCACCTGCGTGTTCGTCGACCACGGCCTGCTGCGCCTGAACGAAGGCAAGATGGTGCTCGACATGTTCGAGGGCCGCCTGCACGCGAAGGTCGTGCACGTCGACGCGTCCGACCAGTTCCTCGGCCACCTGGCCGGCGTGACCGATCCGGAAGCGAAGCGCAAGATCATCGGCCGCGAATTCGTCGAGGTGTTCCAGGCCGAGGCGAAGAAGCTGTCGAAGGCGAAGTGGCTCGCGCAGGGCACGATCTACCCGGACGTGGTGGAATCGGGCGGCACGAAGACGAAGAAGGCGACGACGATCAAGAGCCACCACAACGTCGGCGGCCTGCCGGAAACGCTCGGCTTGAAGCTGCTCGAGCCGCTGCGCGACCTGTTCAAGGACGAAGTGCGCGAGTTGGGCGTCGCGCTCGGCCTGCCGCCGGAGATGGTGTACCGCCATCCGTTCCCGGGCCCGGGCCTCGGCGTGCGGATTCTCGGCGAAGTGAAGCGCGAGTTCGCGGACCTGCTGCGCCGTGCGGACGCGATCTTCATCGAGGAGCTGCGCAACACGACCGCGACCGCGCAGGATGCGGCCGCCGGCCTGTGCGGCGAAGCCGATGTCGGCAAGAGCTGGTACGACCTGACGAGCCAGGCGTTCGCGGTGTTCCTGCCGGTGAAGTCGGTGGGCGTGATGGGCGATGGCCGCACGTACGACTACGTGACGTCGCTGCGCGCGGTGCAGACGACCGACTTCATGACCGCACACTGGGCGCACCTGCCGTACGCGCTGCTTGGCCGGGCGTCGAACCGGATCATCAACGAGGTGCGCGGGATCAACCGTGTGGTGTACGACATCTCGGGCAAGCCACCGGCGACGATCGAGTGGGAGTGATTGGACGTCCGGCACGTGCCGGTACGACCTGACAGCAGAACACATCAAAGCCCGCTTCACAGCGGGCTTTTTTGTTTTTGGCCCGATCGGCGCCACCGCCCGATTGGCGCATCGCGCGGATGGCGTGTTTCATTGACTAGAACACACCGAGAGCATTCGTGCGCCATGAGGCGTCGCGGGTGCCTTTATTGCCGTTCTTGTTCAACCAGCGGCTCCGCGCATCGACTGCACCATGCCGGAAAACGACGTGCCGCTACCTCCCGATTTCGCCGCGACTGTAATCGAGTGCGATTGATTGCTCCGCGCGCTCAGCCTAATTTCTTCCCGGCAGGGCTCTTCGTGGATGGCTGATCCAAGCCACTGCGGAGACTGTGATGAACGTTATCGATGCGTGATGCACGCAAACCAGATTCGGCCTATACGACCCTGGTTTTCGGCTTTCTCTCAACTCACTGCAGGAGAAATTGTCATGTCGAACGAAAATTTCAGCGAAATTCAGAAGTTCGCGGAGCAGGCGGACGATTTGAAACGGGTAGATGTTGAGTCGATTCAGCTGGGCTATTGGGACAATCAGGATACCCTTCCGTTCATGCTCAATAACGAGGGCGGGAATTCGTTTGCAGTGAATGCCTCGAACACGGCGTTGCTGATCCAGATCGGAAACGCGCTCACAGCGCTTGGACAGAAGCTGAAAGTCGTTGCCTATCTGGGAGATCTCAAGCATGGAGGTGTTCTCAAAGTGCTCCTTATCGGCCTTGCATAGTCCGAAAAACAAGACGCGACTCAGTTGGTCGGACTGACGGCAGGTCACGACGGATTCAACCGGAAGACTGCTGCGACAAGAAAACGGCTTGGCAGGTTGCCAAGCCGTTTTTCATTAATGGATTGCGCGAGTCGGAACCCTCGCGACCCGGATGCTCACGCGTGCGAACCCATGAGCGACCGTAGGTACGTCGGCACTTTCGCCTTCGCCGTGGCCTGCACACGCGTCATGAGCGCGTGATCGATGCGATTCAGTCCGTAAGTCCGAGCAATGTCGTGCTGCAACCGGCACCACAGGTGCCCGGCCATCTCGGCATCGACCATCGCCCGGTGCGCACGGCCCGATTTCGGCAACCGCAGCATATCCACCAGGCTCGACAGGCGGTGACTCTGGGCATCCGGGTAGATACGTCGCGCCACGAGCATCGTGCACGCAAAGGCATGCTCGGCCGACATGCCCAGAAGCCCGAGCTCGGATTGCCAGAACCGTTTGTCGAAACCGGCGTTGTGTGCGACGACGGCATGCTTGCCGACGAACGCCGCGGCTTCCTTCATGACTGTCGACGCCGGCGGCGCGGCTGCGATCATCTCGTTCGTGATGCCGGTCAGCGCGACGACATCGGACGGTATGCGCCTGCCTGCATTCATCAGGCTCTGGAAACGGTCGACGATTTCACCGTCCCGGAGCAGGATGACGGCGATTTCGGTCGCACGGTCGCCCATATTCGGCGAAAGTCCGGTTGTTTCGAAGTCCAGTACCGCAACGGTTTGCATGATCGAATCCTGTGGCTTCACGCGGTGTCGTTAGAGTGGCCGAGAGGTTAGCATCTCCCGGCCCGCGACAGGCGCGTTCAGCCCGAGAAACGATCATCCGTGCAATGGTCGAGCACGTGGTGCCGGTGCGTCGTTTATGACGCGTCACGTGGCCGCATGCGGCATGCGTGGAGCGGACTTGGTATCAGGTCGCCGCGTTCGCGTGCCCGGAGCGCATGACGTGGAGGGCGGCGCGCTATCCCGCGCCGGTCACGATTATGCGTGCTGCGGCGAGGACGATGGTTTCGCGCGATAGCGCAGGTGGATCAACGGATAGGCGCGCCCCTGCCCATCAAGCGCCGATCGCCCGGTGCGCTCGAAGCCGAGCCGTTCATAGAATCCCGCTGCCGCTTCGTTCTGTTCGTTGACGTCGGTCGACAGGTCGGGGTGACGCTTGAGCGCGTCTTCCACAAGCAGGCGCCCGACACCCGCGCCATGGTGAGCGGGATCGACGAACAGCGCTTCCATGTGATTGCCGTCGAGCAGCATGAAGCCGATCGCGCGGTCGGTATCGTCGACGGCGAGATCGAGCGGTGCACCGGGCAGGAACGCGACGACTTCGGATTCGATCGCGCGTCGGTCGTCATCGCTGAGGAAATGGTGCGTGGCGTCGACCGCGTTGCGCCAGATATCCAGCGCGTGTGTGCCGTCGGCCGGGGTGGACTTGCGAATTCTGATCATGGGTTGGCCCATCTTTGATGTGTAATGGGAAGTTCGTCGGCGCGTAGCCGGCACCGTCATGGTCCCGGTCGGGCCGCTCGCAACGGCTGCGTGAAAGACGGCGGTATTTCAGGTTTCAAGTATTGGCCGGACGCTGCGCGTGACCCAGGACCGCCGCACGCTCGATCGCACGTCGCGCGACATCGCGAACGCCCGCGCTCATCGGCAAGTCATCGCGGTCGAGTTCGGCGAGATCGAACCAGCGCGCGTCGAGCGCATCATCGCCGGCGGCAGGCGTGCCGCGCAACCATCGGCACAGCACCGCGACCATCACGAAATGCTGACGCACGTCGCCGCCCGCATCGTAATCGAACGCATCCAGCGCGGTAAAGGCGTCGAGCGCTTCGACGTCCATGGTCGTCTCTTCGGCGATCTCGCGCACGACCGCGTTTGCAATCGATTCCCCCGCTTCGATCTTGCCGCCGGGAAAGCCCCAGCAGCCCGCATCGGGCGGATTGGCGCGACGCACCAGCAGCACGTCGCGCTCTCGCAGGACGATGCCGATCACGGCGGGAACCGGGCGGACGGAAGCGGGGACGCGGGTCGGGGAGCGGCGGGAGTCGGACATGGGGTGTTACGCGCAGAAGCGTTCGAGTGTATGGGGCGGTCGGCGACGATTCATTGCGCGTCGTCGGTGCGCTGCTCGATCGCGCGGATCACGGCGACCATGTCGTGCGCGCCATGTCCGGCTCGCTCGGTCTCGCCGTAGAGCGCATGGCAGATGTCGAGCAGTGGCGACGCGATGCCGATGCCGCGCGCGGATTCGGCGACGAGGCGCGCATTCTTCAGCACGTCGGTGATCGCGGCCTGCACCGAGAAATCGGCCGCGACGAGTTTGCCGAGCTTCACGCGCGACACGTCGCTCGCCATCGGGCCCGCGTTCAGCACGTCGGCGAAGCGGGCGAGATCGATGCCATGGCGTTGCGCGAAATGCGTGGCTTCGGTCAGGCCGGTGACCATCGTGATCAGGAACAGGTTCACGGCGAGCTTCATCGTCAGCGCCGACGGCACATCGCCGCACACGAAGCTGTCGCGGCACAGCGGCTTCACGAGCGCACGGACGGCGTCGACGTCGTCCGGTGCGCCGGCGAGCATCACGACGAGTTGACCGGCTTCGGCCGGCTTGCGCGACCCCGACACGGGCGCTTCGACATAACGGCCCGACGCGGCGGCGATGTCGTCGGCCAGTGCGCGCGAATACTCGGGTGCGTTCGTGCCCATGTTCACGATGGTGTGGCCGCCGACACGGGCGGCGAAACCGGTCGTGCCGCGCGCGAGGGCGCCGTCGATCGCCGCGTCGTTCGCGAGCATCAGGATCACGGTGCGGCAGGCCGCGAACACGTCGTCGATGTGCTCGGCCACGCGCGCGCCGGCGTCGCGCAGCGCATCGTCGCTGCCGTGCGACCGGCTCCATACGACGAGCGGCGTGCCGGCCCGCGCAAGATTGAGCGCCATCGGCGTGCCCATCACGCCGAGGCCGACGAATCCGACTGCGGTTTGCATGTTCTGGCTCCCACGGTGGGTGGAGACGATCGTGGGCGTCAGTATCGCAGCGTTTCCACAGGCCTGCCATGTCATCCGCGCAGCCGCGGGAGCGACGTCACGGCCGCGCCGTCATGCCCGCCAGATACGGCCACGGATAGATGCCGCGCGCATGACCGTCGCCGAACACCACGCGGATGCCGTAGCCGGCTGTTTCAAGGCTGTCCAGCGTCAGGTCGGGCCGCGCATCGACACGACCGCCGTCGCGCCGGATCCTTCGACATTCCGCACACGGGCAATCACCGCGCAACCGTGCATAGCTGACGCGTTGCGTGTGACCGTCCGGCCAGCGGAGTGTCAACGTGCGGGCCGGATGATCGAGCACGATGTCGGTCGGGGAGATCATCGCGACGCCTCGTCGATCTGCCGGATCGCGATCCGCACGGCCTTGCGGACTTCCGGATCGTGATCCTCCAATGCGTGGGTCAGCGCGGGCAACGTCGCGCGGTCGCGCAATTCGCCGAGCGCAAGCGCGGCTTCCTTGCGCAGGTTGCTGATCGCGTGCGAGAGCAGCACGACGACGGCCGGCGCCGCGGCCGCATCGCGCAGTTGCCCGAGCGCACGCGTGGCGCGCAGGCGCACCTGCCAGTAGTCGTCATCGAGCGCGGCGACGAGCGGTTCGCGCGCGGTCGCGACGCGCAGCTTGCCGAGCGTCGTGGCCGCTTCCTCGCGCACCTGCCATTCGCGGTCGCGCAACGCGGCAAACAGGGCATGGATGACGGTCGCATCGTCGGGTGTCGCGAACCCGATCGCGCCAACGGCAATACGTCGCACGTCCGCCGCGGCATCGGTCGTCGCGCTGCGCGCGAGCGGCGGCAGCGCACGCGGATCCTTGAGCCAGCCGAGCACCGCCACGGCTTCGACGCGCACCTCGGCGTGTTCGGCATCGAGCGCGTGCAGTGCGGGCGCGAACGCGCCGGGGTCGCGCAACTCGCGCAATCCGCGCAGCACGGCACGGCGCACGAACGGCTCGGGCCGGTCGGCCCATCGGCACAGCACGGCGCCCGATGCGGCGTCCTTCAGTTCGGACAGGCTCTGCGCGGCGGCGTCGCGCACGTCGTCGTCCGGATCGAGCAATGCGCCGCACAGCGCGTCGACGATGTCGGGCTGCTCCCACGCGCCGAGCACACGGGCGGCTTCGCCGCGCACGTCGGCCGACGGATCGTCGCCCAGCGCGGCGACGAACGCGGGCACGAACCCCGGGTCCTCGAGATCGGCGAGTTCGAACAGTGCGACGCGGCGCACGGCGGCATCGGGCGCGGCGAGGCGTGCGATGAGTGCGGCTTCGTCGGGGACGTGTGCGCGGGGCAACGCGGCAGCGAAGGAGGAGTCGGTCATGGGCGACGGGAGAGAGCGTTGAAGGACACGGTCAGCGCAGCAGATAAGGGATGTCGACCTTGACCGCGCCGGTCGGGCAATCGCGTTCGCATGGCATGCAGTACCAGCATTCGTCGAACTGCATATAGGCCTTGCCTTTGGTCACGTCGATCGCGAGCAGGTCGAGGGGGCATACGTCGACGCAGACGGTGCAGCCCTTGTCGGCGATGCACAGGGTCTCGTCGATCGTCACGGGTGCGCTGCTGCGCTGGAAGACGTCGTGCGGGGTATGGGGCATGGCAGGTTCCTCAAAGGGCGGCCGCGAGCGCGGCCGGCTCGCGGATGCGCAGATTCGTGTAGGCGCCGTGCTCGTCGTCGGCGAGCGGCACGACATACGGTTCGACCGGCCGCTTCTCGCTGCGCATCGCGCCGTCGGCGTCCTTGCGCAACCAGGTATGGCAGAACCATTCGGCGTCGTTGCGATGTGGAAAGTCCACACGGTGGTGGTACAACCCCCAGCGGCTCTCGGTGCGGAACAGCGACGCGCGCGCAGCCATTTCCGCGCAGTCGCGGATCGCACGCACCTCGGCGGCGCGCATCAGTTCATGCGGATGGTTCGCCTTTATCTCTTCGATATCCTCAGTAATGGCGTCAAAACGTTGAAGACCGATTTCCATCTTGCGTGTCACCTTCGGCGGTTGCAGATAATCGTTCACCATGCGGCGCAGCTTGTATTCGACCTGCGCCGGCGCGAGGCCGCGCTCGCGCAGCAGCGGGGCAAGCACACGGGTGCGTTCGGCGGCGACCTGTTCGTCGTCCACCGGCGCATGCTCGCGGCCGGCCACGTAGTCGGCCGCGTTCTGGCCGGCAAACCAGCCGTACGTGAATGCGCCGAGCATGTAGTTGTGCGGGACGGCCGCCATGTCGCCGGCCGCGTAGAGCCCGGGCACGGTCGTCTCCGCGCGGGCGTTCACGTACACGCCGGATGCGCTGTGCCCGCTGCAGAAGCCGATCTCGGAGATGTGCATCTCGACCATCTGGCTGCGGTAATCGGTGCCGCGCCCGGCATGGAAGCGGCCGCGGCTCGGCCGCTCGTTCGTATGCAGGATCTGCTCGATGGTCTGGATCGTTTCCTCCGCGAGATGGTCGAGCTTCAGGAACACGGGGCCGTTGCCGCTTTGCAGTTCCTGGTAGAACTCCCACATCATCTGGCCGCTCCAGTAATCGCATTCGATGAAGCGTTCGCCCTTGCCGTTCGCGGTGAAGCCGCCGAGCGGGCCCGTCACGTACGCGCACGCGGGGCCGTTGTAGTCCTTGATCAACGGATTGATCTGGAAGCACTCGAGATTCGCGAGCGCGGCACCGGCGTGATACGCCATCGCATAGCCGTCGCCCGCGTTGGTCGGATTCTCGTAGGTGCCCATCAGGTAGCCCGAGGCCGGCAGGCCGAGGCGACCGGCTGCGCCGCAGCAGAGAATCACGGCTTTCGCGCGGATCACGTGGAACTCGGCGGTGCGGCAGTCGAAGCCGAGTACGCCGCTCGCGCGACCGTGCGCATCGGTCAGCACGCGCGTTGCGACGATCCGGTTCGTGATCGCGATGCGCGCGCGCTTCAGCTGCCGGTACAGCACCTTCTTGATGTCGTGTCCTTCCGGCATCGGCAGCACGTACGAGCCCATGTGATGGACCTTCTTCACCGCGTAGTCGCCGGTGCCGTCCTTCTCGAACTTCACGCCCCAGCGGTCGAGCTGCTCGATCGTCGCGAAGCTGTGCGTCGCGTACGCGTATACGGCTTCCTGGTCGACGATCCCGTCATTGGCGATCGTGATCTCGCGCGTGTACTGCTCGGGCGTCGCATGCCCGGGGATCACGGCGTTGTTCAGGCCGTCCATCCCCATCGAGATCGCGCCGCTGCGCTTCACGTTGGCTTTCTCGAGCAGCAGCACGCGCAGGGACGGGTCGCGCTCCTTCGCCTTGATCGCCGCCATCGGGCCGGCGGTGCCGCCGCCCACCACGACGATGTCGTATTCGAGCACATGGGTAGTCATCGCTGTTTCCTTGCAGGTTTGCGCGGTTTCTGCCGGTCGATGCGCAGCCGGTACTGGAAGGCGTCGCCGCGGAAGTAGAGGTATTCGAAGTCGATCGGTGCGCCCGACGCGTCGTGCGTGAGGCGCTCGATACGCAGCACGGGGCTGCTTTCCTCGACGTGCAGTGCATCGACGATCTCGTCGTCGGCGAGGATCGCGTCGATCGACACGTCGGCATGGCCGAGCGGGATGCCGCAGTCGTTTTCCAGGACCAGGAAAATGTCGCGGGTCGCGAGGTCGGCGCCCGCGAGGCGCTTGCCGAGGGCTTCGGGCACCCACGTCTGTTCGAGCGACACGGGCTCGCGATTGAGCAGTCGCACACGATGAATCTCGACGAGCGGCGCGCCTTCGGGCACGTTCAGCTTCGTGGCGAGATGGCGGTCGGCCTTGACGGTGCGGAAGCTGCGCACCTGGTTGACGATCTCGTAGCCCATCGACGACATCGCCTCGGCGAAGCCCTGCAGCGAGGTCACGTTCTGGAATGCCTTCGGCTTCGACACGAAGGTGCCCTTGCCGTGCAGCTTGAACAGCAGTCCTTCCTTTTGCAGATCGCCGAGCGCCTGGCGCACCGTGATGCGACTGACGTCGAACATCGCGCAGAGTTCGTGCTCGGAAGGCATCCGGCTGTGCGGCGCATAGGTGCCGTCGAGAATGCGCGTGCGCAGCGTGTCCTTGATCTGCACGTAGAGCGGGGCCGCTGACAGCGGCACGACGTTGGGGGAGGTCATCGGTCAACTTGTTATGACAAGATCGCTCGAGTGTAGTCAGCCGGGGCGCGCGCCCCAACCAACTATTTCTGATTTCGACTTTCCGATTCCGGAAAAGCGCGGCGCCAGGGGCCTGACCGAACGGTCGAACCGGCGTGCGGCGACGACCGGTCCGCCCGTTGCGGGCGGAGCGGATCGGCGGACAATCAGAAAATTCGCCGGCGTGTGTGCCGCGCATGTCGATTTCGCGGTGCGCCGCCCGTCGTATCCATGTCGACCGGGCATTGCGCGACGCAGATGGCGCCCGGTTCCCGAGGATCGTCATCACGACAAGGAGGTACCCCATGCCGGATTCCCGATACCGCTGGGTCATCGTCGCCGCGGGCGGCCTGATGGGCTGCATCGCGATCGGCGCGATGTTTTCGCTGCCGGTGTTCCTGCGCGCGATCGCGCGCGACACGGGCTGGTCGATGACCGGCATTTCCGGCGCGATGACGCTCGGCTTCATCGCGATGGCTTTCGCGAGCATGGGGTGGGGCAGCCTGTCGGACCGCATCGGCACGCGCCCGGTCATCATGACGGGCGCCGTCCTGCTGTCGGCAAGCCTGGCGCTGGCGAGCCGCGCGCCGTCGCTGCTCGCGTTCCAGCTCACTTTCGGCCTCGCCGTCGGCGGCGCGACGGCTGCGATATTCGCGCCGATGATGGCGTGCGTGACGGGCTGGTTCGACACGCACCGCAGCCTCGCGGTGTCGCTCGTGTCGGCCGGCATGGGGATGGCGCCGATGACGATGGCCCCGCTGGCCGCGTGGCTCGTGTCGGTGCGCGACTGGCGCACGTCGATGCTGCTGATTGCGGCGCTGGCGGCCTTCGTGATGATTCCGGTGTCGCTGCTGGTGCGCCGGGCGCCCGCGCTCGACGGCGCGCAGGCGGCTCCTGCGGCGTCGGCGCCTGCCGGCGCGCCTGCGGCGATGTCGGTCGCGGATGCGCTGCGTTCGCCGCAGTTCATCGTACTGCTGCTGACCAATTTCTTCTGTTGCGCGACGCATTCGGGCCCGATCTTCCATACGGTCAGCTACGCGGTGACGTGCGGGATCCCGCTGATCGTCGCGGTGTCGATCTACAGCGTCGAAGGGCTCGCCGGCATGGGCGGACGGATCGCGTTCGGGATCCTGGGCGACCGCCTCGGCGCGAAGCGCATGCTGGTGGCCGGGCTGCTTGCGCAGGCGCTGGGTGCGCTCGGGTACTACTTCGTGCGCACGCTCGACGGGTTCTACGCGGTCGCGATCGTGTTCGGCTTCATCTACGCGGGCGTGATGCCGCTGTATTCGGTGCTTGCGCGCGAGAACTTCCCGCTGCGGATGATGGGCACCGTGATCGGCGGCTGCGCGATGGCCGGCAGCCTCGGGATGGCCGCGGGCCCCGTCGCCGGCGGCCTGATCGTCGATACGCTCGGCAGCTACGGCTGGCTGTATCTCGGCTCGTTTGCGATCGGTCTCGGCGCGTTCCTGATCGCGATGATGTTCCGCCCGTTCGCGAACGCGCGGCAGGAAACGGTGGCTGCGTGACCCTGCGACCGAAGCGGGGACGGCTTCCGTTTCACCGGATCGGCGCGGCGTGGTCCGCGTTGCCTCAGAAAAACAGGGCCGGACACCGGACACGTTGGACGGTGTGCGAACGGCCCGCAGCCCGCTGCGGCGCAGCAGAGCGGCAAATGAGACCGATCGGCGTGCATGCCCCGCGATTCGGCCCCTAAAAATACAATATCGAGCATATATTCGAAGGGCCTGTCATACCTTCGTCACCCTGCTAGAATTCGGCCTGCCGCATTGTTCCGATTGACTGATGAGATTGCTTGACGCCCTGGTCGAACAACGTATTGCCGCCGCCGCCGCGCGGGGCGAGTTCGACGATTTGCCGGGTACCGGCGCGCCACAGGCGCTGGATGACGACCTGCTCGTGCCCGAGGAGGTGCGGGTGGCCAACCGTATCCTGAAGAATGCGGGCTTCGTGCCGCCGGCCGTCGAGCAATTGCGCGCGCTGCGCAACCTGCACGACGAAGTGCAGGCGGTCAGCGACCGCGCCGCGCGGTGCCGGCTGCAGGCGAAGATCCTCGCGCTCGACATGGCGCTCGAATCGCTGCGCGGCGGCCCGATGGTGATGCCGCGCGACTACTGCCGGCGCATCGCGGAGCGCCTGTGCGAGCGCGGGCTCGACGAAGCCTCCGCCGAAGCGGGGCCGATGTGACGTCCGACGCGCTGCACGACGCAGCCCGGTCGGCAGCCGCCCCGGTGGCCGAACCCGCCGCCGATTCCCCCGTTCCCGAAGCCGCGCCCGTATCGGCGCGCGACCTGCATTTCATGCGTCTCGCGCAGGCTGCCGCCGAAGAGGCGCGCGCGGCCGGCGAAGTGCCGGTTGGCGCGGTGCTCGTGCGTGGCGACGAAGTGATCGCACGCGGCTTCAACCATCCGATCGGCGGGCACGACCCGTCGGCCCATGCGGAAATGGCCGCGCTGCGCATGGCCGCGCAGCATCTGCAGAATTACCGGATGCCCGGCTGCGAGTTGTACGTCACGCTCGAGCCGTGCCTGATGTGCGCGGGCGCGATCATGCATGCGCGCATCGCACGGGTCGTCTACGGTGCCGCCGATCCGAAGACGGGCGCGTGCGGCAGCGTGATCGACGCATTCGCGAATCCGCAACTGAACCACCATACCGAAGTGACCGGCGGCGTGCTCGCCGACGAGTGCGGCGCCGCGCTGAAGTCGTTCTTCGCCGAGCGCCGTCGCGCGCTGCGCGAAGCACGGCTCGCCCGCGACGCCGAATCCGGCGCGTCATAGGCACGCCCCGCCGCGCCCGTCGCTCGATGCTCTACGCGAGCCGGGCGCACACGGTTCCGTGAACCGGAGACGGTTCGGACCCTCTAAGCAGGTTTGACGACCCGACACCTCTCTTTGCCATGTCCTTCCAGCCCGCCGCGTCCTACACCATCCGCCTGCTTGCGCCGTCCGGCTATCCGCACGACCCGGATGCGATCAATCGCGCGCTCGAGCGCCTCAGCACTGCACAGCATCGCATCGAGAACATCGAAGCGACGCAGCGGCGCTTCCAGCGGTTCGGCGGTACCGACGGCGAACGGGCAGGCGACCTGAACCGTCTTGCCGATCCCGAGCGGCCGCTGCCGGACATCGCGCTCGCGGTGCGTGGCGGCTATGGTGCCGCGCGCATCCTGCACGGGCTCGACTATCGCGGGCTCGAGCGCAGGCTGCGTGACCAGCCGGTCGCGCTCGTCGGCCATAGCGATTTCACGGCGCTTCAGCTTGCGCTGTACGCGAAGGCGCGCATCAAGACGTTCGGCGGCCCGATGCTGTCCGCCGACTTCGGCGCGGAAACGCCGAGCGACTTCACGATGCAGCACTTCTGGCAGACGCTGACGCAGTCGAGCACGACGATCATCGCCGAAGCGCCGCAGGTGCAGAGCGTGAACGTGACGGGCACGCTGTGGGGCGGCAATCTCGCGATCCTCACGTCGCTCGTCGGCACGCCGTACATGCCCGACATCGAGGGCGGCATCCTGTTCATCGAGGACGTCAACGAGCAGCCGTTCCGGATCGAACGGATGATCTATCAACTGCATCTCTCGGGGCTGCTCGCGCGCCAGCAGGCGCTCGTGCTCGGCCAGTTCACCGGCGCGCGGCCGTTCGAGTACGACAACGGCTACGATATGCAGGCGATGATCGACCAGGTGCGCGCGGTGATCGGGATTCCGGTCGTGACGGGGCTCCAGTTCGGCCACGTGCCCGACCTGCTGACGCTGCCGTTCGGCGCGCAGGCGCAACTGGTCGCGAATGCGCACGGTTTCCGGCTCACGCTGTCGGACTATCCGCACCTCGGTTGAGGCGGGCGCAGTCGGTCGAAAGGCGGGGGTTCCCGCCTTTTTCTTTATGTAAGTGCGCAACTAACGGTCAAGTATTTTCGTCGACAGCAGCAAGGTCGTCACCGGATCTTGCACCAGTCTTGTCAACAAAATGACCGGGAGGATATACGACGAGAAGCGGGCCTGTCATAGGTCTCAGCCTTGTCGTGCATGGATTCGACGCATCGTGCACCGGACAGGGTCACGTCGATGCACACCGATTGTGCGCAATGCCGGAAAAGAATTGTTGACAATCTTTATGTCCACCCTAGGATGAGGATCATCACACGATGCCGATCATGAACGAGCCCGAATCCCACCCGTCCGGTGCAGCCAGTCCCGAAGCGATCGCCGAGCGGATCCGCACGGCGATCCTCGAGCATCGGCTCGCGCCGGGCGCGAAGCTGACGGAGGCGCAGCTCTGCGACGTGTTCAACGTGAAGCGCGGGGCGATCCGCCAGGCGCTCGCGCAGCTCGCGACCGACAAGCTGGTCGATCTCGAGCCGAACCGCGGCGCGTTCGTCGCGAGCCCGACGCTGCAGGACGTGCACGAGGTGTTCGAGATGCGCCGGATCATCGAGCTCGCCGTGGTCGAGCGGCTCGCGACCGGGCCCGGCGCGAAGCGGCTGAAGGGCGTCGCCTCGCTGATCGAGAAGGAACGCAAGGCGTTCGAGCGGCAAGACTTCGCGGCCTGGATCCGCCTGTCGGGCGAATTCCATACGGCGCTCGCCACGCTGATGGGCAATGCGACGCTCAGCGAGTGCCTCGAAGGGCTCGTCGCACGCTCGACGCTGATGTCGGCGCTGTACGAGTCGCACGGGCGCAGCCCGTGCTCGTGCGACGACCACGACGAGATCCTCGGTGCGCTGGAGGCCGGCGATCCGAAGCGGGCGGTGACGCTGATGGCGCACCACCTGCAGCATGTCGAACTGAAGATGCTGGACCGGCCCGCACAAGGGCAGGTCGATTTGCGCGAAGTGTTCGGCGGCGCCTGAGCGGCGACGCGAACCCGGCCACGCGCCACAAGAACGAGCGAAATGCAGGCCCGCGGCGTGTGCCGCGGGCCGCTGGTCCGACTCCGGGCGTCGATCCGGAGCGATATCGATGACGGTGGAGCGGCCTCCCGGCCGCGTCAAGGAGAAGTCATGGCTCAGTTCAGTGTGGCGCACGACAGCGCCTATCCGGCGGAAGAAGGCGGCGAGGGCGGCGATCCGACACTGCCGAATGGTTACAGCGAACGTCTGTACAACGAAGATTTGGCACCCCTGAAAAATAAGACATGGGGTTCATACAACATCTTCGCGTTCTGGATGTCGGACGTGCACAGCGTCGGCGGCTACGTATTCGCGGGCAGCCTGTTCGCGCTCGGGCTGACGAGCTGGCAGGTGCTGATCGCGCTGATCGTCGGGATCGGCTTCGTGAACCTGCTGTGCAACCTGATCGCGCGGCCGAGCCAGCAGATCGGCGTGCCGTATCCGGTCGCATGCCGCGCGACGTTCGGCGTGCTCGGCGCGAACGTGCCGGCCGTGATCCGCGGGCTGATCGCGATCGCGTGGTACGGGATCCAGACCTATCTCGCGTCGAGCGCGCTCGTGATCGTCGTGCTGAAATTCTTCCCGCAATGGCTGCCTTACGCGGACGTGCATCGCTACGGCTTCCTCGGGCTGTCGGCGGTCGGCTGGGCCGGCTTCATGCTGCTGTGGGTGCTCCAGGCGTTCGTGTTCTGGAACGGGATGGAGACGATCAAGAAGTTCATCGACTTCGCGGGCCCGGCCGTCTACGTCGTGATGTTCATCCTCGCCGGCTACATGGTGTGGCGCGCGGGCTGGCGCAACATCGGCCTCAACCTCGGTGGCGTGAAGTATCACGGCGCGGAAGTGATTCCGGTGATGGTCACGGCGGTGTCGCTGGTCGTGTCGTACTTCTCCGGGCCGATGCTGAACTTCGGCGATTTCTCGCGCTACTGCCGCTCGTTCGGCGAAGTGAAGCGCGGCAATTTCTGGGGGCTCCCGGTCAACTTCCTCGCGTTCTCGCTCGTCACGGTGATCACGACGGCCGCGACGCTGCCGGTGTTCGGCGAACTGATCACCGATCCCGTCGAGACGGTCGGCCGCATCGACCATCCGACCGCGGTGATCCTCGGTGCGCTGACGTTCACGATCGCGACGATCGGCATCAACATCGTCGCGAACTTCGTGTCGCCCGCGTTCGACTTCTCGAACGTCGCGCCGCGCCTGATCAGCTGGCGCGCGGGCGGGATGCTCGCGGCCGTCGCGTCGATCTTCATCACGCCGTGGAACCTGTTCAACAACCCGGCCGTGATCCACTACACGCTCGACGTGCTCGGCGCCTTCATCGGCCCGCTGTACGGCGTGCTGATCGCCGACTTCTACCTCGTCAAGCGCGGCCGGCTCGTGCGCGACGACCTGTACACGATGTCGGAAAGCGGCACGTACTGGTACACGGGCGGCGTGAACCGCCGCGCGCTTGCCGCGCTGTTGCCGGCCGCGGTGATCGCGATCGTCTGCGTGATGGTGCCGGGCTGGCAGGGCGTCGCGAACTTCTCGTGGTTCATCGGCGCGGGGCTCGGCTTCGTGTTCTACCGGCTGCTCGTGAGCGCGAAGGCCTGAGGAGCGTGCGATGAAGATCCGACTGATCAATCCGAATACGACCCAGCGGATGACCGACGCGATGGGCCGCTGCGCGCGCGAGGTCGCCGCTGCCGGCACGGAGATCGTCGCGGTGAGCCCGCCGATGGGGCCGCCGTCGATCGAAGGGTATTACGACGAGGCGCTCGCGACGCCGGGGCTGCTCGCCGAGATCGTGCAGGGCGAGCGCGACGGCTGCGATGCGTACGTGATCGCGTGCTTCGGCGATCCGGGCCTGTACGCGGCGCGCGAGCTCGCGCGCGGGCCGGTGATCGGCATTGCCGAGGCCGCGATGCATGCAGCGAGCGTGCTCGCGCCGGGCTTCTCGGTCGTCACGACGCTCGCGCGCACCTGCGGGATGGCGTGGCATCTCGCCGAACGCTACGGGATGAAACGGTTCTGCCGCAACGTGCGCGCGACCGACGTCGCGGTGCTCGAGCTCGACCGGCCGGGCTCGGCCGCGCGCCGGATCATCGTCGACGAATGCCGGCGCGCACTCGACGAGGACGGCGCCGACGCGATCGTGCTCGGTTGCGCGGGGATGGCCGAGTTCGCGCACGAGATCGAGCAGCAGATCGGCGCGCCGGTGGTCGAGGGCGTCACGGCGGCCGTCAAGTGGGCCGAGGCGCTCGTCGCGCTACGCCTCGCGACCGCGAAGCGCGGCGACTACGCGCGCCCGCTGCCGAAGCGCTACGACGGCGCGTTCGCCCGCTTCAGCCCGCCGGACGGGGATCAGGCGGAACCGGTCGCGAATTTGCCGCAACCGCACATACACACCGTCTGACACGCACTATCTGCGCCGCTGTATGGGCGCGTATGGGCGTTTTCGCTAAACTGGGCCGTCATCGCATCGGCTTGCGCAGCCGGCCTCCGGCACCCGCGCAGTCGATGCGAACCCATTATTTCAGCGAGCTTTCGCCGCTCTTCGAACCATGTCACTCGATCCCAACTATCCTCGCGACCTGATCGGCTACGGCCGCCATCCCGTTCAGGCGAACTGGCCGGGGCGTGCCCGCGTCGCCGTGCAATTCGTGCTGAACTACGAGGAGGGCGGCGAGAACTGCGTGCTGCACGGCGATCCGGGCTCCGAGCAGTTCCTGTCGGAAATCGTCGGCGCGGCCGCGTATCCCGACCGCCACATGAGCATGGAGTCGATCTACGAATACGGTTCGCGGGCCGGCGTATGGCGCATCCTGCGCGAATTCGAGAAGCGCGGGCTGCCGCTGACGGTATTCGGCGTCGGCATGGCGATCGAGCGCCATCCTGAGCTCGCGCGCGCCTTCGTCGAGCTGGGCCATGAAATCGCGTGCCACGGCTGGCGCTGGATCCACTACCAGAGCATGACGCCGGAACTCGAGGCCGAGCACATGCGCCTCGGGATGGAAGCGATCGAGCGCGTGACGGGCGAGCGCCCGCTCGGCTGGTACACCGGCCGCGACAGCCCCAATACGCACCGCCTGGTCGCGGAATACGGCGGCTTCCTGTACGACTCCGACAACTACGGCGACGACCTGCCGTTCTGGATGGACGTTGAAGTATCGGGCGGCAAGAAGTCGCCGCAGCTGATCGTGCCGTACACGCTCGACACGAACGACATGCGCTTTGCGACGCCGCAGGGCTTCAACACCGGCGATCACTTCTTCGACTACCTGCGCGATGCATTCGACGTGCTGTACGCGGAGGGCGACGAGGCGCCGAAGATGCTGTCGATCGGCATGCACTGCCGGTTGCTCGGCCGGCCGGGCCGGTTCCGCGGGCTGCAGCGTTTCCTCGATCACATCGAGAAGCACGATCGCGTATGGGTGACGCGCCGTGTCGATATCGCGCGTCACTGGCGTGAACATCATCCGTATCAGCCCAATCATCGAAACGAAGGGAAAGCATGAAGGCGATGCGCTACACGTTGGAACAACTGAACACGATGGCGCCGAGCGCATTTGTCGCGGCGTTGTCAGGGATTTTCGAACATTCGCCGTGGGTGGCCGAAGTCGCCGCGGGCGAGCGGCCGTTCGCGAGCATCGACGCGCTGCACAAGACGATGTCCGGCGCGGTGGAAACGGCCGGCGAAGCGCGCCAGCTCGCGCTGATCAACGCTCACCCGGAGCTGGCCGGCAAGGCCGCCGTGCGTGGCGAGCTGACCGCCGAGTCGACGCGCGAGCAGAGCGGCGCGGGCCTCGACCAGTGCACGCAGGAAGAATTCGACAAGCTGCTGACGCTGAACCGCACGTATCGCGAGAAGTTCGGCTTCCCGTTCATCCTCGCGGTGCGCGGCTATGACCGGCACGGCATCATCGCGAACTTCGAGTCGCGCGTGAATCATTCGCGCACCGAAGAACTGCGGGCGAGCCTCGACCAGATCTACCGGATCGCGCGCTTCCGCCTCGACGACCTGATCGACGCCTGACACCGCAATACGGCCTGCTGCGTCGCAGCGGCCTGATCGCCTCACTGAAACAAGGAAACATCATGGCTGTTCCGCTTCTCGATCCCAACGCACCCGACTTCACGCGGCGCTACGTGAACCTCGCCGACCCGCGTCTCGGTGCGCAGGCGCTCGAAGCCAGCGACGATTTCTTCGCGCCGAAGGACCGGATGCTGAACCCCGAGCCGGCTGTGTTCATCCCCGGCAAGTACGACGACCACGGCAAGTGGATGGACGGCTGGGAAACGCGCCGCAAGCGCACGACGGGCTACGACTGGTGCATCGTCAAGCTCGCGCGCCCGGGCGTGATCAAGGGCTTCGACATCGACACGAGCCACTTCACCGGCAACTTCCCGCCGGCCGCGTCGATCGAGGCCGCGTTCGTGGCCGACGGCGCGCCGACGCATGCGACCGAGTGGGTCGAGATCGTGCCGTCGACGACGCTGCAGGGCAACAGTCATCACTACGTCGAAGCGAGCGATGCGCGCGCCTTCACGCACCTGCGCGTGAACATCTATCCGGATGGCGGCATTGCACGCCTGCGCGTGTACGGCCAGCCGCAGCTCGACTGGGCCGGCGCGAGCGCGACCGAGCAGTTCGATCTCGCGGCGATGGAAAACGGCGGTTACGTGGTGGCCGCGAACAACCAGCACTTCGGCGTCGCGTCGAACCTGCTGCTGCCGGGCCGCGGCGTGAACATGGGCGACGGCTGGGAAACCCGTCGTCGCCGCGAACCGGGCAACGACTGGGCGATCATCGCGCTCGCGCAGCCGGGCGTGATCCGCAAGATCGAAGTCGATACCGCGTTCTTCAAGGGCAACTATCCGGACCGCTGCTCGATCCAGGCCGCGTACGTGTCGGGCGGCACGGACAGCTCGCTGATCACGCAATCGATGTTCTGGCCCGTGCTGCTCGGCGAACAGAAGCTGCAGATGGACAAGCAGCACTACTTCGAACAGGACATCGCATCGCTCGGCCCCGTCACGCACGTGCGACTGAACATCATTCCGGACGGCGGCGTGTCGCGCCTGCGTCTGTGGGGGACGCTCGACAAATGAAGACGCTTGCCATCGAACCGCTGACCAAGGAAGCATTCGCGCCGTTCGGCGACGTGATCGAGACGGAAGGGGCGAAGCAGATCCCGATCAACCTCGGCACGACGATCCGCTTTCACGATCTCGCGAAAGTCGACGTGACCGATGAAGACGGCCGCACGCTCGTCAACCTGTTCCGCGGCCAGCCGCGCACGCTGCCGTTCGAAGTGAAGATGCTCGAGCGGCACCCGCTCGGCAGCCAGGCGTTCGTGCCGTTGAACGACCAGCCGTACCTCGTCGTCGTGGCGCCCGCGGGCGATCTCGATCCGGCGAAGATCCGCGCGTTCGTGACGAGCGGCTGGCAGGGCGTCAACTATGCGAAGGGCGTGTGGCATCACCCGCTGATCGCGCTCGGCGGCGTCAGCGACTTCATCGTTGTCGATCGCGGCGGCGATGGCCTGAACCTGAACGAGCAGGACCTGCAGGAATCGCTGTGGCTCACCGACGAGGCGCTGCACGCGCTGACTGCGTGACTCGCTCGCGCCTTCGCGACTGACTGCTTGTCGAAACCCGCGCAATTCGCGCGGTTTTTTTATGTATGGTCGCTTGCTCGCGATTCAGGTCGCTTTGGTTTTGCGTGCGGCGCGCGAACCGGGCCGCCGCGACGCCAGCGCGTCACGGCGCGACCGGCGGCTCCTGTTCGTATGCGCGATGCAGCAGCGCGACGAACTGCGATGCGTCGGGCAGCGTCGCCGTGCCGAACCGGCGCACGGCGATCCCGGGCGTCCACGAATTCATCACGGCGGCGCCGGCCAGCGACGGCAGGTCGGCCGGCGTCAGTTCGCGATCGTGCTGCGCGACGCCGAGGCGCGCCAGTTGCCGACGCAGGATGCCCATCGTGACCCCGCCGAGCATGCCGGCCACCGGCCATACGACCGCGTCGCCGGTCCAGAACGCGAGATTCCAGATCGAGCCTTCGCTGATGCGCCCGTGACGATCGATGAAGGCCGTATCGTCGAAACGCTGCGCGATCGCGCGGCGCAGGAAGTGCGTCTTCGCGACTTCGCCGACGTGCTTGATGTCCGGCAGCACGCGCTCGTATTCGAACAGCGCGAGATCGAGCGGGCCCGCCGGGCCCGACGACGGCGGTGCCGTGCGGACCAGCACGTCGAGCGTTTCGTCGTCGCGCGGCGCGACGAATTCGCCCGTCGTCGCATGCACGGTCGCCGTCAGCGACAGCGCCGACGGCGCGCGCTCGAGCGCTGCGCGCAGGAGCGTACGGATCAGGTCATCGGGAAGTGCCTGGCCGAACAGCGTGTTCGACGCATCGCGCAGCCGCGCGAGATGCAGGTCGAGACCGCGTACGTGGCCGTCGCGTACCTGCATCGCGGTGAAATGCGCGTGGCCCGCGAACGCGAGCGCGGCGAGCGCGTCCGGGGCGGCGACGACGCCGTTGAGCTGGGCGATGGACGGGAATGGTTCAGCGGTCATCGGCGATTCTCCAGGTTGGCCGCGCGCACCGGGCGGTGCGCGAAATCTTCAAGAAAGCCTATTGTTTGCCGATTGATGCTGTCTTGAAAAACGAGTAGTTTTGGAACGGTCATCAAATCCGGTTTGAAGATCGATGGAACGCATGTGGCCCGGTACGCGCGCGCTGAGGACGTTCGATGCGGCGGCGCGGCACCTGAATTTCTCGCGGGCGGCCGACGAGGTCGGGCTGACGCCGGCGGCGGTCAGTCACCAGATCAAGGAAATCGAGGCGCAGCTCGACATGGTGCTGTTCGTCCGCACGAGCCGCAGTATCCGGCTGACGCCGGCCGGTGTCGTGCTGGCTGCCGCGGCCGCCGAGGCACTGGCGGGGCTGCGGCGTGCGACTGCCCGGGCACGGCGCGTCGCGCGGGAGCAGGCGGAGTTGCGCGTATCGGTCGGCGCGCGCTTCGCAACACACTGGCTGCTGCCGCGCCTGCCGCGTTTCAGGGCCGAGCATCCTGCGTTCGAGCTGTCGTTCGATATCACCGACCGGTTGCGCGATTTCGATGACGACGACGTCGATGCCGCGATCGGCTTCGGCACCGGGCGTTATCGCGATGCGTGCGCGCAGCGCCTGTTCGATACGTCGGTCGTTGCGATCTGCAGCCCGGCGCTGTTGTCGGCCGGCCCGCCGTTGCGCAAGCCGCGCGATCTGCTGCGCCACACGCTGTGCCACGTGGACTGCGAAGTCGACGGCGTGACCTGGCCGCGCTGGTCGGCACGGATGGCCGCTGCCGGCGTCGACGGTTTCGACGATAGCCGGTGCGTCGCGTTTCCGGATTCGAGCCACGTCGTGCAGGCCGTGATGGACGGTACGGCGGTCGGGCTGGCGGAGCCGCACATGATCGCGCGCGATCTCGCGGAAGGGCGCCTCGTCCGGCTGTTCGACGTGAACGTCGACGTGGCGCCGGGGCTTGCCTATCACGTCGTATATCCGGAGCACACGCAGGACGATCCGCGCATCGTCGCATTGCGCGACTGGCTCGCGGATGAAGTCACGACGATGCGCGCGTAGCGGTGACGGTGGCGCGTGCTATCGTGCCGGCATCTCCACCGCGCGATGCCCGATTCCGGGCATGGTCCTCCGATGAGCCAACCTGAAAACGACCTGGCGATCCTGCTGAGAACGATGCAGCCCGAACTGCATCCGGGTGCGTTCGCCTTCGTATCATTGCCGACCGGCTCAGACGTATCGTTATCCGAAGTAATCGCAACGTTCCGCGAAGCGGAAGGGCTGACGGTCGTGGCCGAAGAGGAGGCGGCAGCACGTCACGGCTGGCCCGTGCTGTTCCGTGCGGCCTGGATCACGCTGACCGTGCATTCCGACCTTGCGGCTGTCGGCCTCACGGCGGCGTTCGCACGCGCGCTCGGCGCGGCCGGCATCAGTTGCAACGTGATGGCGGCGGCTTGCCACGATCACATCTTCGTGCCGTTCGACGACGGCCCGCGCGCACTCGACGCGCTCGTCGCGCTCCAGCGCGATGCGATGCGCGCTGAGCGCTAGCAACGCATCTGCAACACGCAAAAAAAACGGACCCGTAACGGGCCCGCGAACAGAGAGGATTGCGCCGGAAAAGCACACCCGGCGCACGGCGGCTTACTTGTTCGCGCCACCCTCGAACCAGGCGGCGAGCTTCGTGCGCTCGTCGTCGGTCATGTGCGTGACGTTGCCGATCGGCATCGCCTTCAGGCGCACGGCCTGTTCGTAGATGCGCTGCGCGTTCTTCGACACTTCGTCCGGCGTGTCGAACATCACGCCTGCGGGCGCGCTGCCCATCAGCGTCGGCTTCGCCGAGTGGCACTCGACGCAGCGCTGCTGCAGGATCGGCATGATGTCGTTGATCACGACCTTCGGCGCGTTCGCGGCCTGCGCTTCTGGCGCGACCGGCTTCGGCGTCGTCCAGACCAGTGCGCCTGCCAGCAGCGCGACGCCGCCGATCGGCAGGTACCACAGCTGCTTGCCACGGTGGCGCATCACGAAGAACTGGCGAATCAGCGCGCCGGCCAGCATGATCAGCACGAGCACGACCCAGTTGAACTTGTTCGTGTACGTCATCGCATAGTGGTTCGACAGCATCGCGAACACGACCGGCAGCGTGAAGTACGTGTTGTGCACCGAGCGCTGCTTGCCGCGCTTGCCGTAGATCGGGTTCGGCTCTTCGCCCTTGAGCATCTTGTCGACCATCTTGCGCTGGCCGGGGATGATCACGAAGAACACGTTCGCCGACATGATCGTTGCGAGCATCGCGCCGACGATCAGGTAGGCGGCACGACCCGCGAAGATGTGGCACGCGAGGTACGCGGCGGCGACCACGTAGATGCCGACGCAGATGCCGAGCACGCGGTCGTTGGTGCCGAGGATGCGGCACAGCGAGTCGTAGACGATCCAGCCGGCCGCGAGGAAGCCGAGTGCGGACGCGACGGCGACCACCGGGCCCATGTCGAGCACGCTCTTGTCGATCAGGTACGTGTTCGGTGCGAGCAGGTACAGCACGAAGAACAGCGAGAAGCCCGACAGCCAGGTCGTGTACGACGGCCACTTCGACCAGTGCAGGTCATCCGGCATTTCCGGCGGGGCGACCGTATACTTCTGCATGTTGTAGAAGCCGCCGCCGTGGACGTGCCACAGCTCGCCGAACACACCGCGCTTGCGCTGGTTCGGGTCGGTCGGCGGTTTCAGGCTGTTGTCGAGCGCGACGAAATAGAACGACTCGCCGATCCACGCAATGGCGACGATGACGTGCAGCCATCGCAGCGCGAGGTTCAGCCAGTCGGTGATGAAGCCTTCCATGAAACTCCTCCAGACTCAAATCGTTTGTTTGATGCGGGCGCTGATTCGAATGTCAGCTGCCGCGATAGGTGCTGTACGACCACGGCGACACGAGCAGCGGCACGTGATAGTGCGAGCCGGTGTCGGCGATGCCGAAGCGGAGTACGACGCGATCGACGAAACGGGGTTCGGGCACCTTCACGCCGAGCGACGCGAAGTAGTCGCCGGCATGGAACACGAGTTCGTATTCGCCGGCGGCGAGCGCGGCGCCTTCGAGCAGGGGTTCGTCGCAGCGGCCGTCGCTATTGGTCAGCACGGTCTTGATCGCGCGGCGCGATTCGCCGTCCAGCGCGTAGAGGTCCACCTTGATTGCAGCGCCGGGACGGCCGTGCGCCGTATCGAGTACGTGGGTAGTGAGCTTTCCCATTCGTTGTGTCCTTGTGTGAATGCGAGGTTCGGCGGCGACTCGATCCATTGACTATGCGGCGGATCGAGGCTCCACGTCACGTGGCTACATACCCGTCGGCGAGATTGAAGCGAGCGCCGTGCAGGCATTGTAAAAAGGTTCCCGGCGCAAATACGGGCGCGATATCAAAGATAATGCGCCGCGCATGAGCGGCTGTCGACGGCACGCCGGATACGGCTTCCGGCGGGCATTTCGGGCCGCCGGCGGGGTGTTGCGCGGCGTACCATATCGAAACCGTGAAACGCGGTATTCCGGATCGCGCATTGTGTGCGGCGCGCGCTTGGGCGATCCTCCCGCCGTGCGCGTCGGCCTGAGGCCCGCGCGTACCCCGAAGACGGCGAGCACGCCGGGTAACCGGGCCAGGGCGTTCGAACGGACGCAGGCACCGGCGCGTGCCGCGATTCAGCGTTCGAACGGCTGTGTGACGACTTCCAGGATCAGCCCCTGGAAGCAGACCGACGCGGAGAACGCATGAATCTCGAGCAGCACGCTGGCGCACGCGCGCCGAACACCTCCTCATCCCGCCCGACAACCCTGCTGGTCAAGCACGCCGACGTGCTCGTGACCATGGACGACACGCGTCGCGAGCTGCGCGATGCGGGGCTCTACATCGAAGACAACCGGATCGTCGCGGTCGGCCCGACCGCGGAGCTGCCCGAGACGGCCGACGAAGTGCTCGACCTGCGCGGCCACCTCGTGATCCCGGGGCTCGTGAACACGCACCACCACATGTACCAGAGCCTGACGCGCGCGGTGCCTGCGGCGCAGAACGCCGAGCTGTTCGGCTGGCTCACGAACCTGTACAGGATCTGGGCGCACCTGACGCCCGAGATGATCGAAGTGTCGACGCTCACCGCGATGGCCGAGCTGCTGCAGTCGGGCTGCACGACGTCGAGCGATCATCTGTACATCTACCCGAACGGCAGCCGCCTCGACGACAGCATCGGCGCCGCGCAGCGGATCGGCATGCGATTTCACGCGAGCCGCGGGGCGATGAGCGTCGGCCAGCGCGACGGCGGGCTGCCGCCCGATTCGGTCGTCGAGCGCGAGCCCGACATCCTGCGCGACACGCAGCGCCTGATCGAGACCTATCACGACGAAGGCCGCTACGCGATGCTGCGCGTGGTCGTCGCGCCGTGCTCGCCGTTCTCGGTGAGCCGCGACCTGATGCGCGATGCGGCCGTGCTTGCGCGCGAATACGGCGTGTCGCTGCACACGCACCTCGCGGAGAACGTCAACGACATCGCGTACAGCCGCGAGAAGTTCGGGATGACGCCGGCCGAATATGCGGAAGACCTGGGCTGGGTCGGCCACGACGTGTGGCACGCACACTGCGTGCAGCTCGACGATGCGGGTATCAGCCTCTTCGCGCGCACCGGCACCGGCGTCGCGCACTGTCCGTGCTCGAACATGCGGCTCGCGTCCGGCATCGCGCCAGTGAAGAAGATGCGGCTCGCGGGCGTGCCGGTCGGCCTCGGTGTCGACGGCTCGGCATCGAACGACGGCGCGCAGATGGTCGCGGAAGTGCGGCAGGCGCTGCTGTTGCAGCGGGTCGGTTTCGGCCCCGATGCGATGACCGCGCGCGAAGCGCTCGAGATCGCGACGCTCGGCGGCGCGAAGGTGCTGAACCGCGACGACATCGGTGCGCTGAAGCCCGGCATGGCCGCGGACTTCGCCGCATTCGACCTGCGCCAGCCGCTGTTCGCGGGCGCGCTGCACGATCCGGTCGCGGCGCTCGTGTTCTGCGCGCCGTCGCAGACGGCGTACACGGTGGTGAACGGGAAGGTGGTGGTACGGGAAGGGCGGTTGGCGACGCTCGATCTGCCGCCTGTCATCGAGCGTCACAACGCGCTTGCACATGCGCTCGTCGCGGCATCGCGCTAACCCACGCTGAAATCCTCAGGCGGCCGCCTTGCAGGGCGTGCCGCCGGCGGTCGTCGTGCCGCGAGGTGTCGCGCGCCACGACGGCGCGGGCGGCTTAGGCCGCTACGCCTCGATCAGCGTGCGGGTGGCTTCGGCGACGAGGCTGCGCAGCCAGCGCACTTCGTCGGAGTAATGGCAGCGCTCGTGCCACAGCTGGTAGTACTGCATCGGCGGAAAGTCGAGCGGCGCCGGCACGACCGACAGCGGCAGGAACTTCGCGTAGTGATCGGCGAACAGTCGCGTCGTCGTGAAGATCAGGTCGGACTTCACGAGCACGTACGGTGCGAGGTTGAAGTACGGCAGCGTGACGACCACGTGGCGCTTGAGCCGTTCGCGCGCGAGATGCACGTCGATCGCGCCGCGCTGGCCGACCGAGTACGGCGTCGGCGCGAGATGCGGGGCGTTCAGGTACTGGTCGAGCGTGAGCCCGCCGCGCTTCGCGAACGGGTGCGTATTGCTCATCAGGCAGACGATTTCGTCGACGAACAGGTTCGACAGGTGCAGCTGCTCGGGCGGCTCGGGCCAGTTGCCGACGACGATGTCGAGCTTGCCGTCTTCCAGCGCGAGTTCGTAGTCGAACGCGGGGCCGAGCGAATGGAACTCGAGCGTCGCGTTCGGCGCGGCCTGGCGGAAGCGTTCGACGACGGTCGGCACGAACAGCACGTTCAGGTAGTCGGGGCAGCCGATCCGGTAGCAGCGGATCGACGTGGCCGGGTCGAAATTGTGCTGCTGGAACTTGATGCGTTCGATTTCACGCAGTGCGTTCTGCACCGGTTCGAGCAGGCGCAGCCCGTATTCGGTCGGCACCATGCCGGATTTGCCGCGCACCAGCAGCGGATCGCCGGTGATGTCGCGCAGGCGCCGCAGCGCGGCGCTGATCGCCGGTTGCGACTGGTTCAGTTTGACGGCCGCGCGCGTGACGCTGCGCTCCATCAACAAGGTGTGCAAGACGCGCAAGAGGTACGTGTCGATCGCCTCGCGTTGCTGACTCATGTTATCTCCGGTTTATATGGCTGGGCTGATCGAGGGGTGGGGTGGGTATATCGTTTTTAATATGAACGAAAATCAGCGTCAAGAGATGGATACCCGCAGGTACCCGCCGGCCGGGCCGCGACAAGGGGCCTGAACGGGGCGAATTGCGGTGCGCGCGGCGCCGCGCGGAAGCGCGTTGCACGGATCCGAATGGCGGCGCGGCGTGTGATGCAGGGGGCGCGTCAGTCGTCGATGCGCATGCCGACCTTCAGCGTGACCTGCCAGTGCACGACCTGGTCGCCTTCGATGTGACCGCGCGTTTCGGTCACCTGGAACCAGTGCAGGTTGTGCAGCGTCTTGCCGGCTTTCGAGATCGCATTGCGGATGGCGTCGTCGCTCGATTGCTGCGACGAACCGGTCAGCTCGATCATCTTGTACACGTGGTCGCTCATGATGCGCTCCCTGGGATGTCGGTATGGATGGCCGGCGCAAGCCGTGGTCCCGAAGCGGCGCCGCGCGTGCCCGGCTTCTTGAGTGATAGGTATGATGGGCGGCAAGTTCAACCCATATCGGAGACGAGGAGCATCGTGGAAGTCGGATTTTGCGGACCGGGATTGATGGGCGCGCCGATGATTCGGCATTTGCTGGCGGCAGGGCATCGGGTCAGCGTGTGGAATCGCTCGCGCGACAAGGCCGAGGCGCTCGTGAAGGACGGCGCGCAGGTGGTCGCCACGCCGCGCGAACTGGCGGAACGCGTCGAGACGGTATTCGTGTGCGTGCTCGACGGCCGCGCGGTGGGCGACGTCGTGTTCGGCGAGCACGGGCTGCTCTCCGGCGATGCGCCTGCGCGTCGTCTGCAGCGCATCGTCGATCATTCGAGCATTCCGCCCGCCGCCACGCGTGATTACGCGGCGCGTGCCGCGGCGCTCGGCGTCGGCTGGGTCGATGCGCCGGTGTCGGGCGGCGTGCCCGGCGCGCAGGCCGGCACGCTCGCGGTGATGGCCGGCGGCCGCGCGGCCGATCTCGACGCGGTGCGGCCGCTGATCGATACCTACGCGTCGCGGATCACGCATATGGGCGACGCGGGCGCGGGGCAGACGGCGAAGCTGTGCAACCAGGCGATCGTCACCGCGACGGTGACCGCGATCGCCGAGGCCGTCGGTCTGGCGCAGGCGAGCGGCATCGATGCCGCTCGGCTGGCCGAAGCGCTGGCCGGCGGCTGGGCTGATTCGGTGCTGCTGCAGACGTTCGTGCCGCGCATGACGTCGGGCGGTCATGCGCCGATCGGCGCGCTCAGCACGTTCCAGAAGGACGTCGATGCGATCGCCGACGCGGCGCGCGACACGGGTGCAGTGATGCCTGTATCGGCCACCGTGCAGCAGGTGTTGCGGCTCGGCGCCGCGCAAGGGCTCGCCGGTGCCGATTTCGCCGCGTTCATCGACATCGTGCGACCCGGCAACGGGCGTCAGCAGGTGTCGTGACGGGCAAGCGGGGCGCGTGAATGGCAGATGGGCCGCCCGGAGGCGGCCCATCGGATGGCAGGGTGATCAGCCGAGGGAGCGTGGTGTCGTGTCGCCGGCGTTCTGGCGACCGAGCCCGCCGCGCAGGCTCGCTTTCGTGCCTGCACCAAACTCGGGCAGGATGCGCGCACGCGCACGGCTGGCGAACACGAGGAAGCCGAAGCCGTTTGCTTCATACCAGTACCCGCCGTTCTCGAGGCCGTCCAGCGGCTGCTCGAGCGCGTTGGCGATCGATTCGATGCAGCGCTTGCGCAACTCGGCGATGGCGGGATAAGGCGGCTGGGCGCCGCGTACGCTGCACAGGAGCACGTCGAGACCGGGCAGCACATGTGCGTACAGGACGGGTTCGTCCTGCGCACGGGCGCGGGCAATCTTGGTGTCGAGCTGGGCAAACGGTTTCGAGTGGCGCAATACCGCGAGGAATGACTCCTGGCCATCCTGCTGGGCACGCCGACGTTTTTTCGGGAAGGACATAAACACTCGCCTCAAAAACAATTGCAAGAAATGCGGCACTTTCATGCGACCCACTCCCGGCTATGTACGCCGCATGTCGATCCTTTATAGCACACGAAAATGCTGCCTTCGTGCAGTACGACGATCAATGTCTCCCGTCGACCTGCTCGCCATGATCGACACAGCCAGCGTCTTGGCGCCCGTACTGTCGTTTAGTCTCCATCATAGACCTGCTTTCCCCGCGCGTGCATTCGCCCGTCACAAAAAAGTGAGATAGGCCGCATGCGGCGGCGCATCGCGCGCGCAATAAAAAGGCCCGCTCGGGGCGGGCCTGGCTGGCGGGGCGCTTGGCGATCAGCGCTGCTTCAGCGAATCGCGGATCTCGCGCAGCAGCACCGTGTCTTCCGGCGTCGCGGCCGGTGCGGCTTCTTCCGGCTTGCGCAGCTTGTTGATGAATTTCACCATCAGGAAAATGATGAACGCGAGGATGACGAAATTGATTGCCACCGTGATGAACGAGCCGTAGCCGAACGCGGCGACACCCGCGGCCTGCAGGTCCTTGAACGAATCGGGATTACCCTTGAACGTCGGGGGGATAGTGCCGAGCAGAACGAACTTGTTCGAGAAATCCAGGCCGCCGGTCAGCACGCCGATGACCGGCATGATGAGGTCTTTCACGACCGAGTCGACGATTTTCGAGAACGCGCCGCCGATGATCACGCCGACGGCGAGATCCATGACGTTGCCCTTGACGGCGAACTCCTTGAATTCCTTGATGATGCTCATGAGCGGCTTTCTCCTGTTTGGGGCGAGGGGAGGCGTGCCGCGACGCGCAGGGATGCAGAGCGTCGAATGAGGGTCGGTGGCACGCCGATGGCCGCATGATAGCGAACGCTCCCCATTGCCGGTAGTCCATCTTGAAATGATTGACAAATCCGCGCGTCGGCGCGGCCGGCCATGCAGGGGAGCGTGGCGTGCGTTGCAGCGCGTCGCGGGGGCGTCGACGCGCTGCGCAACTTCAGGTGTTGTCGTCGGTCCAGCCGTCGTCGTTGCTGCCGAGATCCATGCCGCCGCCGCCGTTGCCGTCGCTCCAGTTCGAACTGTCGCCACGGCCGAGGTCGACACCCGGGTCGTTTTCCTGCCGGCGGCGCTCGCCGTCGACGATCACGTCGCGTTCGACCACGCGCTCGCGGCCGCCGGACATCGCCTCGCCGAGCAATACGCCGGTCAGCAATCCACCCATGCCACCGCCGAAACCACCGCCGCCTTGCTGGATCACTACCGGCGGTTGCTGCTGCGGGTAGGGCTGCGGCGGATACGGCTGGCCTTGCGCGCCCGTCATGCGATCGGCTTCCTGCGCATACACGGAGCCGCTGCCGTTCGCCGGGGCCGCGGGCTGCGCGGCCGGGTCGGGACGGCCTTCGACGCGTGCCTTCACGCTGGCATGACGCTGTTCGAGTTCATCGACGCGATACGGCGGCACCGGATTCTTGCCGTTCGACAGCGATTCGACGAGCGTGCGCGCATCGGTCTCGATCGCTTCGAGCTCGCCCGTGAGCGCTGCGGCGCCGGGCGCCGTCGACAGCTTCGCGTCGAGTTTCAGCGGGCGGATGTCGTTCAGCACGTCGGTGGCGCGCTTGAGCTGCGTGCGGCGTTCGTCGTCGGCGCGGCTGTCGTCGGCCGTGCGTGCGCGCCGCAGCGTCCAGCGCAGCACCAGCGCGATCACCGCGACGATCAGTCCGAGGCCGATCCACATGCCGGTCGACGGACCGTGTTTTTCGGCCGGCGCGACGGCGGGCGCGAGCCCCGGCTGAAGCGTCCCTGCCTGCGTGGCCGACGGCACGTTGCCGCTCACGCGCGCGGCGTCGGCGCGGATGCGCGACTCCGTCTGCGCGAAGCGCGAAGCGTCGGTGAACTTGAGTTGCGGATCGAGCGACTTCGCGCGCTGCAGTTGCTCGAGTGCGTCGGACGCGCGGCCTTCGCGGTCCAGCACCTGTGCGTACAGGTAACGCGCATGCGCATTGTTCGGATGGGCGTCGATGACTTGCGACAGCTGCGTGTCGGCTTGCTGCCAGTTGCGTTGCGCGATCGATTGCTCGACCTGCTGCAGCGACGGGACCGCAAACGCGGCGGACGACAGCACCATCAGCGAGAGGCCGAGTGCGGCGAGAGATTTCTTCATGGTCGAACCGGGCGCAGGCGCCCGTCTCCTGACGATCGGTTCGCGCCGCGCCCGGGGCGGGCGGCGGCGCGGTGGCCCGCAGTGGCCGTTACTGCGCGGGCGTATCGAGCTGCTTCTTCAGCGCGGCGAGGCGATCCTCGACCGACGGGCCCTTGTTCAGCGCGGCGAGCTTGTCGTCGAGCGCCTTGCCGCTCGACGTGTCGGCCGAATTCAGGCGCGCGTCCGAGCGTGCGTTCTGCAGCGCGACCTTGTCCTCGAGCTTCTGGAAGTCCTCGGACAGGTTCTTGCCGCCGATGCCGCCCAAGGCACTTGCCGCGACGTCCTTCGCCTGCGCGATTTCCTGCTTGGCCTGCAGGATGTTCGAGCGTGCATTCAGGTCGTTGCGGCGCTGACGCATGTCGGCGATCTGCCTCTTCAGCTTCTCGACCGACGGCTCGAGCGTCGTCAATTCGGCTGCGAGCGCGTCACGCTCGGCTTCCGCGTTCGACTGCGCGCCGAGCGCCTCGCGTGCGAGTGCTTCATTGCCGGCCTGCAGCGCGCGCTTCGCGCCGTCCTCATACTTCTTCACCTTGTCGTCGGCCGCATCGCGCTTGCTGCGCTGGGTCGCGACCTGTGCCTCGATCTCGATCAGCGAATTCTCGGCACGGCCGATGCTGTCGTCGAGCTCCCGCACGATCTGCCGTGCGTCGCGCGACGGATCCTGTACCGAATCGGCCGCATCGTTCAGCAGGCCTTTGATCGTGCGCGAAACAGAGTCGAAAAGCGACATGAAATCCTCCGTGGTTGAAAGGCGCCGCGTGAGAGCGGCAGTGCCCGTTGCGAGCCGGTTCCGACCCGCATGAGCCGGCGGATATTACACCACCGGTTCACTTAAATACGGCTTAAACGCGCGAGTTCAAGCGGCTTGCGCATCAGGATGCCGAACCTTTCGTGATTGAAAGAAAATCGGCCGTGCGCGCGATATTGCGTGTCCATGATAGGCAGAGGATGCCGACAATACGTTCCTCAAATCACGGCATTGCGGGAATTTTTACAAAAAATCGCGAAGGCACCCGGTCGATTTCATTAAAATGCGCTGTCACGTCGCGGGAACGGATCGCCGCGCGGCGGGGTCTGTCGACGTGACAGCCGCATCACGCTGTATCCGCTCTGATCCATTCGCCTGCATTTCCGCATGCGTCCGAGGGCGCCACGACCGCCCGCCATTCCGACATGCCAATTATCAAACGACCGCCTTCTTCTTCCGACAGGAACGAACCCCACTACACGCTGCGCCGTTCGCCGTCCGGAGCCTATTACCCCGATGACGACGATCGCGACGACGACCGCCGCACCCAGCGCAGCGGCGGAGGGCGCGGTCGCTCATTCGGCTCGCGCGTCATGCTGTGGTTCGCCGGCCTCATCGCGACGTTGGCGATCGTCGGCGCGCTGATCGTCGGCTACGCGCTGGTCGTGATGGCGCCGCAACTGCCGTCGCTCGATGCGCTGACCAACTACCAGCCGAAGGTGCCGCTGCGCGTGTTCACGGCCGATCATGTGCTGATCGGCGAGTTCGGCGAGGAGCGCCGCAGCCTCGTGCGCTTCCAGGACATTCCGGACGTGATGAAGAAGGCGGTGCTCGCGATCGAGGACTACCGCTTCTACGAACACGGCGGCGTCGACTTCGTCGGCATCCTGCGCGCGGGTGTCGCCGACCTGATGCACGGCGGCGCGCGCCAGGGCGCGAGCACGATCACGATGCAGGTCGCGCGCAACTTCTTCCTGTCGAGCGAGAAGACCTACACGCGCAAGATTTACGAAATGCTGCTCGCGTACAAGATCGAGAAGGCCCTGACGAAGGACCAGATTCTCGAGCTGTACATGAACCAGATCTATCTCGGCCAGCGCTCGTACGGCTTCGCGGCCGCCGCGCGCGTGTATTTCGGCAAGGACCTGAAGGACATCACGCTCGCGGAAGCGGCGATGCTCGCCGGGCTGCCGAAGGCGCCGTCCGCGTATAACCCGGTCGTCAATCCGAAGCGCGCGAAGGTGCGCCAGGAATACATCCTGAAGCGCATGCTCGAGGTCGGCTACATCACGCAGCCGCAGTACGACGCGGCCGTGAAGGAAGAGATCCACGTGCGCACGCCGGGCAACCAGTACGCGGTGCACGGCGAGTACGTCGCCGAGATGGTGCGGCAGATGATGTACCAGCAGTACAAGGACGAAACCTATACGCGCGGGCTGACCGTCACGACGACGATCAACTCGTCCGACCAGGAAGCCGCGTACCAGGCCGTGCGTCGCGGCATTCTCGACTACGAGCGCCGCCACGGCTATCGCGGGCCGGAAGCGTCGATCAAGCTGCCCGCGGCCGGCGACGACCGCGACGAGGCGATCGACGACGCGCTCGCCGATCACCCGGACAACGGCGACCTGCAGTCGGCGGTCGTGCTGTCGGCATCGCCGAATGCGGTCGAGGTGCAGTTCGTCGGCGGCGCGACCACGACGATCGGCCCGGCCGGGCTGCGCTTCGTGGCGGGCGCGCTCAGCCCCCGCGCGAACGACACGCTGCGCATCAAGCCGGGTTCGGTCGTGCGCGTGCTGAAGGACGGCAAGACGGGCTGGCAGGTCGTGCAGCTGCCGCAGGTCGAAGGCGCGCTCGTCGCGATCGCGCCGCAGGACGGCGCGATCCGTTCGCTCGTCGGCGGCTTCGACTTCAACAAGAGCAAGTTCAACCACGTGACGCAGGCATGGCGGCAGCCGGGCTCGTCGTTCAAGCCGTTCATCTACTCGGCGTCGCTCGACAAGGGGCTCGGGCCGGCGACGATGATCAACGACGCGCCGCTGTACTTCCCGCCGAGCGTGCCGGGCGGCACTGCCTGGGAGCCGAAGGACGACGACCAGCCGGACGGCCCGATGACGATGCGCACCGGCCTGCAGCGTTCGAAGAACCTCGTGTCGATCCGGATCCTCGCGTCGATCGGCACGCAGTATGCGCAGGAGTACGTGACGCAGCGCTTCGGCTTCGATCCCGCGAAGACGCCGCCTTACCTGCCGATGGCGCTCGGCGCGGGCCTCGTGACGCCGCTGCAGCTCGCGACCGGCTATGCGGTGTTCGCGAACGGCGGCTACAAGGTCGATCCGTACCTGATCGCCGAAGTCGACGACGCACGCGGCCAGCCGCTGCAGAAGTCGCAGCCGGTGCTCGCGGGCAGCACGGCGCCGCGCACGATCGAAGGCCGCAACGCGTACGTGATGAACAGCCTGCTGCATTCGGTCGCGACGGCCGGCACGGGCGCCGGCACCAACGCACTGGGCCGCAGCGACCTGCAGGGCAAGACGGGTACGACGAACGATGCGAAGGACGGCTGGTTCGCCGGCTACCAGCAATCGCTCGTCGCGGTCGCGTGGATGGGCTTCGACCAGCCGAAGAGCCTCGGCAGTCGTGAGTTCGGCGCGCAGCTCGCATTGCCGATCTGGGTGAACTACATGCGCACCGCGCTGAACGGCGTGCCGGAGCAGCAGATGCCGATGCCGGACGGCCTGACCTCGATCGACGGCGAGCTGTTCTACGCCGATCGCACGCCGGGCAACGGCTTCGTCGCGAACGTCGACATCAACCCGGCCGAGAACGCGATCAGCGCGAACGACGCACTCGGCTCGGCCGGCGCGGCGGGGCTTGCGCCGCCGCCCGTCACGCCGCAGGAGAAGCAGCAGATCATGGACATGTTCGAGAACAAGTAAGCGGCAAGCCGCGGTTCCGGCATGCGACGGGCGCCTTCGGGCGCCCGTTTTTTTTTTGCGCGGATTGCCGGCAGAAGGAGAAGGGGGAATCAGAACGATGCGCAGGCCGGCACGACCGTCATGCCGACCGATTGCTGGTGGAAGCGCTGCATGTACGCTTGCCGGATCGCGGCGAGCCGCGTACGCGTGTCGGGCGTATCGTCGGCGATGATACGGATCACGAAGCTGTCTTCGCGCGTGATTCCGCCGCTTGCCCGGTCACGCCACTGGCCGTGCGTGTCCCAGTAGGTGAGGCCGTCGGGGAACCGTGGTGTGACCGTGTCGGCGAGGAATGCCGCACGCTCCGCATCGGTGACGGGGCCGCGCCCCGTGATGTCGCGCCCGAACAGCAGGTCGGCCTGCAGCATGGAGTTTTCGCCCGGCTGCGTGCAGGCCGACGGCGCGCCGACGACGGGCGAGGGCGGTGCCGCGCAACCGGCGAGCAGGGCGATCGCCATGACGCATGCGCCCAGCGACCGCATCTGCCCATTTCGTGACGATCGACCTCCGCGCGCGCAAAACGCTGCGCGCTCAACCACTTGCGTGCTTGTCCGGCGGGTTATCAACAGGGCTGTCAACATTATCTGGGGATAACCCTAGGTTCGTCCGCGCGTGTCCGATGTGGGGTCAGTGCTGCAGTTTCGCGTGCGCGAGATGCATGCCGAGCGTGGCGGGGTCGGTATTGGTGCCCGACAGCAGCACGCCGACCCGCTTGCCCTGCAGCGTTTCGCGCAGCGGACCGAGCAGGGCGGCCAGCGCGGCCGCGCATGCCGGTTCGACCGACAGTTTCAGTTGCGAGAACAGGAACAGCATCGCGGCACGCAGCGCGTCGTCGGACACGGTGACGATGCGGTCGACGTGGCGCCGGCACAGCTGGTAGCTGTATTCCTCGGTATGCGGCGCCATCAGCGAATCGGCGATCGTCTGCATCGCGCTCATCTTGATCGTGTGATTCGCCGCGAAGCTTCGGCTCATCGCGTCGGCGCCTTCCGGCTCGACGCCGTACACGTGCACGCGCGGGTTCGCGAGCCGCAGCGCGGTCGCCATGCCGGCCGCGAGCCCGCCGCCGCCGATCGGCACGATCACCGCGTCGAGGTCGGGCGTCTGGGTCGCCCATTCGTAGCCGAGTGTCGCGGTGCCGAGGATCGTGTGGTAGCCGTTGAACGGATGGATGAAGAAGCGGCCTTCCTCGGCCTCGATCCGCCGGACCAGATCGAATGCCTGCGATGCGCTGCCGGCCAGCACGACTTCCGCGCGGTACTGCTTGCACTGCGCGATGCGTGACGGACTTGCGGTATGGAACATCACGACCTTGGCGCTGCTGCCGAGCCGCATCGCCGCGTACGCGACGGCCGCCGCGTGATTGCCGGCCGACACGCAGGTGACGCCGGCGTTCTTGCGCGCCTCGTCGAGCGCGAGCAGGTGCGTGAATGCGCCGCGCGCCTTGAAGCTGCCGCTGACCTGCAGCAGCTCGAACTTGAAGTTGACGTGCGTGCCCTCGAGGGACGGCAGGTCGGCGCGTTCGAACACGGGCGTGCGCGCGACCCACGGCGACAGCGCGAAATGCTGCGCGGCGATTTCGTCGAGCGTCGGGATCGGCTCGCCGTCGATCGTCGTATGGGCGGTGCCCTGTTGTTCAGTCGACATGACGTGGCGGGTGGCGGAGTGGGCCGGCCCGCACACGCGGGCCGGCGTGGCGGGAGGCAGTCAGTGTGCGTCGACCGACATGCTGCGGATGAACTTGCGCAGGAACTGCTCGCAGCCGGCGAGTTGCGCGAGCTCGACATATTCGTTCGGCTTGTGCGCCTGCTCGATGTTGCCGGGCCCGCACACGACGCTCGGGATGCCCGCTCGTTCGAACAAACCGGCTTCGGTACCGTACGCGACCTTGCGCTTGTCCTGGTCGGCCGTCAGCGCGCGCACGAGCTGCGTGATCGCGGCTTGTTCGGTCGCGTCGAGGCCGGGCGCCGCGGCGATCTTCGAGAACTCGATCGCGGCATTCGGATGCTCGCGCAGCATCTGCGGCAGCAGCGTTTCCTGCGCATACGCTTCGATGCGGGTGAAGATCTGCTCGGGATCGAGCGTCGGCAGGTTGCGGAACTCGAAGTCGAAGCGGCACTCGGCCGGCACCGTGTTGATCGCATTGCCGCCCTGGATCGTGCTCGTCTGCGCGGTCGTGAACGGCACGTCGTACAGTTCGTCGAACGGGCCTTCGGCGCGAAAGCGCTCGGCGATGTCGCGGATGTGGCAGATGAGGCGCGCCGCATACTCGATCGCGTTCAGCCCCTTCGGCGTCAGCGACGAATGCGCGGCGTGGCCGCGCACGCAGCAGCGGTATGCGTTGATGCCCTTGTGCGCGATGATCGGCCGCATGCTGGTCGGCTCGCCGACGATGCAGCCGGACGGCTGCACGCCGCGTTTGACCAGATCCGCAATCATCAGCGGCGCGCCGGCGCAGCCGATTTCCTCGTCATAGGACAGCGCGAAATGGATCGGCTTCGCGAGCTTCGTCGCCTGCATCTCGGGCAGCAGCGCGAGGGCCGCGCCGATGAAGCCCTTCATGTCGCAGGTGCCGCGGCCGTACAGGCGGCCGTCGCGGATTTCCGGCGCGAACGGGTTGCTGTCCCATTGCTGGCCATCGACCGGCACGACGTCGGTATGCCCCGACAGCACGATGCCGCCGTTCGTCGAGCCGTCGTGCGCGGGCACGGTGGCGAACAGGTTCGCCCAGCCTTCACGCGGATCGTGCGTGATCGTCGATGCGATGCCTTTCGCGGCGAGCGCGTCGCGCACCGTTTCGATCAGGCCGAGGTTCGGCACGCGGCTCGTGGTGTCCATCGACACGAGTTGCTTGATCCAGGGCAGGCTGACGAGCGACGCTTCGCCTGGAGTTGCGGCGGAAGGCGCTGTCGCGTCGAGAGTGGACATGGCAAAACTCCGTCTGATGAATGGGAAAATCATACTCAAAAACGCGTCGGCCCGCCTTCGTCGGGCGCGATGCGGTGCAGCAACGTCGCGCCCGTCAGGATTGCGTCAGCGGGCCGCGACGGCCACCCCCTGTTTCGGGCCGAGCGCGCGCAGCGTTTCCTTGATCGTCGACACGCGGATCGCGAGATCGGGCGAGCGCGTCTCGATGCGCAGCTTGTCCTGGCCCGCGAGCTTGATGTGCCGGTGCTTCTGCACCATCTCGATGATCCGCATCGGATCGATCGGCGGACTCGGCTCGAACTGCAGCCCGATCGCGACCTCGCTCGCATCGATCTTCACGATGCCGAGCGGCTTCGCGGCGATCCGCAGCCGGTGCGTCTCGACCAAGGCGTGCGCCTGCGGCGGCAGCTTGCCGAAGCGGTCGATCAGTTCTTCCTGGATGCCGTCGATCGCGTCGCCGTGCTCGCAGTTCGCGAGACGCTTGTACAGCGACAGCCGCTCCTGCACGTCCGCGCAGTAGTCGGCCGGCAGGATCGCCGGCGCATGCAGGTTGATTTCCGTCGTCGCGGCGAGCGGGGCGGTGAGGTCGGGCTCCTTGCCGTTCTTCAGCGCCTTCACCGCGTCGTTCAGCATGTCCGTATAGAGCTGGAAGCCGATCTCGTGGATTTCGCCGGACTGCTTGTCGCCGAGCACTTCGCCGGTGCCGCGGATCTCGAGGTCGTGCATCGCGAGATAGAAGCCCGAGCCGAGTTCCTCCATCTGCTGGATCGCTTCCAGCCGGCGCTGCGCCTGCTTGGTCAGCGCCTGCGGATCGTGGACCAGCAGGTACGCATACGCCTGGTGGTGCGAGCGGCCGACGCGGCCACGCAGCTGGTGAAGCTGCGCGAGGCCGAACTTGTCCGCGCGGTGCATGATGATCGTGTTCGCGCTCGGCACGTCGATGCCGGTCTCGATGATGGTCGTGCACAGCAGCACGTTCGCGCGCTGCGCGACGAAATCACGCATCACCCGTTCGAGTTCGCGTTCGTGCATCTGGCCGTGCGCGATCACGATGCGGGCTTCGGGCACGAGCGCCTCGAGCATCGCCTTGCGGTTCTCGATCGTCTCGACCTCGTTGTGCAGGAAGTACACCTGGCCGCCGCGCTTCAGTTCGCGCAGCATCGCCTCGCGGATCACGCTTTCCTCCTCGCGGCGCACGAAGGTCTTGATCGCGAGCCGCTTCTGCGGCGCGGTGGCAATGACCGAGAAATCGCGCAGCCCTTCGAGCGCCATCCCGAGCGTACGCGGGATCGGCGTCGCGGTGAGCGTCAGCACGTCGACTTCCGCGCGCAGCGCCTTCAGCGCTTCCTTCTGGCGCACGCCGAAGCGGTGTTCCTCGTCGATGATCACGAGACCGAGGCGCTTGAACTGCACGTCCGACGACAGCAGCTTGTGCGTGCCGATCACGATGTCGACGCTGCCTTCGTTGATCTGCGCGATCGCCGCGTTCACTTCCTTCGTGGTCTTGAAACGCGACAGCTCGACGATGCGCACCGGCCAGTCCGCGAAGCGATCGGCGAAGGTCTGCGTGTGCTGCTCGGCGAGCAGCGTGGTCGGCGACAGCAGCGCGACCTGCTTGCCGCCCAGCACCGCGATGAACGCGGCACGCAGCGCGACCTCGGTCTTGCCGAAGCCGACGTCGCCGCACACGAGGCGGTCCATCGGCTTGCCGCTCGTCATGTCGCCGATCACGGCCGCGATGGCGGCCGCCTGGTCGGGCGTTTCCTCGAAGCCGAAGCTTTCCGCGAACTTCACGTAGTCGCGCGGATCGAGCGAGAACGCATGGCCTTCGCGGGCCGCGCGGCGCGCGTACAGGTTCAGCAGTTCGGCGGCCGTATCGCGGATCTGCTGCGCGGCCTTGCGCTTCGCGCGCTCCCACTGGCCGGAGCCGAGCGCGTGCAGCGGCGCGCTGTCGGGATCGGCGCCGCTGTAGCGCGAGATCACGTGCAATTGCGCGACGGGCACGTAGAGCTTGCTGTCGCCCGAGTATTCGAGATGCAGGAATTCGGTCTCGCCTTCGCCGAGATCCATCGACACGAGGCCCATGTAGCGGCCGATGCCGTGCTGCGCGTGGACGACCGGGTCGCCCACCTTCAGCTCCGACAGGTCGCGCACCATCGCGTCGACGTTGCTGGCCTGTTCCTGCCGGCGGCGGCCCGCGCGGCGGCCGAGCGCGCCGTACAGCTCGGTTTCGGTGACGATCGCGTAGCCTTCTCCCGGCACCGCGAAGCCGTTCGAGAGCGGCGCGACGCCGAGCGCGAAGCGTGCGTCGCTCTCGAGCCAGCCGGCGAAGTGGTCGTTCGACGCGGGGCGCAGATGGTGTTCGGCGAGCAGCTGCAGGATCGTCTCGCGGCGGCCGGCCGATTCGACCGTCAGCAGCACGCGCTTGCCCGACGATTCGACGAACGTGCGCAGCGATGCGAGCGGATCGTCCGCATGGCGATCGACGGTGAGCTCGGGCAGCGCCGTCGCCCAGCCGCCGGCCGGCTGCGCGGGCAGCACGACGCGCGCGAACGGCTTCGCGAACGCGAAGAAATCCTCGTCGGACAGGAACAGGCGCTGCGGTTCGAGGATCGGCCGCTCGCGATCGTGCGCGAGGAACGCATGGCGCTGCTTCGTATCGGCCGTGAAGCGCCGGATCGACGCTTCGAGATCACCGGTGAACACGAGGTGCGCGTCCTGCGGCAGGTAGTGGAACAGCGTGGCGGTTTCGTCGAAGAACAGCGGCAGGTAGTACTCGATGCCGGCCGACGGCACGCCGTTGCCGATGTCCTTGTAGATCGGCGCACGGCTCGGGTCGCCTTCGAAGGTTTCGCGCCAGCGGCTGCGGAAGGCCGTGCGTGCGGCTTCGTCGAACGGGAACTCGCGGCCGGGCAGGAGGCGTACGTCGCGCACCGGGTAGAGGCTGCGCTGCGTGTCCGGGTCGAACGCGCGGATCGAGTCGACCTGGTCGTCGAACAGGTCGATCCGGTACGGCAGCGGCGAGCCCATCGGGTACAGGTCGATCAGCGAGCCGCGCACGCAGTATTCGCCGGGCCGCACGACCTGGCTCACGTGCTCGTAGCCGGCCAGCGTGAGCTGCGCCTTCAGCTTCGCCTCGTCGAGCCGCTCGCCCTGCGCGAAGGCGAACGTGTACGCGGCCATGAACGACGCGGGCGGCATCCGGTACAGCGCGGTGGTCGCGGGCACGAGCAGGATGTCGCAGCGGCCCTCGCCGAGGTCGTGCAGCGTCGCGAGACGCTCGGACACGAGATCCTGGTGCGGCGAGAACGTGTCGTACGGCAGCGTTTCCCAGTCCGGCAGCAGGCGCACGCGCGCGTCGGGCGAGAAGTAGCGGATTTCCTGCGAGAGCCGCTGCGCGTCGACCGCGTTCGCGCAGATCACCGCGAGGAGCGGCACGTCCTGGCGGTTGTCGGCGAGATAACGGGCGATGGCGAGCGCGTCGGCGGAGCCGTGCGCGCCGTCGAAGGCGAAGCGCTGGCCGGGCTTGACGCGGGCAACGGGCGAGGCGGACGGGGTGGAAGCGTTATCTGGCATAGGGACGACAGGGGTGGCGTGCACGGGCGCATCGCGGTGCGCCGGTCGAGACGAAAGACCTATTATAAAATCCGCTTCTCGATTTCATCTTTCCGGCGTTTCCTTTCGTGACTCCCCGACTTTTCGCCCTGATTCCCTGTGCCGGCACCGGCAGCCGTTCCGGCTCGGCCGTGCCGAAGCAATACCGCACGCTGGCCGGCCGCGCGCTGCTGCACTACACGCTTGCCGCGTTCGACGCGTGCAGCGAATTCGCGCAGACGCTCGTCGTCCTCGCGCCCGACGATTCCCACTTCGACGCGCGCCGCTTCGCGGGCCTGCGCTTCGCGGTGCGCCGCTGCGGCGGCGGCTCGCGCCAGGCGTCGGTGCTGAACGGGCTGCTCGAACTGGCCGAGTTCGGCGCGACCGACCACGACTGGGTGCTGGTGCACGACGCCGCGCGTCCGGGCATCACGCCGGAGCTGATTCGCACGCTCGTCGCGACGCTGAAGGACGATCCGGTCGGCGGCATCGTCGCGCTGCCGGTGGCCGATACGCTCAAGCGCGTGCCGGCCGGCGGCGACGCGATCGCGCGCACCGAGTCGCGCGACGCGCTGTGGCAGGCGCAGACGCCGCAGATGTTCCGCATCGGCATGCTGCGCGAGGCGATCCTGCAGGCGCAGCGCGAAGGGCACGACCTGACCGACGAAGCGAGCGCGATCGAATGGGCCGGCCATACGCCGCGCGTCGTGCAGGGCAGCCTGCGCAATTTCAAGGTCACGTACCCGGAAGATTTCGCGCTCGCGGAAGCGATCCTCGCGCGTTCCACGAACGCTTCCTGACTTTCACCCCCTCACAATCGGAATACGCATGGATTTCAGAATCGGACAAGGCTACGACGTGCACCAGCTCGTCGAGGGGCGCCCCCTCATCATCGGCGGCGTGACGATTCCGTACGAACGCGGCCTGCTCGGCCACTCGGACGCGGACGTGCTGCTGCACGCGATCACCGACGCGCTGTTCGGCGCGGCGGCGCTCGGCGACATCGGCCGCCACTTTTCCGACACGGACGCGGCGTTCAAGGGCGCCGACAGCCGCGTGCTGCTGCGCGAGTGCGCCGCACGCATCAAGGCGGCCGGTTTCACGATCCAGAACGTCGACAGCACCGTGATCGCCCAGGCGCCGAAGCTGGCGCCGCATATCGACGGGATGCGCGCGAACATCGCGGCCGATCTCGGGCTGCCGCTCGATCGCGTGAACGTGAAGGCGAAGACCAACGAGAAGCTCGGCTATCTCGGCCGCGGCGAGGGGATCGAGGCGCAGGCTGCCGCGCTGCTGGTGAAGCAGGGCGGCTGATGCCCGGCTGCGGCGGCGCGCGGTTCGCCCGCCGCGCCGCGCGGCGGAAATGAAAAATGCCACGCGGATGCGTGGCATTTTCGTTTGGCGCGGCGACCGGGCCGGCGCGACTGCCGGCCGGGTGGTGCAACCGCTTATTCGCCTTCTGCGGCGATCACTTGCGCGGCGGCGTTGATCACCGACGCGATACGGCCGACGTCGCGCAGCTGCGTGACGGTCATCCCTTGCTCGTTCTTCAGCAGTGCATAGTGCGACTTCACGCAGAAGTGGCACTTGCCGACGATCGACGCGGCGAGCGCGTACATCTCGAACTTGCGCTTGTCGACGCCACCGTGCGTCGCATACGCGCCCATCCGCAGCTCGGCGCGTTGCGTCTTCAGGTCGGCATCGTCGGCCATCTCGACATACGGATACCAGGTGTTGTTCATCCCCATCAGCGCGGCCGCCGTCAGCACGGCGTTCGTCTCTTCGGGCGACAGGACGCCGGCTTCGCGGATCGTCTTGATGAGCACCGTGCTCTTCGCCGCGATGGCCGCCGCCAGCGCGACACCGACCGCGTCGGTGCCTTCGAGCGACGAGCGCGAGATCGTGCCGTCGAGGTTCAGGCGAATGTCCTTCGCGTAGTCGGGAATACGTGCCTTAATCGAGTCGATGAATTCCATTGATATCTCCTATGGGTTGGCCGTTAAAAAAGCCCGCAGGCAGGACGTGCGCCGCGGGCTTCGTGCATCGATGCGCTTACAGCGTTGCGCCGCCGACTGCACGGTTGCACGGGCACAGTTCGTCCGTTTGCAGGCCGTCCAGAATCCGCAGGACTTCTTCCGGGCTGCGGCCGACGTTCAGGTTGTTCACCGAAACGTGCTGGATCGTGTTGTCCGGATCGACGATGAACGTTGCACGCAGGGCCACGCCGGCTTCCTTGTCGCGCACGCCGAGCTGGTCGATCAGCTCGCCCTTGACGTCGCCGAACGAGTAGTGGTTCAGCTTGTCGAGGTCCTTGTGCTCACGGCGCCATGCGAGCTTGACGAATTCGTTGTCCGAGCTGCCGCCGAGCAGGACGGCATCGCGTTCTTCGAACTGCTTCGTGAGCTTCGCGAATTCGACGATTTCCGTCGGGCACACGAACGTGAAATCCTTCGGATAGAAGTAGATGATCTTCCACTTGCCCGGGAACGACGCTTCGGTGACGGTCTCGAACGCCGACTGGCCGTTTTCCTCGTGATTGTTGAAGCCCGGCTTCGCGGCTACGACGGTGAAAGCTTCGAGTTTATCGCCCACGGTTTTCATGCGGATACTCCTGTATGAGTTGGGAAGAAGACTGAGTCAAGCTACCTCGGTGCTGCAACGATGATGTGACAGCATGGGTAAAACTATAACACTATTAGTTATTTACTTCAATAGATTTTGACTAACGATCCTCATAGCTTTTTTCAACCGGATCGATAGTGTGCAGCGCAAGAAGCGTGCGCGAGCGCGTCACGCAGTCGCACGCGCCTTGCCGGCGCCGGGGAATTCGAGCGTGACTTCGAGGCCTGCTTCCGGGTTGCGGTTGCGCAGGCGCAGCGCGCCGCGATAGCGGCCGACGAGGCGCAGCACGATCGCCATCCCGAGGCCCGTGCCGTCCGCCTTGGTGCGCGCGGTGTCGACGCGGTAGAACGGCCGCATCACGAGCGGCAGCTGATCCTCGGGGATGCCGGGGCCTTCGTCGCTCACCGACAGTTCGACGCGCGCGTGCGACACGCGTGTCTCGAGCGTGATGCGCGACACGCCGTCCTGCTTGCTCTGGCCATACTTGCGCGCGTTCTCGACGAGGTTGCCGATCACGCGGCGCATGTCGGTCTCGTCGGCTTCGATCACCGCGCTCGGCGCGAGCCGCGTGCGGATCTCGACGCCATCCTCGCCCGACACGCGGGCGGCGACTTCCTGCGCGATCGACGACAGGTCGACGGGCTCCGGCTTGCGTTGCGACGGGCGTGCGTAGTCGATGAAGGCCGCGATGATGCGGTCCATCTGCTCGATGTCGTCGACCATCGCATCCTTGGTCGCCTGGTCGGACGGGCTCATCTCGGTTTCGAGCCGCAGCCGCGCGAGCGGGGTGCGCAGGTCGTGCGAGATGCCCGCGAGCATCAGCGCACGATCGGCCTCGAGCTGCTCGAGGTCGCGCACCATCTGGTTGAAGCTGCGATTGGTCTCGGCCGCGACGCCCATCCCGCGCTCGGGCAGCAGCTCGGGTGTCTGGCCCGAGCCGATCTGCCGCGCGGCCAGCGCGAGCCGCGAGAACGGCCGGTTCACCAGGCTGGTGATGAACGCGGAGCCGAATAGCGACAACGCGAGCGCGAACAGCCCCCAGCCGGCCCACTGCAAGCCCGTGACGTTGTCGAGCTGGTCGCGGTCGAGCGCGACCCAGTAATCGTCGTCGTCGATCTTGAAGCTGATCCACACGCCGGGAATGTCGTTGACCGACTGCGCGATCACGGTATCGTCGCCGAGGCGGCTGCGGATGTCGTGTTCGATCAGGCGGTTCAGCGATTCGTCGGGCTGCAGCTTGAACTTGTCGGTCTTCTCGCGCGGGTAAACGCGCACGCCCTCGTTGCTCTCGAGATCCTGCAGCAGCGCGCGCCGCAAATCGGGATCGGAATAGAGCAGGGCGGTGCGCGTGAGCTTCACGACCGCGACGAGCTGGAGAGCCACGCGCTGCGCACGCGGCTCGCGCTCGATCACGCGAAAGCTCTGGAACCACGCGGCGAGACTGACCGAGATCAGCAGCGCGATCAGCAGGAAGGTGCGCCAGAACAGCCCGCCGAACGCGAGCTGAAGGAGGCGCCGGTCGATACGCATGGGACGGGCCGTGGGCGGGCGAAACCGGAAAGGAAAAAGGTCAGGCGGCGCCGTCCGGGATGAACACGTAGCCGAGGCCCCAGACGGTCTGGATGAAACGCGGGCTGCCCGGATCCGGTTCGATCAGCTTGCGCAGGCGCGAGATCTGCACGTCGAGGCTGCGGTCGAACACTTCGTATTCACGGCCGCGCGCGAGCTCCATCAGCTTCTCGCGCGACAGCGGCTGGCGCGGATGACGCGCGAACACCTTCAGCACCGAGAACTCGCCGGTGGTGAGCGGGATTTCCTGGCCGGACTTCGTCAGCGTGCGCGTCGCGAGGTTCAGCGAGAACTCGCCGAACTCGAACACCTCGGTGGTTTCCGACGGCGCGCCCGGCAGTTCGGCCGGCGCCTGGCGGCGCAGCACCGCATGAATGCGCGCAACGAGTTCGCGCGGGTTGAACGGCTTCGGCAGGTAATCGTCGGCGCCCATCTCGAGGCCGACGATGCGATCCACATCCTCGCCCTTTGCGGTGAGCATGATGATCGGCGTGCGGTCGTTGCTGCCGCGCAGGCGGCGGCAGATCGACAGGCCGTCTTCGCCCGGGAGCATCAGGTCGAGCACGAGCAGGTCGAAACGCTCGCGTACCCAGAGCTTGTTCATTGCGGTCGCGTTTTCCGCGACGTAGACATTGAAACCCTGCTCGCCGAGATAGCGGCGCAGCAGATCGCGCAGGCGCGGGTCGTCGTCGACGACGAGAATCTTGGAGGGGTTTTTCGTTTCCATGATCGGCATCTTATCGCGAATGGGAATTGGCGCACGGCCGTGTATTTTCGGGCGTTACAGTCGGTTACAAAATTTACCCGTAGTGTCGCGCCGAGTAAAGGCAGGCTATAGAGATTCCTTTACTCGAAGCCGAAATTCGGTAGATACTCCCCTGCACTCCATCATTCATCTTTGCACACCCGAATTCCGCAGGGTTTTTCAAGTACCAGAGGTAGCCGGTTGCCGCGTGACGAAGGGAACAAATCGACCAAAGAAGCGAGGACGGTCATGCGATCTGCCCGGATTGCACTGATGCTGACGATCGCGCTTGCCGGTCCGTATGCGTCGAACTTCGCGTATGCGCAGCGCCCCGAGCAGGGCGCATCGTCGCGCAAGCTGCCGCGCGGCAAAGCGCCGCAGTCCGATCGCACCGCCGAGATGACGGTCCGTTCCGCCGTGCCCCCCGATCTCGAACAGCGCCGCCGCGACGGGCACATGACGCCCGAGGAGCGCCACCTTTTGCGCCAGCACATCGAAGACGCCGTTCGCGAGCTGTACAAGCGCTGACACGCCGTCCTTCGCCCTGCGCGAAATACTTCGCGCGGAAAAGATTCGTAGCAATTTTTCCGTCAACTTTCGCCTGCCGATTGCCGTTGTACCGGCATCCGCACCGCCGGTGCGCTCCGGGAGTCCATGACGATGAAAGCGAACGCTGCCGCACCGGCGCCGTCGCCCGCCATGCAGTCGCCGCTCGACGCCGACGATGCATTGTTTTTCCTGAGTCGCACCGGTTTTTCTCCCGCGCCCGCCGATGTTGCGCGCGTCGTCGGCATGACGCGCGCGCAGGTCGTGGTCGACACGCTCGGCAACGTTCGCCGCGACCCCGTTACGAGCTGGCCCGACTGGATCGCCGAGTTGCCGCCGACGCGCGCGCAGCGTCAGGCGCTGACGCCCGACATGCGGCGCGACGAGCAGCGCGAGCGCAACGTTCGGTACGATGCGCTGCGCGCGGCGTGGGTCAACGAGATGATCGTCACGCCGTCGCCGCTCACCGAGCGCATGACGCTGTTCTGGCACGGGCATTTCACGTCGGGGCAGGACAAGGTGCCGTACCCGCAGACGATGGCGGCGCAGAACGCGCTGTTTCGCCGCGAGGCGCTCGGCAACTTCGGCGTGCTGCTGCATGCGGTCGCGAAGGATCCGGCGATGCTGCAGTACCTCGATGGCGCGAGCAATCGCAAGGGGCGTCCGAACGAGAATTTCGCGCGCGAGGTGATGGAGCTGTTCACGCTCGGCGAAGGGCATTACACGCAATACGACGTGACCGAAGCCGCGCGTGCGATGACGGGCTGGACGGTCGATCCCGATACGTATCGCTTCGAGGTTCGGCAGGATTGGCACGACGCCGGCGACAAGACGATCCTCGGCGAAACGGGGCCGTTCGATGGCGACGGCTTTCTCGACATCCTGCTGAAGCGGCCCGGTACCGCGCGTTTCATCGTCGCCAAGCTGTGGCGCGAGTTCGTGTCGGATACGCCCGATCCGGGCGCGCTCGATGCAGTGGCCGAGCGGTTTCGCTCGAGCGGCTATGACATTCGCACGGCGCTCGCCGCGCTGTGGTCGACCGACGCCTTCTGGGATCCTCGCAACCGCGGCGTGCTCGTCAAGTCGCCGGCGGAATTCGTCGTCGGATCGGTGCGACTGTTCGACGTGTCATACGGCGATCCACAGATGCTGGCGAACACCGTGCGCACGCTCGGGCAGAACCTGTTCTATCCGCCGAACGTGAAGGGCTGGCCGGGCGGCGCGCTGTGGATCAACAGCACCACGCTGCTCGCGCGCAAGCAGTTCGTCGAGCAACTGTTCCGCGCGACGGAGACGGCCGGCATGCACCCGCCGGCGCATGCGATGGTGCAGCCGCCGAATGCCCGCGCGCATGCGATGCCGGTGGTCGAGACGGCATCCGCTGCCGGCATGCACGGAACGCCTGCCAAGCCCGCGCGCGCCGGCCTGCGATTCGACCTCGAACGCTGGCTTGCGCAATATCGCGCGCGGCCGCAGGCGATCGCCGGTTTGTCGACCGAGCTTCAGCTGCAACATGCGGTGCTGCAGTTGTCGCCGGTCGCGGCGATCGACACGGATTCGACCGGCAGTGCGTATCTCGAGGCACTGCTGATGGATCCGGCCTACCAACTGAAATGATTCGAACGACGATGAAGCGGGGCGCCGGTGCGGCAAGGGTACCGGGCGGCGAACCAAAGGATGCGCGATGAACCGACGTGATTTTCTGACGCTGACGGGCGCCGCGGCCGCGGCCGGCGTGTCGATGTGGCAGGCCCCTGCGATGGCGGCTTCCGTGGCGCAGACGGGGCGCCCATCGGCGGCCGGGTACGCGAACGTGCTGATCCTCGTCGAGCTGAAGGGCGGCAACGACGGCCTCAACACGGTGGTGCCGTATGCGGACCCGCTGTATTACCAGTTCCGCCGCGGCATCGGCATCAAGCGCGAGCAGGTGCTGCAACTCGACGCGCACACGGGGCTGCATCCGTCGCTTGCGCCGTTGATGTCGCTATGGCGCGACGGGCAGGTCGCGGTCGTACAGGGCGTCGGCTATCCGCAGCCGAACCTGTCGCATTTCCGCTCGATCGAGATCTGGGATACCGCGTCGCGCTCGGATCAATATCTGCACGAAGGCTGGCTGACGCGCACGTTTGCGCAGGCGCCCGTGCCGCCCGGTTTCGCGGCCGACGGCGTCGTGCTCGGTAGCGCCGAGATGGGGCCGCTCTCGAACGGTGCGCGTGCGATCGCGCTCGTCAATCCCGCGCAGTTCATTCGTGCGGCCCGGCTTGCCGAGCCGTCGTCGCTGCGCGAACAGAACCCCGCGCTCGCACACATCATCGACGTCGAGAACGACATCGTGAAGGCGGCCGACCGGCTGCGTCCGCGCGGCGGGATGCGTGAATTCCGGACGGCCTTTCCGGCCGGCGCGTTCGGCACGTCGGTCAAGACCGCGATGCAGGTGCTGGCCGCGTGCGAAGCGTCCGGGCCGGGTGCGCAGGATGGTGTCGCGGTGCTGCGCCTGACGCTCAACGGCTTCGATACGCACCAGAACCAGCCGGGGCAGCAGGCTGCGCTGCTCAAGCAGTTCGCGGAAGGGATGAGCGCGATGCGCGGTGCGTTGATCGAACTCGGGCGCTGGAACCAGACGCTCGTGATGACGTATGCGGAATTCGGGCGGCGCGTGCGCGAGAACCAGAGCAACGGTACCGATCACGGCACGGCCGCGCCGCATTTCGTGATGGGCGGCCGCGTGGCCGGCGGGCTATACGGTGCGCCGCCGGCGCTCGGGCGGCTCGACGGCAACGGCAACCTGCCGGTCGCGGTCGATTTCCGCCAGCTCTACGCGACCGTGCTCGGGCCGTGGTGGGGGCTCGACGCGACCCGCGTGCTGCAGCAGCGCTTCGATACGCTGCCGTTGTTGAAGGCGTGAGGCGTGGGGATCAGCGGCGGCGCGCGGCGCGCCACGCGATCCAAAGCTTGCGGATCGGCGTCAGCGCGATGCGCTGATGCAGCACCTGGTAGCCGTCGCGCTCGATTTCGTCGAGCAGCGAGCCGGCCAGTGCGATCTGCGCGCGCAGCGTGCGCTGGGCGCGGCGTTCGGATGCCGGGATCGCCGCTTCGGCGGCCACGAGTGCTTCGCGCGCGCGGGCCGTCTGGAATTGCAGCAATTCGGTGAAGGCCGGGCTGTAGCGGCGGTTCAGCAGGTCGGCCGCGGTCACGTTGTAGCGCTGCAGTTCGTCGATCGGCAGGTAGATGCGGCCGTGGCGCGCATCGTTGCCGAGGTCCTGCACGAATTGCGCGAGCATCAGCGCGCGGCCGGCGTCCGCGGCCCACGGTTGTGGTTCCGCCGGGTTTGCCGAACTTGCGCGCGCGACCAGCGACGCGAAGGTGCCGCCGACCTGCGCGATATAACGCTGCAGGTTCGCGAAATCGAGGTAGCGCGCCTGTTCGAGGTCCATCCCGTAACCGTTGACGAGCGCACGCAACGCATCGGCCTCGGCGGCGATCGCCGGATGATGCTGCGCGAGCGCCTTCGTGACCGGGTGCGACGGCTGCCCGTCGGCCAGCGCCGCGAGTTCCTTGTGCCACCACGCGAGCTTCGTGTGTCCGACGGTCGGGTCGCTGGTTTCCTTGGCGGTTTCCTCGAGTTCGCGGCGCAGCGCGAACAGCGCAGTGAGGCGCGGCTGCGTGGCGTGCGGCGCCTGGCGCAGCGCGTAGTAGACGCTGGAGCCCGCAGGGGCGGCCTTTTGCTGACAGTAGTCGTCGAAGTTCACGGGCGGAATCGGGTGGGGGCGGGTTCGGGGGACGCGCGGCGGCGCGGTGCCGAAACGTCGAGCGCGGCATTCTAGCATCGCTGCACGACGGGTGCCGGCAGGGGCGAGACAACGCCGCACGGATCGGGTAGAATCTCGCGCTCGCCTGATCGGGCGTGCCGGATACAAGCCGGCGCGATGTCCCGGGCGCGTGGTCACGCATCTTTCGTGCCGCGTGGTCAGGCGACAGAAATGCGCGTGAGTGGCGAAATTGGTAGACGCACCAGGTTTAGGTCCTGACGCCCGCAAGGGTGTGCCGGTTCGAGTCCGGCCTCACGCACCAGAAGTCGAATGCGCCTCCGTGAGGGGCCGTTCACCGAAAAGCGCTGTCGGTCGATTGACCGCAGCGCTTTTTTGTTGATGCCGGTGCTTTTCCCGGCACGAGCGCCGGGGCAAGTGGTGCGCGAATATTCGTGCCGCGTGTAATATCGTGTTCGCTTTCCATATAAGAAACACAATTACGCCGAGGGCCATCGATGAAAAACACCGTCCGCATTTCGATTTCCGTACTGGCGCTGATACTCGCTGCGCCGGCATTTGCCACGACGCCCGCCGACAACATAGCCTGGAGCGCCAAGCCTGTGCAGCGGTTCGTCATGCCCCCGGAGTGTTACGCCTACTCGAATCGGCAGATTTCGAGCGATGAATCGCTGACGACGGAACGTGTGCTGATAGCGGCCGCCAGGTTCCTGACCGGCACTGGGCCCACCCTCGTCATCGGCGGGGCTCGGGGCACAGTCCCCGATCCGTGTGCGTCCTCCGGCCTGTAACCGACCCGCAAGCGAACCGCGGGAATTCCCGCCTCATCTGAAACAAGCCGGATACCAGCGCCGCGCGTCGCCCGACCCGCGGCGCTTCGTCATGCCAGCCGCGCTTATTCCCAGAAACTGCGGATCGCGACCGCCACGATCACCGGCACCGAGAACACCAGCGGGATCGCGAAATACTGTGCTTCGCGATCGACGACCCAGCTATAGATCACCCACGCCGCGCCGATTGCGAACGTGATGAGGCCGACCGTCACGGCGGCGATGTTCAGGACCAGCTTCGAAGGCTGGCGGCGCGTCTTGGCATCGTCATCGTTATCGCGCGGGGACGATTTCATCGGAAGAGTGCGGCTTCGGGCCGAAACGGGATAAAAGCACAGGAAACCCCATCCGCTCCGATCGCGCAAGAGGGCCGGCGGTGGCCGGCCCTCGTCGCGTCCGCCGGCGCGCTTTACAACCCGAACGACGTAGCCAGTTCGTCGAGCAATTCGCGCTGGAACGCAACGAACCGCTCGCCCGGCTGCTGCGCGATCGCGAGCTCGAGCATCGGATCGGCGACGTCGGTGCGAACACCCGCCAGTTCCTCGACGATCGCGAGCCCGCAGAACGGCACGTACGCCTCCGAATAGCCGCCTTCGTGAACGATCACGAGCCGCCCGCCGCAATGGCGTTGCGCAGCCTCCTTCACCGCACGCGTCATGAACCGGTAGCTGTCGGTATGCAACTGCATGCGCGCGAGCGGATCGACCGCGCTTGCGTCGAGGCCGCTCGCGACGATGATCAGCTCGGGCCGGAAGCGCTCCAGCGCCGGCAGCACGATTCGTTCGAACGCGTAGCGATACGCATCGTCGCCACTGCCCGCGAGCAGTGGCACGTTCAGGTTCGCGCCGATACCCGCGCCTTCGCCGCAATCGTCCGCGCCGCTGTAGCCGGGAGGGAAACAGCGATCCTGGTGCAGCGAGATCGTCAGCGTGTCCGGATCGTCGTAGTAGATCGACTGCGTGCCGTTGCCGTGATGCACGTCCCAATCGATCACCGCGACGCGCTCGATGCCATGTTTCGCGCGGGCGGCCTCGATCGCGATCGGGATGTTCGCGAGCAGGCAAAAGCCCATCGGGCGGTCGCGTAGACAATGATGGCCGGGCGGCCGTGACAGCGAGAAGGCGTTCCCCGCACGTTCGCCGAGGACCGTATCGACGGCCGCGATCGCGAGTCCGGCCGACAGCGCGGCGATCTCGTAGCTGCCCTTGCCGAATGGCGCGAGATCGCCGAGGTCGCCGCCGTTCGCATCGCTGAGTGCGCGGAACGCGTCGAGATAGTGCGCGGGATGGATGCGCAGCAGGTCGGCGGTCGCGGCCGGCTCGGCGCCGCGCAGGTCGAGCTGCGCGGCCAGGCCCGAGGCCTGCACGAGCGACAGGAAACGGCGCTTCGAATCGGGCGATTCCGCGTAGCCCGCGCTCGACGGCGGCTGGACCCAGCCGCCGACCGGGAAGAACAGCGCGTGCGTGCCGCCGGTATGCCAGAAAGTGCGTTCGTCGGTGAAGAAGGCAGTGCGATTCATGGATGTGCGTGACCTGTCACGGTTGGGTGGAAATGGAAGGGCGCGTGCGGCGATCGATGTGGCGCAGCGCGGCGAACGACACGATCGCGACGGCCGTCGCGATCGTGAACAGCGCGCGCATCGTGCCGCCGGCATCGAGCATCAGCCCGGCGAGCAGCGGGCCGGCCGCGAGACCCGCGCCGATCACGAAATTGAGCGTGGCCACGAGGCGGCCCGACGTGTCGATCTGCGCGACGGTCGCGAGGATGAACGGCAGGACGAACGTCCACGCGAACTTGAACGCGAAGATCGCCGCGCTGTAGCCGCCGGCATGCCGCATCACGGCGAGCGCGACGAGCGAGGCCGCCAGCAGCGCGTAACCGGCCGCGAGCATCGCGCGCCTCGGGAGCCGGCCGCCTGCGCACGACGCGAGCGCCGCACCGGCGATGCCCATCACGCTTGCGATCGCGAGTACGTTGCCGGTCGACTGCGGATCGAGTCCGGCTTCGGTCGCGGCGCGGCTTGCGAACGTCCACACGCTGCCGATCGCGAGATAGAACGTCAGCACCGCGCCGATCGCGAGCACGACGAAGCTTTGCGGTGTCCGCGCCGCAGCGTTGCGCGTGTGTTGTGCGGGCGTGGCTCGCGTGCCCAGCGAGGACGGAAAGCCGCGCGACAGCGGCGCCGCGAGCAGCGCGAGCGCGGCGAGTGCGACATACAGCGCGCGCAACCCGAACGCCGCGAACACGTGTGGCAGCACGAACAGGCCGATTGCCCCCGCAATCAACTGACCGACGACCCATAGGCCGTACACGCGGTCGCTGTTCTCGCTCGTCGCGGCGCTCGTCATGCAGAGCACCATCAGCGAGCCGCCGCCGAGCGCGGTGACGGCGCGCAGCGCGAGCAGCGCGACGAAGCTCGGCATCCACAGCGCGGTCAGCAGGTTGCCCGCGCCGAACAGCGCGATGGCGAATGCGGCGACGCGGCGCGCGTCGACCCGGCCGAGCCACAGGTACGACGGCACGGTCGCGAGGCTGAACGCACCGAGTTCGACGAAGAAGTAAGTGCCGATCTGCGACGCGGACAACCCGAGCTGTGTCGCGAGCTGGCCCGCGACGGCGGGTGCCACGAGCAGCAGCAGCGGTGTAATGGCCGCGAACACGACGAGCGCGACGAGCGTCGAGCGCGCGAAGGCCGATGCGCGGCCGTCGGGCGGGAGTGCGGCATCCGGTGAAAGGGTTTTCATGGCGGGATCTCGTGTGGGGAATCAGAACAGGTGGTACATGCCGACCATCGCGCCGAACTGCGATGCGCCGGCGAGCGGCGTCGGGTCGTATTCGTAGACGGTCTGCGAACTCTGGCCGCTGTTGCGTGCGTAGCCGAGGTTCACATAGGCGACGGTGCGTTTCGACAGTGCGTACGTGGTGCTCGCGATGAACAGCGTCGGGTGGCCGATCGCCGGCGTGTGCGAGTCGGTGTGATAGACACCCGCGTTCAGGCCGATCTCGCTCGACATCTGGTAGCGCGCACCGCCCCAGACGATCGTGCGCGCCGCGTCGAGGTCGCCGGTCAGGCGTTCGACGCCCGCATAAACGGTGAGCGGCAGTGTGGCGAACGCATAGCGCGCGGCGAGCGTGCCGAGTTCGCGGCGGCGCGCCGACGTGTCGTCGGCCGTGGAAACATCGCCATGTGCCTGATGCAGTACCGCGCTGACCGACAGGCCGTTGCTCGTGTACTGGCCGCCGAGTTCGAGCACGCGTCCGGCGCGTGTATTGCCGGCGACGCCGGACGTCGCGGCAAGCGCCTCCACGTCGAAGCCGGCGAACGTCGGCGACTGGTACTTGACCGAGTGGTCGATGAAGTTCGCGTTCATCGGCACGATGACGCCCTGGCCGCTGTACGACGCGTACCAGAGCGGGTCGTAGAACAACGTCTTGTCGAACAGCACGCTGAACTGCCGGCCGAGCGTGACGGTGCCGACGGGCCCCGCGATGCCGACGTACGCGCCGCGGAAGAATGCATAGCCGGGCACGGTCGCGGTGCCGTCGTTGAGGTTGAGGCCCTGTTCGAGCTTGAACAGCGCACGCCAGCCGCCGCCGAGATCCTCGTGACCTTTCAGCCCGATCTGCGAAGGCAGGATGCCGTAGTTCTGCAACTGCACGGCCGAGTGGCGCCCGTCGGCATGCGCCAGGTATTGCACGCCGGCGTCGAGCGCGCCGTACAGCGTGAGACTCGACTGCGCGTGCGCGGCAGCGCTGCACGCGGCAAGCGTCGCGACGGCCGCGGCCGTGCGGATGAAGCGGGGTTTCGTCACGTGGGGTTCTCCATACCGTCCTGCATCGGTTTGTCGTTGGTGTTGTCGCGACGCAGTGTCCGCAGCGGGAAAACCTTCGAACAGTCGTACAGATGAACGGTGTGGAAAACCCGTGGTGCGCGGCACGCAAGCGGCGAGTAGCCGTGGTGCGACGTGCTGCGGAGCAGCAACGTGCCGTGCACCGTTCAAATGGATGGGGCTGACGCCCGTTCCGGCACCGTGGCCCGTCAAAAAAGCCGATCGCTATAATCGGCCGGTGTCGTTGCGCACATCAGCAGCCCGATCGGGCAGGGGAGCGGAAGGTGAGGATCACGACGGATATCGGGCAGGATCTCGATGCGCTGCGCGACGTGCCGGCCGCCATCGTGCTCGACGACTTCGCCTGGCCGACGCTGCCGCCCCGGCGTGCCGATTTCGACGGCGTCACGTGCGGTGACGCATCGCAGCGCGAACTCGGGCTGATGCTGCTCGACCTGTACGCGGTTGCCGCCCGGTCCGGCATCGGCGAATTCGAATATCGGTTCTTTTCGCTGCTGCAGGCGCTCATCCCGTTCGACGCCGCATGGACGGGCGTCGCGACCCATGTGCCGACCGGCCCGGTGATGCACAACAGCTTCCTGTACCGTCTGCCGCACGCATTTTTCAGCGACTGGAAGCGCGTGCGCGATTGCGACCCGCTCGCGCACCGCACGCTGCGCGGCGCGCATGGCCATGCGGTGCGGTTGTCGGTCGTCGAACCGGGGCTCGATGCCCGGTTTCGCGACTGGTGCGTGAAGTACGGGCTCGCACAACTGATGTGCGTGTGCACGCTCGATCGCCGTTTCGGCCTGACGACGTTCATGTCGATCTACCGCCAGGGCTTGAATCGCCCGTTCAGCGACGACGATGCACGCCGTTTCGAGGAAGTGATTCCGCATCTCGCGGCGGCGCTGACGATCAATCGCGCCGCGCAGCTCACGCGCGAGCGCGGCGATGCGGTCGCGCCGGCGGCGCGTGCACTGTGCGACAACTTCGGTGTGCTTCACCATGCCGATCACGGTTTCGACGACGTGCTGCGCACCGAATGGCCGGCATGGGCCGGTGCCCGCGTGCCGGAGCCGCTCGTCGCGCATTTGCGGCGCCAGTCGGGCCAGCCGTTCGTCGGCGATGCGCTGCGAATCCAGTGCGTGCCGGTTGCGGGGCTGTTCCAGATCGAGGCGCGGCCGCGCTCGCTGCTCGACCGCCTGAGCCCGCGCGAGCTCGCGGCGATCCGCTATTACGGCGCCGGGCGCTCGCACAAGGAAGTTGCGCAACGGATGGCGATTTCGCCGACGACCGTGCGCCACTACCTGCGCTGCGCGTACCGCAAGCTCGGCATGCACGACAAGAGCCAGATCGCCGGCGTGCTCGGCGCAACGGGCGGCGCGGCCGACGACGAGCCGATGGAAGCCGGTGGCGAGTCGCGCTGAATTGCGCTGAGTCGCACGATCGCCGCGCGTTGCATGCAATCGCGTGAATGGTTGTTCCCGCAACCATTGGGCGTTATGCTCGTCAGCTTCCAGGAGACGGAATTCCATCATGAACGACACGAATTCAGGGTCGGTGCGCGCGGCAGTGGTCGGGGTCGGCGCGATCGGCGGGTTGCTCGCGGCCGCGCTGTCGCGGGCCGGCATGACCGTGAGCGCATATGCGCGCGGCGCGACGCTCGACGCGCTGAATGCGCACGGCGTGCGTGTGATCGACGAGGCGGGCGAGACATCGTCGGTTCCGGTGCGAGCGAGCGACGATGCGGCCGCGCTCGGCGTGCAGGACTACGTGGTGATCGCGCTGAAGGCGCAGGTGCTGCCGGCGTTGGCCGCGCGCATTGCGCCGCTGGTCGGGCCGGACACCGTGATCGTCGCGGCGATGAACGGGCTGCCGTGGTGGTTCACGCACGGGCTCGAAGGGGCGCTCGACGGCGTGTCGCTCGATGCGGTCGATCCGGCCGGCGCGGTGTCGACGGCGTTGCCGCCGGCGCAGGCGATCGGTTGTGTCGTGCACCTGTCGTCGAGTACCGACGCGCCGGGCGTCGTGCGTCGCGGGCGCGGCAACCGGCTGATCGTCGGTGCGCCTGATCCGCGGCTCGACGTCGCCACAGCCCGCTTCGCCGCGGCGCTCGCGGCCGGCGGTTTCGACGTCGAGTCGACGCCCGCGATCCGGACCGAGATCTGGACGAAGCTGTGGGGAAACATGAACATGAATCCGCTGAGCGCGCTGACGGGGTCGACGGCCGAGCAACTGCTCGACGATCCGTTCACGCAGGATCTCGCGTTGCGGATGATGGAGGAGGCGGCCGCGATCGGCGCGAGGCTCGGCCTGTCGACGGGGATGAGCGGACCCGAGCGGATCGCGGTCACGCGCAAGCTCGGCGCGTTCAAGACGTCGATGCTGCAGGATTTCGAAGCGGGGCGCGCGCTCGAGATCGGGCCGATTCTCGGCGTGTTCCCTGAACTCGGACGCAAGCTCGGCGTGTCGACCCCGTACTGCGACGCGGTACTCGGGCTGCTGCGCCAGCGTGCAGCGAACAGCGGGCTGTAGCGCGGGCGGGGCCGCTGCATGCGCGACGCCGGCGAGGCGGAGCGCCGTAGTCCGTTTGCAACGCGACGTGCCGCATGACGCAAAACGGGCCGCCCGCGTCGCCGGTGAGGCGACCGGGGCGGCCCGTCAAATTCGTCGGATCAATACCGGGTGCGCCATGCCCTGTGTTGCGGCGGCTCAGTCGTCCCGCTCGGTCGCGTGCGCGACGACCTTGTCGAGCAGCCGTTCGAACGTCTGGCGTTCGCTGTCGGACAGGCACGCGAGCAAGCCGTCGTTCCACTTGCGCACGATCGGCATGATCTTGCGATGCAGTGCGCGGCCGTCGGCGGTCAGCGCGATCAGCACGATCCGGCCATCCTCCTCGCTTGCGCTGCGTTCGAGCAGCCCCTGGCGCAGCAGCGCCTCGGCTGCCCGGCTCGCCTGGCTCTTGTCGAGATTGGTGTGGCGCGCGAGATCCATGATCGAGAACGGGCCGAAGGCGCCGACGGCGGCGATCACGCGCGCCTCGGGCAGCGAGATGTCGAGCTTGTGCCGGTACACCTCGCCGATCCCGCGGTCGGATCGCTTCGTGAGCGCGTGGAGGCGATAGGTCAGAAACTGATCGAGCCCGGCTTGACGGCCTTTCATGTCGAATCCTGAAGAAAAAGGGCGGGCCCGATTGTTCCTGTATCGCGCGCTCGGGTCAACGGTCAGTGTGCGCCGTACTTCAGGCGTGTCAATTGCTCCGCTTCGTTCGCGAGCAGATTGGCCGCGTCGCGAATCGCGACGTCGAGCGTGATCGGCCCGGGAGCCGGCGAGAAGCAGCCGGAAAAATGTTCGGACAGGCGCGGCAGCGCGGCCGGGTCGACCGCGCCCGACAGCAGCGCCGCCGGCACGCCCGCGGCTTGCGCATGGCGGCACGCGATGAACGGCGCCTTGCCGTGCAGCGTCTGCACGTCCGAGCGGCCTTCGCCGGTGATCAGCCAGTTGGCGCCGGTGAGCGCCGCATCGAGGCCGACCTGCCGCGCGACCACTTCGGCGCCCGCTTCGAACTGCGCGCCGAGCATGTGCAGCGCGAAACCGAGGCCGCCCGCGGCGCCGGCGCCCGGCAGGTCGCGGCTGCGACGGTCGAGCGCGGCTTCGAGGAGGTCGGCGAAGCGGGCGAGGGCGGCGTCGAGGGTGGCGACCTGCCCGGGCGTCACGCCTTTTTGCGGGCCGAACACGGCGGTCGCGCCGTGCGCGCCCGTCAGCGGGTTGTCGACGTCGGACATGCCGATGAATTCCGTTTCCTTCAGCCGCGGGTCGAGCCCCGACGCGTCGATGCGCGCGATGTCGGCGAGCCGCGACGGCACGGGCTCGACCGGCTGGCCGGCCGCGTCGAAGCACTGCAGGCCGAGGCCCGCGAGCAGCCCGGCGCCCGCGTCGTTGGTGCTGCTGCCGCCGAGTGCGACGAAGAAGCGGCGCACGCCTTCGTCGAGCAGCGTGCGGATCGCCTCGCCCATCCCGCGTGTGCTGCGTGCATCGACCGGCACGCTCATGCCGACCGGATCGGTAATGCCGACGATCTCCGCCGTCTCGACGATCGCGGTGCGCGCGTCGATCACGCCGACCGCCGCGTCGCGTGCCGCGAGCGACGCGCCGGCCACCCGCAGCGCGCGCCGCGTGCCGCCGCCCGCCAGCATCGCGTCGAGCGTGCCTTCGCCGCCGTCGGCCATCGGGCAGCAGCGCACGACAGCGTCGGGCCGGGCGCGGCGGATGCCGGTGGCGATCGCGTCCGCGACCTGCTCGGCGGAAAGCGAGCCTTTGAACGAATCGGGCGCGATGACGACGACAGGCGCGGACGGGTGTTGCGGCATGGTGTCTCCGGAAGGCGTGATTGGTGTGAAGAATGGTGGGGCCGCGACGGCGGCGACCCTTCAATTGGAGCTTACAGGATGGCGGGCCCGGGGTGGATACGGCGTTCGGCATAGCGGCGATCCGCTTGCATTGCCGTGCAAAGGGCTGTTGACGCGGCGCGGACGCACGCGCGTCGCGCCGATCTGGCGGTGTGATGAAAATTGTTTGCTAGAATAGTCGATTCTTCCGGCCAAAGCCGTGCTCCGAGCCGCTTGCGCTAGCCATCCGGCGCGTGCAGGGATGGCGTGGCGCTCCGGCGCGGCGAGTGGATGTGACACACATCACGCCGCAGGCAGGCACGGCAAGGAAAACCCGATTCGCTCGAATAATTTTAGGACGATTGAAGCCATGGCTAACGTTGTTGAGAACCTCGGCAAGCTTGAACGCCGCGTGACGATTTCCCTGCCGAAAGACACCGTGCAGAAGGAAATCGACGCCCGTATCCAGAAACTCGCGAAGACTGTGCGCATGCCGGGTTTCCGCCCGGGCAAGGTGCCGGTGAAGATGGTCGCGCAACAGTACGCGGGTCAGGTCGAGGCGGAAGTGCTGAGCGACAAGATCGGCCAGGAATTCTTCACGATCAGCCGCGCGGAAAACCTGCGCGTCGCTGGCCAGCCGAGCTTCGAGCCGAAGCAGGAGCAGGCTGAAGGTGCATACGCGTTCGACGCAACGTTCGAGGTGTACCCGGAAGTGAAGATCGGCGATCTGGCGACGGCTGAAGTCGAGCGCTCGACGACGTCGATCGGCGACGCCGAAATCGACCGCACGCTGGACATCCTGCGCAAGCAACGCGTGCACTACCACGCACGCGGCGAAGCCGGCGAGCACGGCGACGGCGGCGCGGACACCGCAGCCAAGGACGGCGACCGCGTGACGGTCGACTTCGTCGGCAAGATCGACGACGTCGCGTTCCAGGGTGGCACGGCCGAAGATTTCCCGTTCGTGCTTGGCGAAGGCCGCATGCTGCCGGAATTCGAAAAGGCTGCACTGGGCCTGAAGGCAGGTGAATCGCGCACGTTCGACCTGGCGTTCCCAGAGGACTACCACGGCAAGGACGTCGCGGGTAAGACGGCGCAGTTCACGGTCACGATGAAGAAGATCGAGTGGCCGCACCTGCCGGAAATCGACGCGGAATTCGCGAAGTCGCTCGGCATCGAAGACGGCGACCTCACGAAGATGCGCGCCGAGATCAAGGAAAACCTCGAGCGCGAAGCGAAGCGTCGCACGCAGTCGATCGTCAAGAACCAGGTGATGGACGCGCTGCTGAAGATCTCCGAACTCGACGTGCCGAAGGCGCTGATCGAGCAGGACCAGCAACGCCTCGTCGAAATGGCTCGCCAGGACCTGGCGCAGCGCGGCGTGCCGAACGCGAAGGACGCACCGATCCCGGCCGAGATGTTCACCGAGCAGGCAGAACGCCGCGTGAAGCTGGGCCTCGTGCTGGCCGAGCTCGTGAAGTCGAACGGCCTCGAAGCGAAGCCGGAACAGATCCGCGCGGAAGTCGACGAGTTCGCGAAGAGCTACGAAGACCCGAAGGAAGTGGTCCGCTGGTATTATTCGAACCAGCAGCGCCTCGCCGAGATGGAAGCGTTCGTCGTTGAAAGCAACGTCGTCGATTTCGTGCTGGGCAAGGCGAAGGTGACGGACAAGGAAGTGAGCTTCGAAGCACTCGCGAGCGCATCGGCGCAAGCGTAAGTGTTGCTCTAGCGGCGTGCCGGCTGTCGGAGCGACGGCCCGCACGCCGTTTTTACGTCAAGCGCACGGTTGCCATTAATATGGCGATTGAGCGGGCGGCTTCCTTCCGTTCAATTTTCCATTCGAACAAGGTTCATTGAATGATCACTCGCGCTGAATTGCTGGACATGCTTGCTTCGAACGCGCCGCAGGGTTTCGAGGCGCAAGCGCTGGGGCTGGTGCCGATCGTCGTCGAAACGAGCGGCCGCGGCGAGCGTTCGTACGATATCTACTCGCGTCTCCTGAAGGAGCGCCTGGTGTTCATGGTCGGCGAAGTGAACGACCAGACCGCCAACCTCGTGGTCGCGCAGTTGCTGTTCCTCGAGAGCGAGAATCCCGACAAGGACATCAGCCTGTACATCAACAGCCCGGGCGGGTCGGTGTCGGCCGGCATGGCGATCTACGACACGATGCAGTTCATCAAGCCGGACGTGTCGACGCTGTGCATGGGTCTCGCGGCCAGCATGGGTGCGTTCCTGCTCGCGTCGGGTGCGAAGGGCAAGCGTTTCGCGCTGCCGAACTCGCGTGTGATGATTCACCAGCCGCTCGGCGGCGCACGCGGCCAGGCATCCGACATCGAGATCCAGGCACGCGAAATCCTCTACCTGAAGGAGCGGCTGAACCAGTTGCTCGCGCAGCACACGGGCCAGGACGTCGAGCGCATCGCGCGCGACACCGACCGTGATAACTTCATGTCGAGCGAGGACGCGAAGGCGTACGGGCTGATCGATCAGGTGCTGTTGAAGCGCCCGTGAGCTTAAACGGGGTGCCGCCCCGATTCGGGCGGCGCCCTCAAACGTCCCGAGTGCCCTGAGCATCTGCGGCAAGCGCATCCAGCCGGCTCCGGTCGCGCCCTAGGCGCGGCGTCCGGAGCAATCGGCGTATCATGTCATTTACCTGTCCGGAGGCTCTACATTCATGGCGGACAAAAAAGGTTCGAACAGCGAGAAGCTGTTGTATTGCTCGTTTTGCGGGAAAAGCCAGCATGAGGTGAAAAAACTCATCGCGGGCCCGTCGGTGTTCATCTGCGATGAATGTATCGACCTCTGCAACGAAATCATTCGCGACGAGGCGGCTGCCGCCGGCGTCGAGGCCAGCCTGTCCCGGTCGGATCTCCCGAGCCCGCAGGAAATTCGCGACATCCTCGATCAGTACGTGATCGGTCAGGAGCGTGCGAAGAAAATCCTCGCGGTGGCCGTGTACAACCACTACAAGCGCCTGAAGCATCTCGACAAGAAGGACGACGTCGAGCTGTCGAAGAGCAACATCCTGCTGATCGGCCCGACGGGCTCCGGCAAGACGCTGCTCGCGCAGACGCTCGCGCGGTTGCTCAACGTGCCGTTCGTGATCGCCGATGCGACGACGCTGACCGAAGCCGGCTACGTCGGCGAGGACGTCGAGAACATCATCCAGAAGCTGTTGCAGAACTGCAACTACGAGGTCGACAAGGCCCAGCGCGGGATCGTCTACATCGACGAAATCGACAAGATCAGCCGCAAGTCGGACAACCCGTCGATCACGCGCGACGTGTCGGGCGAGGGCGTCCAGCAGGCGCTGCTGAAGCTCGTCGAGGGCACGATGGCGTCGGTGCCGCCGCAGGGCGGTCGCAAGCACCCGAACCAGGATTTCATCCAGGTCGACACGACCAACATCCTGTTCATTTGCGGTGGCGCATTCGACGGCCTCGAAAAGGTGATCACCGACCGTACCGAGAAAACCGGTATCGGCTTCGGCGCGACGGTCAAGAGCAAGCAGGAGCGCGACGCGGGCGAAGTGCTGCGCGAGACGGAGCCGGAAGACCTGATCAAATTCGGTCTGATCCCCGAATTGATCGGCCGCCTGCCGGTGGTCGCGACGCTCGGCAAGCTCGATGAAGCCGCGCTGATGAAGATCCTGGTCGAGCCGAAGAACGCGCTCGTCAAGCAGTATCACAAGCTGTTCGCGATGGAGCGCGTCGAGCTGGAGATCCGGCCGGGCGCACTGCAGGCAGTCGCCCGCAAGGCGATCCGCCGCAAGACCGGCGCGCGCGGTTTGCGTTCGATCATCGAACAGGCGTTGCTCGACGTGATGTACGAACTGCCGACGATGAAAGGGGTCAGCAAGGTCATCATCGACGAGAACGTCATCGATGGCGACGGCAAGCCTTTGCTGATCTACGAGGACACGCCGAAGGTGGCGGGTTCGAACTGACCGGCTTGCCGACGATGTTCTGCGAAAAAGGCCGTTCATGAGACCGTGGGCGGCTTTTTTTCGTTTATCTTGTGGGTAACTCTGACTCGACACGCGGTGGTTACTTTCTTACCGAATATTTCCCGCACTTGAAGGCTTGCAATTCGTTGTGGCGGCCTCAATTACCGAACAATTGATTCCACTCATGGGGAAATGAAATGTCAGGCACCCAACTTCTCCCGCCGGAACGCATCACGCTCCCGCTGCTGCCGCTGCGGGATGTCGTCGTTTTCCCGCACATGGTGATTCCGCTCTTCGTGGGCCGGCCGAAATCGATCAAGGCCCTCGAAGCAGCGATGGAAGGCGGCAAGCACATCATGCTCGTCGCCCAGAAAACCGCGGCCAAGGACGAACCGACCGAAAAGGACATGTACGAGGTCGGTTGTATCGCCAACATCCTGCAGATGCTGAAGCTGCCGGACGGCACCGTGAAGGTGCTCGTCGAGGGCCTGCAGCGCGCGAAGGCGTTGTCGATCGAAGAGCAGGAAACGCAATTCTCCTGCGAAGTGATGCCGCTCGAGCCCGATCATGCCGACAGCGCTGAAACGGAAGCGCTGCGCCGCGCGATCGTGTCGCAGTTCGACCAGTACGTGAAGCTGAACAAGAAGATCCCGCCGGAGATCCTCACGTCGCTGTCGGGTATCGACGAAGCGGGCCGCCTCGCCGACATGATCGCCGAGCGCCTGCCGCTTAAGCTCGACCAGAAGCAGCACATCCTCGAGATGTTCCCGGTCATCGAGCGCCTCGAGCACCTGCTCGCGCAGCTCGAAGCCGAGATCGACATCCTCCAGGTCGAAAAGCGCATCCGCGGGCGCGTGAAGCGCCAGATGGAAAAGAGCCAGCGCGAGTACTACCTGAACGAACAGGTCAAGGCGATCCAGAAGGAACTGGGCGAAGGCGAAGAGGGTGCGGATCTCGAGGAGCTCGAGAAGCGCATCAACGCCGCACGCATGCCGAAGGAAGCGAAGAAGAAGGCCGACGCCGAGCTGAAGAAGCTGAAGCTGATGTCGCCGATGTCGGCGGAAGCCACCGTCGTGCGCAACTACATCGACACGCTGATCGGCCTGCCGTGGCGCAAGAAGAGCAAGGTCAACAACGACCTGTCGAACGCCGAGCAGGTGCTCGACGAGGATCACTTCGGCCTCGAGAAGGTGAAGGAACGCATCCTCGAGTATCTCGCGGTCCAACAGCGCGTCGACAAGGTGAAAGCGCCGATCCTGTGCCTCGTCGGGCCCCCGGGCGTCGGCAAGACCTCGCTCGGCCAGTCGATCGCCCGCGCGACGAACCGCAAGTTCGTCCGGATGGCGCTCGGCGGCGTGCGTGACGAGGCCGAGATCCGTGGCCACCGCCGCACGTACATCGGTTCGATGCCGGGCAAGATCCTGCAGAGCCTCACGAAGGTCGGCGTGCGCAATCCGCTCTTCCTGCTCGACGAAGTCGACAAGATGGGCATGGATTTCCGCGGCGATCCGTCGTCGGCGCTGCTCGAAGTTCTCGATCCGGAACAGAACCACACGTTCGCCGACCACTACATCGAAGTCGACTTCGACCTGTCGGACGTGATGTTCGTCGCGACGTCGAACTCGCTGAACATCCCGCCGCCGCTGCTCGACCGGATGGAAGTGATCCGTCTGTCGGGTTACACGGAAGACGAGAAGGTCAGCATCGCCCAGCGTTACCTGCTGCCGAAGCAGAAGAAGAACAACGGGCTGAAGGAAGGCGAGATCGAGGTCACCGAGCAGGCGATCCGCGACATCATCCGCTACTACACGCGTGAAGCCGGTGTGCGTTCGCTCGAGCGGGAAGTGTCGAAGATCTGCCGCAAGGTCGTGAAGATGCTGCTGCTGAAGAAGGCATCGGGCGCGATCAAGGTCGACGGCGAAAACCTCGATACGTTCCTCGGCGTACGCAAGTACGACTTCGGCCTCGCGGCGAAGGAAAACCAGGTCGGTCAGGTGACGGGCCTCGCGTGGACGGAAGTCGGTGGCGATCTGCTGACGATCGAAGCCGCGGTGATGCCGGGCAAGGGCAACGTGATCCGTACGGGTTCGCTCGGCGACGTGATGAAGGAGTCGGTCGAGGCAGCACGTTCGGTCGTGCGCTCGCGCTCGCGTCGTCTCGGCATCAAGGACGAAGCGTTCGAGAAGCAGGACATCCACATCCACGTGCCGGAAGGCGCGACGCCGAAGGACGGTCCGTCCGCGGGCGGTGCGATGACGACCGCGCTGGTGTCGGTGCTGACGGGTATCCCGGTGCGTGCCGATGTCGCGATGACGGGCGAAATCACGCTGCGTGGTGAAGTCCTGCCGATCGGTGGCCTGAAGGAGAAGCTGCTCGCGGCGCATCGCGGTGGCATCAAGCTCGTGCTGATCCCGGAAGAGAACGTGAAGGATCTCGCCGAGATTCCGGACAACGTGAAGAACGCGATCGAGATCGTGCCGGTCCGCTGGATCGACAAGGTGCTGGAACTCGCGCTCGAGCGTTCGCCGACCCCGCTGCCGCCGGAAGAAGAGGCGAAGGCGGCGGCACCGGTCGCCGATGCGGCGAAGGATGCCGGCTCGACGGAATTCGTCAAGCACTAAGCATCGGGACACCGTCGTTCCTGACGGTTGTTCACGAAACCCGCGGCATGGCCGCGGGTTTTTTTATGCGTAGCCGAATCGTGTGCGCGGACGTTTAAAAAATTCGCGTCAGGGCTTTGCAAAATGATCGGGGATGAATTAAACTTGCGGGCTCGCTGGTTGTTGATGCCGAAACGCAGATCGCAGCCAGAACGAATCGGAAACGGGTGCTTAGCTCAGCTGGTAGAGCGGCGCCCTTACAAGGCGTAGGTCGGGGGTTCGAACCCCTCAGCACCCACCAGTTTCCTGATTCAGCCAGACCAAGGAGCGGTAGTTCAGTCGGTTAGAATACCGGCCTGTCACGCCGGGGGTCGCGGGTTCGAGTCCCGTCCGCTCCGCCAGAAAATGAAGAAGCCCGCCTTGTGCGGGCTTTTTCATTTGCGTTTCCGATTGTGCCCGCTGGCGGGCGCGTGACTGCGGAGTGGAGGAAGCTGCCTGCGCAGCTTCCGGCGGGACTCGAAGGGCTGCGCTTGCAAGCGCAGCCGCGGCCTGCAGGATGTAGGCGAGTCCCGTCCGCTCCGCCAAACAAACGAAAGTGCCCGCCTTGTGCGGGCATTTTCGTTTTGTGCGCCTGTTTGCCGCGCCGTACTCGCCCGCAGTACGTCTGCTTTTCTCCCGTCCCACCCCGTATGTTGTAATATCGGTCGTTTTGTCCAATTTTCCCGTCACGCATGCTCGATTTCTTCCGTAATCACCAGCGCCTGATGATGGCGCTCCTGCTCCTGATCGTGTTGCCGGGGCTGGGTTTCGTCGGGATCCAAGGCTTCCGCGGCTTCTTCGACGACAGCGCGAACGTCGCGGCAGTCAACGGGCACAAGATCACGCGGGTCGAATTCGACGGCGCGTTCCGCCAGCAGATCGACCAGGCGCGTCAGGCGCTCGGCGGGCAGTTCGACATCAAGATGTTCGATACGCCCGAGCACCGCAAGCAGGTGCTCGACGGCCTGATCCAGCAACGCGTGCTGGCCGACGAGACCCAACGTCTGCACCTGACCGCATCCGACAACGCGGTGCGCGACGCGCTGATGAGCGACCCGATGATCGCGTCGCTGAAGAAGCCCGACGGCTCGATCGACGTCGAGCGCTATGCGCAACTGCTGTCGTTCCAGGGGATGACGCCCGAACAGTATCAGGAGCGCGTGCGTTACAGCCTCTCGCTGCAACAGATTCCGGCCAGCATCGTGTCGAGCGCATTCACGCCGAAGAGCCTCGCGCAACGCCTGTCCGAACTCGCCGCGCAGCAGCGCGAAGTGCAGGCGCTCGTGCTGAAGACGAGCGACTTCGCCGCGAAGGTCCAGCCGACCGATGCGCAGCTCGCCGCGTACTATGACGCGCACAAGCAGAGCTTCGCGACGCCGGAGACCGCGACGATCCAGTACCTGGTCTATTCGCCCGCCGCAGCAGCCGCGAGCACGCAGCCGACCGATGCGGACATCAAGAAGTTCTACGACGACAACCCGACGCACTTCCGCACCGAAGCGCAGGTTCGCGTGAGCCACATCTTCATCGCCGCGCCGGGCAGCGCAAGCGCGGCCGACAAGGCAGCAGCGAAGACGAAGGCCGAGCAGCTGCTGGCCGACGTGAAGGCGCATCCGGACCAGTTCGCGCAGATCGCGCAGAAGAGCTCGCAGGACGCACCGTCGGCAGCGAAGGGCGGCGACCTCGGCTTCATCGCGCGCGGCTCGACGGCGGGCGGCAAGGCGTTCGACGATGCCGCGTTCGCGCTCAAGCAGGGCGACGTGAGCGGTGTCGTGCAGTCGGATCTCGGCTTCCACATCCTGAAGGCAACGGAAGTGAAGCCGGCCGCCATCAAGCCGTTCGCCGACGTGAAGGACCAAATCGCAGTCGCCCTGAAGCAGCAGTACGCATCGAAGGCGTTCACGGACAACGCGGAAGGCTTCACGTCCACCGTCTACGAAAAGGCGAAGACGCTGCAGCCGGCCGCGGACAAGTACAAGCTGACGATCCAGACGGCCACCGTCACGCCGACGCCGAATCCGCAGCTGCCGGCGACGAGCCCGTTGAACAATCCGAAGTTCCTGGCCGCCGTATTCGCGAACGACGCGGTGAAGAACCAGAACAACACGCAGGCGATCGACGTCGGCAACAACACGCTGATCTCGGCGCGCGTGACCGACTACAAGCCGGCCGCCGTGCCCGCGCTCGACGCGATCAAGGACGTCGTGCGCCAGAAGGTCGTTGCCGAACAGGCTGCGGAACTCGCGAAGAAGGACGGCGCGGCGAAGCTTGCCGAACTGCAGAAGTCGAAGTCGGCCGACGGGTTCGCGGCCGCGCAGAAGGTGTCGCGCACGCAGTCGCAGGGCCTGACGCCGGCTGCACTGAGCGCCGTGTACAAGGTCGATGCGAAGACGCTGCCGGCGTACGTCGGTGTCGATCTCGGCGCGGACGGCTACGCGATCTACCGTGTGAACGCGGTGATCCCGGGTTCGGCGGTCGATCCGCAGCAACTGGCCGCCGCGCAGCAGCAGATGGCGCAGGTCGACGCGCAGAGCGAAGGCGAAGCGTATCTCGCCGCACTGCGCGATCGCTCGAAGGTGAAGTTGTACGGCTCGACGGCCAGCCAGTCGCAGGACGGCGACAACTGAGCGTCGTTTCGCATGCAACAAAAAGCCCCGCTTCACGCGGGGCTTTTTGTTTTCCGGCGGGGCGGTATCGTCAGCCGCGCGGCTTGCCGAGCAGCGGCTTCAACGCGGGCCAGACGTTGTCGAGCAGAATGCCCTGCGCCTGCTGCGCGGGATGCATCTGGTCGGCCTGGAACATCTCGGGCTTGTTCTCGATGCCGGCCAGCAGGAACGGCACGAGCGGCACGCCGAGATCCTTCGACAGCCGCGTATAGACGGCGTGGAACTTCTGTGTGTAGTCGGGGCCGTAATTGGGTGGCACATACATGCCGACCAGCACGACCTTTGCCCGCGCCTGTCGCGCACCGGCGATGATGTCGCGCAGGTTTTGCTCGGTCGTGGCGAGCGGCACGCCGCGCAGCGCATCGTTCGAACCGAGCTCGACGACGACGATCGATGGCTTGAGCCGCTGCAGCACCGCAGGTAGCCGCGCGCGGCCGCCGCTCGTGGTGTCGCCGCTGACGCTGGCGTTCGCGACGCTATAATCGATTCGCTCGGTCGTGAGTCGTTGCCGCAGCAACGCCACCCAGCCGGAGTCGCGCGGCAGTCCGTATTCGGCCGACAGGCTGTCGCCGAGCACGACGATCACGGGCTGGCCCGATGTCGCGGCCGGCGTCGTTGCCGCGCGTGCCGGCACGGCGGCAGCGAGCAGGGTGCCCAGCAGCGCGGCGACCGCCGCGCGTCTTTTCCAGCGAAATGTCGTGTCCATGTTCAAGATTACCGATCCGATCATCGAAGTCCATGACGTATGCAAGCGGGTCGCCGATGCAACGGGCGAGCTGACGATCCTCGACGGCATCACGCTCGCCGTGCAGCCGGGCAGCAGCCTCGCGATCGTCGGTGCGTCGGGGTCGGGTAAATCGACGCTGCTCGGCCTGCTTGCCGGGTTGGACAGCGCGACGAGCGGCGCGGTTCGCCTGCTCGGTCGCGCGCTCGACCAGCTCGACGAGGATGCGCGTGCGGCGCTGCGCAACGGTGCAGTCGGCTTCGTGTTCCAGTCGTTCCAGTTGATGCCGCACCTGACGGCGCTCGAGAACGTGATGCTGCCGCTCGAGCTGCAGGGGGGCATCAGCGCGCGTGAAGCAGCCGATCGTGCCCGGGCGCTGCTCGTGCAGGTCGGTCTCGGCGAGCGCACCGCGCATTATCCGAAGCTGTTGTCCGGAGGCGAGCAGCAGCGCGTCGCGCTTGCGCGCGCATTCGTCACGCACCCGGCGATCCTGTTCGCCGACGAGCCGACCGGCAGCCTCGATGCGGCTACGGGCCATGCGGTCATCGACCTGATGTTCGAACTGAACCGCATGCATGGCGCCACGCTCGTGCTCGTCACGCACGATGTCGAACTCGCACGCCGCTGCGCGACGACCGTGACGATCGACGCCGGACGCATCGTCGAGCCGCACGCGGAGCAGCGCGGCACCTGAATTGAGCGGCCGGCCGCGCGGGCAGGGCTGCGCGGCCGGCATCTGCATGACGCCGATACCTCAGCGCATCAGCGCTTCAGCGCCGCGCGGGCGCGCTCGATCAGCGCGGTGGTCGACGAGTCGTGCTTGGCCGGATCGACCGACTCGGCCGTCAGGTCGGCTTCCACCACCTTGCCGAGAATCTTGCCGAGCTCGACACCCCACTGGTCGAACGGATTGATGTCCCACACCGTTGCCTGCACGAGTACCTTGTGTTCGTACAGCGCGATCAGCGCGCCAAGCGTGCGCGGCGTCAGCGCATCGACGAGCAGCGTCGTCGTCGGGCGGTTGCCGGGGAACGTCAGATGCGGCGCGAGCGCCTCTTTGCCCGGCCCCGCGACCTTGCGCGCTTCGTCGAGCGTGCGGCCGAGCATCAGCGCCTCGCTCTGCGCAAAGCAGTTCGCCAGCAGCTTCGGATGATGGCTCGCGAGCGGATGCTCGGGCGTCAGCACCGCGATGAAGTCGATCGGTACGATCGTCGGCCCCTGGTGCAGCATCTGGAAGAACGCGTGCTGGCCGTTGGTGCCCGGCTCGCCCCACGTGACGGCGGAGGTCGGGTAATCGACGAAGGTGCCGTCCAGGCGCGCGGATTTGCCGTTGCTCTCCATTTCGAGCTGCTGCAGGTACGACGGCAGGTAGTGCAGCGCTTCCGAATACGGTGCGACGAGATAGCTCTGCGAACCGAAGAAATTCCGGTACCAGATGCCGATCAGGCCGAGCAGCACGGGCAGGTTGCGCTCGAGCGGCGCTTCGCGGAAATGACGGTCCATGTCGTTCGCGCCGGCCAGCAGTTCGTCGAATTGCTCGGGGCCGATCGCGATCATGATCGACAGGCCGACTGCCGACCACAGCGAGTAACGGCCGCCGACCCAGTCCCACATTTCGAACACGTTGTCCGCGGCGATGCCGAACTTCACGACTTCGGCCGGGTTCGCCGACACGCCGACGAAGTGCTTCGCGAGCGCGTCCTCGGGGCAGCCGCGTGCGACGAACCAGTCGCGCAGCGAGCGTGCGTTCGTCATCGTCTCGAGCGTCGTGAACGTTTTCGACACGATGATCGCGAGCGTTTCCTCGGGATCGACCTGTTCGAGCACGCGTGCGAGATCGGCGCCGTCGACGTTCGACACGAAGTGCGTGGTGATCTCAGGCGTCGCGACGTGGTGCAGCGCATGCACGACCATCTTCGGCCCGAGATCGGAGCCGCCAATGCCGATGTTGATCACGTGGCGGATGCGCTTGCCGGTGTAGCCCGTCCACGTGCCGCTGCGCACGGCGCGCGCGAAGGTCGCCATCTTCGCGCGCTCGGCGCTGATCTGTGCGTGGAACGGCGCTTGCGGATCGGTCGCGCGCAGCGCGGTGTGCAGCGCGGCACGGCCTTCGGTCGGGTTGACGATCTCGCCCGCGAACATCGCGTCGCGGCGTGCTTCGACGCCCGCGTCGCGCGCGAGTTGCACGAGCAGGCGCAGCGTCTCGTCGTTGATGCGGTTCTTCGAGAAATCGGCCGCGAGGCCGCCGCCCGCGAGCGTGAAGCGTTCGGCACGCGTCGGCGCGTGGTCGTTTTCCGGCGCGAACCAGTCGCGCAGGCGAGCATGGCGGATTTGCTCGAAGTGGGATTGAAGGGCAGTCCAGGCGGGGAGCGAATTCAGCGTCATGGCGGTTCGAGTGAAGCGTGAATCGGGAGGAATGCCGCGCCGGCTCATCGGGATCGGAAGGCCGGCGGACGAGAGGGCCCGCCGTGCGGCGGGGCAGTCAGTATAGCGGCCTTATGTGTCGGCGCGCGGCGACGCGTAAAAAAGGCGATTGATCAGCGTGCGCACCATCGGCGCGAGTTCGCCGGCCGTGAGTCCGACCGGGCCGGTGCCGTGTGCGGTCAGCGTGTCGGCCGCGAGGCCGTGCAGGTACACGCCCGCCAGCGCCGCCTCGTACGGTGCGACGCGCTGCGCGAGCAACGCACCGATCAGGCCGCCGAGCACGTCGCCGGTGCCGCCCGTGGCGAGCGCCGCGTTGCCGGTCGGATTGATCGTCACGCGGCCGTCGGGCGCCGCAATCACCGTGCCCGAGCCTTTCAGCACGACACGCGCCGCATAACGAGTCGCAAGCGCCTGCGCGGCTGCGACGCGGTCGCGCTGGACCGTCGCCGTGTCGCTGCCGAGCAGCCGCGCGGCTTCGAGCGGATGCGGCGTCAGCACGCACGGATTGCCGCGCGTACCGCGCGTGGCGACGGCGGTCGCGAGATCCGCATGCGTCGCGACGAGGTTCAGTGCATCGGCATCGAGCAGCGTCACGGCATCGTGTGCGAGCACGTCGCGCACGAGCGTCGCCGCGGCCTCGCGCGTGCCCAGCCCGCAGCCGGCCGCGATGGCAGTCATCGCGTCGAGATCGAGGCCGTCGGCCGGATGCAGCATCAGTTCGGGGAACGGCGGGTCGTACGGCGGTGCGCCGGCGCCGAGGAAGCCGACGTGCACCTTGCCGGCACCGGCGAACAGCGCGGCGCGGGCGGCCAGAATCGGCGCGCCGCACATGCCCGTGTCGCCGCCGAGCACGGCGAGACTGCCGAACGTGCCCTTGTGGGACGCGAATGCGCGCGCGGGCAGGGCAGCGGCGAAGCGCGCAGGCGCGTTCAGCACGATGGCCGGCGTAGTGGGCGGCGCGACGTCGAGCGATGCGACGTCGATTTCGCCGGCGAGATCGCGGCCTTCACCCGTGTAGAGGCCCGGCTTCGCGGCGATGAACGTGAGCGTATGGGTGGCGGCGACGGCGACACCTGCGCCGACGATCTGGCCCGTATCGCTGTCGAGCCCGCTCGGGACATCGAGTGCGAGCACGTGGCCGCCGCTGCGCGCATGCGCGGCGATGCGCTGGGCCTGCTCGGCGAATGCGCCGTCGAGCGCGCGGCCGAGACCGATGCCGAACAGCCCGTCGACGACCCATGCATAGCCGTCCAGCGAAGCAGGCGGCGTGGCGGACAGCGGTACGCCGGCTGCGCGCGCGAGGCCGAGCGCCCATTGCGCGTCGTCCGGTTTTACCGGCACCGGCATCCACGCTTGCGTGGCGACGCCAAGCTGCTGGAGGTGAGCGGCGGCAACCAGCGCGTCGCCGCCGTTGTTGCCCGGGCCGACTGCGAACCACACGGGGCGGTCGTCGCCGGCCATGCGCTCGGACAGCCAGTGCGCGGCGGCGGTGCCGGCGCGACCCATCAGCGCATGCGGCGGCAGCGCCGCCGCGGCGTCGGTTTCGGCCGTGCGCAGGTCGGCGACGCGCAGCAGCGCGATCGGATCGGAGTCGGGGAGCGGATGGGTAACGGTCATCGCGGGGTCGTGGCGGCTGGCTAGGAGGCCGCCGGGAACGGGCCCGCGGCGGTCAGGTCGTGAAGCGCCCGGCGCGCAGTGCGGCGAGCGTGTCGGCGGGCCAGTGCTGCACGTCGCCGCCCAGATAGTCGGTCACCACTTTAGCAGACCCGCATGCGAGCCCCCAGCCGGCCGGACCGTGCCCGAAATTGACGAATACGCGCGGATGCGGGGTCGGACCGACGACCGGCAGGCCGTCCGGTGACAGCAGCTGCGTGCCTTGCCACGACAATGCGGCCGAGATCCGCGCGGCGCCGGGCACCCAGTCGTGGACGGCCTGGCCGAGCAGTGCGAGCGCGGCCTCGGACAGCGGCTCGGCGAGCGGCTTCGCGGTGTCGGGCAGGCTCTGCAGTACGGCGCCGCCGCCGACGCGCAGCCGCTGGTGGGTGCGCGTGATCGAGATCCGCTTGATCGAATCGATGACGTTCAGGTGCGGTGCGTGTTCTTCGTAGGCGACCGGCGCGGTGAGCGTATGGACGCGCACCGGGTGCAGCGGCAGGCGCCAGCCGAGCCGGTCGAGCAGCGGCAGGCTGCCGGCGCCGGCGGCGACCACGATCGCATCGGCGGAAATCACGTCGACCTCGCGTGCGTTCGACGCGCGCCGGTCGCCGGGCGGGACGAGCTCGACCGCGGCACGGCCGGTATCGACGCGGATCGCGGCGACTTCCGCGCCGAAGCGGAACTGCACACCATGCTCGTCGAGCGTCTGCTTGACCAGTTTCGCGAACAGCGGGCAATTGCCGGTACGTTCGGATTCGAGCAGCACGCCGCCGGCGAAGCCGGGCTCGGCCGGCACCGACGGCTCGAGCGCCGCGCATTCGTCGGCGGAGAGCAGGCGGTACGGCTGGTCGAGCGTGCGCAACAGGTCGAGCGCGGGCTGCATCGCCTCCCAGTCGCGCGGATCGCGCACCACGTGCAGGATGCCGGGCTTCTGTTCGAATTCGAGTTCGAGGCGCGTCTCGATGTCGGCGAGCGTGTCGCGCGATGCATCGATCAGCGGGCGCAGCCGCGCGTACTGGGCGGCGAACGCGTCGGGTTCGCGCAGCGTGCCGAGCTGCTTGACGAAGCGGCGCACGCCGCCGTTGAAGCCCGGCTTGTAGACGATGCCGCTGTCGCGCGGCTGGCGCTGGCGCATGAAGGTCGGGCCGAACCAGACGTCGAGCGGGCTCGGCAGCAGCGCGCCGCCGTCGCCGTAGGTCGCACCCTGCGCGACGGTGGCGTGACGTTCGACCACGCACACGCGATGGCCGGCCGCGCGCAACTGGTAGGCGGTGGCGACGCCGCTGATTCCGCCGCCGATGACGATGACATCCATGGATTGCTTCGATGACGGGCGGCGCGCGTGCGCCGCCCGGTGAGAATTCGCTGAGGGCCCCGGCCCGGTGAACCCGGAATGATAGCGCCAAAATCGCGGGAACCGGCGCCGGGCGAGCACGGACCGTGCAGCCGCGCCACGGCCGCCGGCTGCCGCGCCCGCGCGGGCGGCCCGGCGGGCGTGCCGTGCGCCGCGCACGCCGCGGCACCGTTGCGGTGCATGCAGGCTACCGATTGGCCGGTCTGGGGCGACCGACTTCCGGGTATAATTACGGCCTTCCTTTCGCCCCACGTCGCCACCTCGCGCGACTCATCGACGTCAGTCCAGCCCATGGCTCACTTCTCGTGTTTTCCCGGCGCTTCGGCCCTCTCCGATTTCCGTCAAACCCGTCTGCTCGACACGCTCAAGCAAATCGACGCCAACATCGTCGCGGTGCGCGGGCAGTTCCTGCACTTCGTCAATGCGGCCGAGCCGCTGTCGGCCGACGACAGCGCGCGCATCGACGCGCTGATGCACTACGGCGCGCCGTTCGAGCCGGCGGCCGAGAAGGGCACGGCCGAGACCTTCGTCGTGCTGCCGCGCTTCGGCACGGTCTCGCCGTGGGCGAGCAAGGCGACCGACATCGCGCAGCACTGCGGCCTCACGCAGGTGCGCCGCATCGAGCGCGGCGTCGAATTCACGGTCACGCTGAAGTCGGGCCTGCTCGGCGGCAAGAAGGCGCTGTCGGACGACGCGCGCGCAGCCGTCGCGGCCGCACTGCATGACCGCATGACCGAAAGCGTGGTCGCGGCACGCGACGACGCGAAGCACCTGTTCGACGAACTGCCGGCCAAGCCGCTCGCGAGCGTCGACGTGCTGGGCGCCGGCCGCGGCGCGCTCGAGCGCGCGAACGTCGAGCTGGGCCTCGCGCTTGCCGACGACGAGATCGACTACCTGGTCGACGCGTTCCGCAAGCTCGAACGCAACCCGACCGACGTGGAACTGATGATGTTCGCGCAGGCGAACAGCGAGCACTGCCGTCACAAGATCTTCAACGCGCAGTGGACGATCGACGGCGAGGCGCAGGACATGTCGCTGTTCGCGATGATCCGCAACACCGAGAAGCTGAACCCGCAGGGCACGATCGTCGCGTATTCGGACAACTCGTCGATCATGGTCGGCGCCGAAGCCGAGCGCTGGTTCCCGCGCAATACCGGCTCGGCCGGCGAACCGGGTGAGCGCTATGGCCGCCACACCGAGCTCACGCACACACTGATGAAGGTCGAGACGCACAACCACCCGACGGCGATCTCGCCGTTCCCGGGGGCGGCGACCGGCGCGGGCGGCGAGATCCGCGACGAAGGCGCGACGGGCCGCGGTGCGCGTCCGAAGGCCGGCCTCACGGGCTTCACCGTGTCGAACCTCGATCTGCCCGATGCCCGCCAGCCGTGGGAAAACGACCGTGACGCCGCGCAGCCGGTGGCCGAGCGCAACCCGAACGATGTGCACGGCCCGTACGGCCGCCCGGACCGCATCGCGTCGCCGCTGCAGATCATGATCGACGGCCCGCTCGGCGGCGCCGCGTTCAACAACGAATTCGGCCGTCCGAACCTCGGCGGCTATTTCCGCGTGTACGAGCAGAACGTCGGCGGGAAGGTGCACGGCTATCACAAGCCGATCATGATCGCGGGCGGCCTCGGCAACATCGCCGATCAGCATACGCACAAGCACGACGTGCCGGCAGGCTCGCTGCTGATCCAGATCGGCGGCCCCGGCATGCGGATCGGGATGGGCGGCGGCGCCGCGAGCTCGATGGCGACCGGCGCGAACACGGCCGAACTCGACTTCGACTCGGTGCAGCGCGGCAACCCCGAAATCGAGCGTCGCGCACAGGAAGTGATCAACGGCTGCTGGCAGCTCGGCGCGGAAAACCCGATCCTGAGCATCCACGACGTCGGCGCGGGCGGCCTGTCGAACGCGTTCCCCGAGATCGTCGACGGTGCGGGCAAGGGCGCGCGCTTCGAGCTGCGCAAGGTCGCGCTCGAGGAATCGGGCCTGTCGCCGCGCGAAATCTGGTCGAACGAGGCGCAGGAGCGCTATGTGCTGGCGATCGCGCCGGCCGACCTGCCGCGCTTCGAGGCGATCTGCGCCCGTGAGCGCTGCCCGTTCGCGGTGGTCGGTGTCGCGACCGACGAACGCCAGCTGAAGCTCGTCGACGACGAGGCGACGGGCGCCGACGAATACCCGGTCGACATGCCGATGGAAGTGCTGCTCGGCAAGCCGCCGCGCATGCATCGCGACGTCACGCGCGTGACGGCGGAGCGTGCACCGGTCGACGTGACGGGCATCGCATTGTCGACGGTCGCGGTCGACGTGCTGAAGCACCCGACGGTCGGCAGCAAGTCGTTCCTGATCACGATCGGCGACCGCTCGGTCGGCGGCACGTCGGTGCGCGACCAGATGGTCGGCCCGTGGCAGGTGCCGGTGGCCGACTGCGCGGTCACCGCGCTCGACTACGCGGGCTTCAAGGGCGAGGCGATGACGATGGCCGAGCGCACGCCGCTCGCGGTGATCGACGCGCCGGCATCGGGCCGCATGGCGGTCGGCGAGGCGATCACGAACATCGCGAGCGCGCCGATCGCGTCGCTCAACAAGCTGAAGCTGTCGGCCAACTGGATGGCGGCATGCGGCACGGCCGGCGAGGACGCCGCGCTGTTCGACACGGTCAAGGCGATCGGCATGGAGCTGTGCCCGGCGCTCGGGATCGGCATCCCGGTCGGCAAGGATTCGCTGTCGATGAAGACGAAGTGGGACGAGCAGGGCGTCGCGAAGGAAGTGGTGTCGCCGGTGTCGCTGATCATCTCCGCGTTCGCGCCGGTCGAGGACGTGCGCCGTCACCTGACGCCGCAACTGCGTCGCATCGCCGACGCGGGCGACAGCGTGCTGATCGCGATCGATCTCGGCCGCGGCAAGAACCGGATGGGCGGCAGCATCTTCGCGCAGGTCACGCAGCAGGTCGGCGACACGACGCCGGACGTCGACGATGCGGAAGACCTGAAGCGCTTCTTCAACGCGATCCAGTCGCTCAATGCGCAAGACAAGCTGCTGGCATACCACGACCGCTCGGACGGCGGCCTGTGGGCGACGGTGTGCGAAATGGCGTTCGCGGGCCACGCGGGCGTGTCGCTGAACGTCGACATGCTGACGCTCGACCCGAATCACGAATCCGACTACGGCGACGCGAAGGACTGGGCGAAGCAGACGAGCGGCCGCCGCGAGGATCGCACGCTGCGCGCGTTGTTCTCCGAGGAACTCGGCGCCGTCGTGCAGGTGCGTGCGACCGATCGCGACGCGGTGCTCGGCGCGCTGCGCGAGTTCGGCCTGTCGGCATGCTCGCACGTGATCGGCTCGGTCAACGATCGCGACGTGATCGAGGTGTACCGCGACGCGAAGAAGATCTTCGACGCACCGCGCATCGAACTCCATCGCGCATGGAGCGAAGTGAGCTGGCGCATCGCACGCCTGCGCGACAACCCCGCCTGCGCGGATGCCGAATACGACGCGCTGCTCGACGCGGCCGATCCGGGCATCTCGCCGGTGCTGAGCTTCGATCCGGCCGACGATATCGCCGCGCCGTTCATCGCGACGGGTGCACGGCCGCGCGTCGCGATCCTGCGCGAGCAGGGCGTGAACTCGCATCTGGAAACGGCCTACGCGTTCGACCGCGCGGGCTTCGATGCACACGACGTGCACATGAGCGACCTGCTCGCCGGCCGTGCCACGCTCGCCGATTTCGCGGGTGCGGTCGCATGCGGCGGCTTCTCGTACGGCGACGTGCTGGGCGCGGGCGAAGGCTGGGCGAAGACGATCCGCTTCAACGCGAACCTCGCCGACATGTTCTCGGCCTTCTTCGCGCGTCCCGACACGTTCGCGCTCGGCATCTGCAACGGCTGCCAGATGCTGTCGAGCCTCGCGTCGATGATCCCGGGCGCGGATGCGTGGCCGAAGTTCACACGCAACAAGTCCGAGCAGTTCGAGGCGCGCTTCTCGTTCGTCGAAGTGGAGAAGTCGCCGTCGATCTTCTTCGCGGGGATGGAAGGTTCGCGGATTCCGGTCGCGGTCGCGCACGGCGAAGGCTACGCGGACTTCTCGCAGCAGGGCGACATCGATCGCGTCGCGGTCGCGATGCGTTACGTCGACCACCGCGGCGAAGCGACCGAGCGCTATCCGTTCAACCCGAACGGCTCGCCGGCCGGCATCACGTCGGTCACGACGGCTGACGGCCGCTTCTCGGTGCTGATGCCGCACATGGAGCGTGTGCATCGTACGGTCGCGATGAGCTGGCACCCGGAAAGCTGGGGTGAAGCGAGCCCGTGGATGCGCGTGTTCCGCAACGCGCGCCGCTGGATCGGCTGATCGGGATGATGTTCGACCCGCACGCGCCAGTCGAGGTCGTCACGCTGCGCGATGAGCGTGCAAGCGAGGCCGACGCGATCGGCCGCGTGATCGTCGCCGCGTTCGCGGGCGAGCCGGAAGGCGGCCAGTTCGAACGGCGGATCGTCGATACGCTGCGTGCGGACGGTGCGTTGAGCGTCTCGCTCGTCGCGGAGCGCGACGGCCGCCTGATCGGGCACGTTGCGTTCTCGCCGGTGTCGATCGGCGGCGAGCCGTCCGGCAGCCAGGGCTGGTACGGGCTGGCGCCGCTCGCGGTGCTGCCCGGTTGCCAGCGGCAGAGCATCGGTGCGGGGCTGGTGCGCACGGGGCTCGACGCGTTGCGCCGGCTTGGCGCGCGCGGCTGCGTGCTGCTCGGCGAACCCGCGTACTACACGCGGTTCGGCTTTGCGCCATCCGGCGACATCGTGTTCCCGGGCGTGCCGCCCGAGTATTTCCTCGCGCTGTCGCTCGACGATTCGGCGCCGCGGCCGTCGGGTGACGTTCGCTATCACGACGTGTTCCATCCTGCGTAGCCTGCTGCGCTTGCGATGCGCGTGAATCCGGCACGGGTAAGGCCGCTCTTTGGAGCGGCCTTTTTCTTTTGCGGGGCTGCAAGCGCATCGTGACGCGTCCGCAGGCGGTGCGCGCGGGCAATAAAAAAGCCGCTCCGAAGAGCGGCTTTTCGATGCGCGTGCGGCGCGTGCCGGCGTTACTTGACAGTTGCCTGCTGGCGCAGACCTTCCTCGAACGCCTGCAGCTTCTGCTGCACGAGCTGTTGCGCGATCTGCGCCTTCACCTGCTCGAGCGGCGGCGGGGCGATGTCGCGGATGTCGTCGACACGGATGATGTGCCAGCCGAACTGGGTCTTCACCGGCGTGTCGGTCATCTGGCCTTTCTGCAGCTTCTGCGCCGCCGCCGCGAATTCCGGTACGTACGCCTTCGGGTCGGACCAGTCGAGATCGCCGCCGTTCTTGCCCGAACCCGGATCCTTCGAGTATTGCTTCGCGAGATCCTCGAACTTCGCGCCGGCCTTGATCTTCGCGATCAGGTCCTTCGCCTGCTGCTCGTCACTGACGAGGATGTGGTGCAGGTGGTATTCGCGATTGCCGCCGGCGCCCTTGACGAGGTCGTCGTAGCGCGCCTTCACTTCGGCGTCGGTCGGCTGGTTCTTCTTCAGGAAGCTCTCGATCATCGAGCGCAGCACGACGGTCTGCTGCGCGACGGCGACCTGCGCCTTCACGTCCGGACGGTTCGGGATGCCTTCGCGGATCGCTTCCTGCATCAGGATTTCGCGGTTCACGAGTTCCTGGCGCACGGCCTGCTGCAGTTGCGGGCTGTCGGTCTGGCCTTGCTGGACGAGCTGAGCAACCATCGCGTCGGCGCGCGACTTCGGAATCGGCGTGCCGTTGACGACGGCGATGTTCTGGGCAAATGCCGGTGCCGCTGCAAAAGCAGCCGCCGCGACCCACAGGCGGGGGGATTTCAGGATCATCGGGAATTCCTAATGAGACTAGATTGAAGATTCGTTGAATTCTTCGGGCGTGTAAGCCACGATCGCGAGCGCGTGAACGCCGCGCTGCATCGCATCAGCGAGCGCATCATACACCAGCCGGTGCCGCGCGACGCGCGGCTTGCCGGCGAAGGCGGCCGACACGATCGTGACCGTGAAGTGGCCGCCGGCGGACGCGCCGGCGTGGCCCGCGTGCTGCGCGCTGTCGTCGCGCACGGTGAGCGACAGCGGGGCGAGCGCCGCGGTGAGGCGCGCTTCGATCAGCGCGATGCGTTCGTCGGGCGATGCGTGGAGAAAGGCGTCCGTCATGTCACTCGTCCTTCAGGTATTTCGTGAGCCACAGGCTCTGCAGGATGATGAATACGACCATCGCGCCCGTCGTGCCGAACAGCTTGAAGTTCACCCATTGCGATTCGGTGAAGTTGTGCACCACGTACAGGTTCGCGACACCGAGCACCGCGAAGAACAGCGCCCAGGCGACGTTCAGCTTGTCCCACACGGGGTGCGGCAGCGTGAGCTGCTTGCCCATCATCTTCTCGATCAGGTTGTTGCCGAACGCATAGCGCGCGGCGAGCAGCCCGATCGCAAACAGCCAGTACAGCACAGTCGGTTTCCATTGAATGAATTTCTCGTCATGCAGGACGAGGGTGGCGCCACCGAAAACGACGATCACGCCGAGGCTGACCCACAGCATCGTGTCGACCTTCCGGTGCCGGAAGGCAACCCAGGCGACCTGGGCCAGCGTCGCGACGATCGCGACGGCGGTGGCGGTAAAGATGCCCCAGACCTTGAAGGCGGCAAAAAACAGGATGATCGGAAACAGATCGAACAGGAATTTCATGGCGCTCGCAGCTGCGTGAAAGGCCGCTTGCGCGGCCTTTCACCGTTGTAGGGACCCGCCAGGCACCGCCGGAGCGGATCGGGGCGGTGGCGCGAGGGGCGCCCCGCGGATCCGCCCGGCGCCGCTCATTCGTTTTCGGGTCGGGACTCGAAGTTTAACGCAGCCGAATTGATGCAGTACCGCAAACCGGTCTTGTCGCGCGGGCCGTCCTCGAAGACGTGGCCGAGGTGCGCACCGCAGTGGTTGCAGCGCACCTCGACGCGCACCATCCCGTGCGAGTAGTCGACCTTTTCGTCGATCACCTCGCCGTTGAGCGGCTTGAAGTAGCTGGGCCAGCCGCAGCCCGAGTGGAACTTGGCGCCGGACTCGAACAGCGGCGTGCTGCAGACGACGCATTTGTAGATGCCGTCGTCTTCGGTGTCGGTGTATTCGCCGGTGAACGCACGCTCGGTTGCCGCATGCTGCGTGACTTCGTACTGCATCGGCGTGAGCCGGCGGCGCAGCTCGGCGTCGTCCTTCTCGTACGGGAAGGTCTTGTCGTCTGAATCGTGGGACATGTGGGGTTCTCCTGATCGGTCGGTCGATACGCGCGGGTCGGGGCTCAGGACGAGCAGCTCACTTCGAGCGACCCGGCCCAGTCGGGCGGCAACGCCGCGTACGCTTCATGCTCCGGTTGTTCGTCGAACGGGCGGCGCAGGATCTGCGCGAGCCGCTCGACTTCCGAAAAATCCTTTTCCTTCGCGCGCCGGATCGCGACTTCGGCCAGATGGTTGCGCAACACGTATTTCGGGTTCACGCGGTTCATCGCGGCGGCACGTGCCGCGTCGTCGCGTGTTTCCTCGGACAGCCGCGCGCGGTAGAGGTTCGCCCACGCATCGAACGCGTCGCGGTCGATGAACAGGTCGCGCACGGGCGCGTCGCGGCTCGCGTCGTGCTTCGAGATCTGCGCGAGCCGGCGGAACGTCAGCGTGAAATCCGCGTGGCTCGCATGCATCGTCTCGAGCAGCTTGTTGGCGAGCTCGGCATCGTTCTCGCGTTCGAGCGCCAGGCCGAGCTTCGCGCGCATCGCACGTTCGAGCGCGGGGCCGAAGCGTTCCGGAAACTTAGCGAGCACGGCCTGCGCGTCCTCCACCGCACGCTCGGCGCGCGCGTCGTCGTCGGCGATGCCGTGCTGCAGCCCGATCAACGGCAACAGCGCCTGCGCGAGGCAATAGCAGTTCCAGTGCGCGATGCGCGGCTGCATCCGGTATGCGTAGCGGCCGCTCGTATCCGAGTGGTTGCAGATGTGGTTCGCGTCGAACGCGTCGACGAAGCCGAACGGGCCGTAGTCGATCGTCACGCCGAGGATCGACATGTTGTCGGTGTTCATCACGCCGTGGCAGAAGCCGACGGCCTGCCACTGCGCGACGAGGTCGGCCGTGCGCAGCGTCGCGGCTTCGAGCAGCGCGAGGTACGGATCGTCGACGCGGCGGCAATCCGGATAGAAGCGGTCGATCACGTGATCGGCGAGCTGGCGCAGCTGGTCGGGGCGATCGTTCGAGAAGAAGTGCTCGAAGTGGCCGAAGCGCACGAAGCTCTCCGACACGCGCGTGACGACGGCCGACGTCTCGATCTCCTCGCGCACCACCGGCTGGTCGGAACCGATCACCGTCAGTGCGCGCGTGGTCGGGATGCCGAGGTGATGCATCGCTTCCGAGCACAGGAATTCGCGGATCGACGAGCGCAGCACCGCACGGCCGTCACCCATCCGTGAGTAAGGCGTGCGACCGCTGCCTTTCAGCTGCAGCTCGTAGCGGCGGCCGTCCGTGCCGGTGCGCTCGCCGATCGTCAGCGCGCGGCCGTCGCCGAGCTGGCCGGCCCACACACCGAACTGGTGGCCGGAATACACCGATGCATACGGCATCGCGTGCGCGGGCCAGTCGCGCGTCGGGTTGCCGGCGAACAGCTCGGCGAAGCCGGGCTGCGCGGCGATCGACGGCGGCAGGTCGAGTAGTTGCGCGACTTCGTCGGAAAAGCCGACGACGTACGGCGTGGCAAGCGGCGCGGCCGGCAGCCGCGTATGAAACGCGTCGCCGAGCGAGACGAACGCGCCAGTGCCGGGCTCGCCGAGCGTGGCGGCGAGGTCGGGGAGGGTGTCAGCCGCATCGGCTGCGCTTCGGGAAAACGACATGTTGAGCGCCTCTGGGTAAGCCGATATTGTAAGACGGCGCCGCGCCGCCCGCATGGTGGCCCGCGCATCGTGCGCCAAGCCCGTCCGGGGCCGCTGACGGGCGCGCCGCAGAGGCACCGATTCGCATCCTCACGGAGAACAAGACGATGGGTAAGCCGTTGCTGGGCCAGATGATGGACATGCCGTTGCTGGTGTCCTCGCTGATTTCTCACGCCGCGCGGCACGCCGGCGATACGGAGATCGTGTCGAAGCGCGTGGAAGGCGATCTGCATCGCTACACGTACCGCGATTGCGAGCGCCGCGCGAAGCAGCTGGCGCAGGCGCTCGCGCGGCTCGGCGTCGAAACCGGCGATCGCGTCGGTACGCTGGCGTGGAACGGCTACCGGCATCTGGAAGCCTATTACGGGATCGGCGGCATGGGTGCCGTGTGCCACACGATCAACCCGCGCCTCTTTCCCGAGCAGATCGCGTACATCGTCAATCACGCGGAAGACCGCTACGTCTTCTTCGACATCAATTTCGCGCCGCTCGTCGAGGCCATCGCGCCGCAATGCCCGCACGTGAAGGGCTGGGTCGCGATGACGGACGCCGCGCACCTCCCGTCCGGCACGACGCCGTTCCTCTGCTACGAAACGCTCGTCGAAGCGGAGGACGGCCGCTACGACTGGCCGCGCCTCGACGAGCAGCAGGCGTCGGGGCTGTGCTACACGTCGGGCACGACCGGCAACCCGAAGGGCGTGCTGTATTCGCACCGCTCGACCGTGCTGCACGCATACGGCGCCGCGCTGCCCGACGCGATGAACCTGTCCGCGATGGACGCCGTGCTGCCCGTCGTGCCGATGTTCCACGTCAACGCATGGGGGCTGCCGTACGCGGTGCCGCTCACGGGCGGCAAGCTCGTGCTGCCCGGCAAGGATCTCGACGGGAAATCGTTGTACCAGTTGATGGAGGCCGAGCGCGTGACGTTTTCCGCGGGCGTGCCGACCGTGTGGCTCGGCCTGCTCAACTACATGCGCGAGGCCGGCGTGCGCTTCTCGACGCTGAACCGCACGGTGATCGGCGGCTCCGCGTGCCCGCCCGCGATGCTGCGCACCTTCGAGGACGAATACGGCGTGCGCGTGATTCACGCATGGGGCATGACCGAGCTGTCGCCGCTCGGCACGCTCGCGAAGCTCAACTGGGCGCAGTCGCAGCGGCCGGTCGACGCGCAGCGCAAGCTGCTCGAGAAGCAGGGGCGCGTGATCTGCGGCGTCGACATGCGCATCGTCGGCGAGGACGGCCACGAACTGCCGTGGGACGGCGTCGCATTCGGCGAACTGCAGGTGCGCGGCCCGTGGGTGATCGATCACTACTTTCGCGGCGAGTCGTCGCCGCTGTCGGACGGTTGGTTCCCGACCGGTGACGTCGCGACGATCGATCCCGACGGCTTCCTGCAGATCACCGACCGCAGCAAGGACGTGATCAAGTCGGGCGGCGAGTGGATCAGCTCGATCGACATCGAAAACGTCGCGATTGCGCACCCGGGCGTGGCCGAGGCCGCCTGCATCGCCTGTGCGCATCCGAAATGGACCGAGCGCCCGCTGCTCGTCGTGGTGCCGCGCGAAGGGGCGAACCTGAGCCGCGACGCGCTGCTCGCGTTCTACGAAGGCAAGGTCGCGAAATGGTGGATTCCCGACGACGTCGTGTTCGTCGAATCGCTGCCGCACACCGCGACCGGCAAGCTGCAGAAGCTGAAGCTGCGCGAGACGTTCCGCGACTACGTGTTGCCGACGGCGGTCTGCGAGCCGTAACCCGGGGCCGAGCCGGAAGCGGCTCGTGAGGCGGTCGCCCGATCCGGGGACGGATCGGGCGACCGGCATCGGGAGCAAAATTCAAATTGAACGACCGTGCTTTTTCGTTGTATGCTGACTCCGTTCATCAGGACATGCGGCTGTTCGACCGCGCACAATGAAGCGCAGCCACCCCGGCGCGCGATGCATGGAGGCAGGCAGATGGCAGTGGATTACTCGACTCGCGACGGCGTGGCCGTCCTTACGCTCAACAATCCGCCCGTCAACGGGCTCGGCCTGTCGACCCGTCAGGGCGTCATGGACGCGCTCGATCGCGCCGCGCAGGACCCGTCGGTCACGGCCATCGTGCTGACCGGCGCGGGACGCGCATTCTCGGGCGGCGCCGACATCACCGAATTCAATACGCCGAAGGCGTTGCAGGAGCCGACGCTGCACACCGTGATCCGCGCGGTGGAGGCGAGCGCGAAGCCCGTCATCGCGGCGCTGCACAGCGTCGTGATGGGCGGCGGCCTCGAGCTCGCGCTCGGCGCGCACTACCGCGTCGCGGCGCCGGGCGCGCAGGTCGCGCTGCCCGAAGTGAAGCTCGGCCTGCTGCCGGGCGCGGGCGGCACGCAGCGCCTGCCGCGTGCGGTGGGGCTCGAAACCGCGCTGAACATGATCGTGTCGGGCGCGCCCGTGCCGTCGGAGCAGCTCGCGAAGAGCGGGCTGTTCGACGAAATGGCCGACGGCGACCTGCTCGACGCGGCCGTCGCGTTCGCCCGCAAGGTCGGTGCGCAGAAGGGGCCGCATCCGCGCGTGCGCGATCGCAAGATCGTCCATGAGAACGCCGCCGGCTTCATCCAGTTCGCGCGCAATTCGGCCCGGGCCGCCGCACCGAATTTCCCCGCACCGCACAAGTGTATCGACGCGATCGAGGCCGGTGTGCTGCACGGCTTCGACAAGGGCAGCGTTGCCGAGCGCGAGGGTTTCGTCGCGCTGATGATGACGCCGGAAAGCCGCGCGCTGCGGCATGCGTTCTTCGGCGAGCGCGCGGCGAGCAAGATTCCCGACGTGCCGGGCGATACGCCGCTGCGCGAGATCCGCCGTGTTGGCGTGATCGGCGCGGGCACGATGGGCGGCGGGATCGCGATGAACTTCGTCAACGCAGGGCTGCCCGTCACGCTGCTCGAGACGAAACAGGACGCGCTCGAGCGCGGCGTCGCGACGATCCGCAAGAACTACGACGCGCAGGTGAAGAAGGGCAAGCTCTCGCAGGAGAAGCTCGACGCGCGCATGGCGCTGATCACGCCCACGCTGTCCTATGACGACCTGAAGGACGCCGACCTGATCATCGAAGCCGTGTTCGAGGAACTCGGCGTGAAGGAGCAGGTGTTCAAGAAGCTCGACGAAGTCGCGAAGGCGGGCGCGATCCTCGCGTCGAACACGTCGACGCTCGACGTCGACAAGATCGCGGCGTTCACGAAGCGTCCGCAGGACGTCGTCGGCATGCACTTCTTCAGCCCGGCGAACGTGATGAAGCTGCTCGAGGTCGTGCGCGGCGCGCAGATCGCGAAGGACGTGCTCGCCACCGTGATGGCCGTCGCGAAGAAGATCCGCAAGACGGCGGTCGTGTCCGGCGTGTGCGACGGCTTCATCGGCAACCGGATGATCGAGCAGTACATCCGCCAGGCGCTCTTCATGCTCGAGGAAGGCGCGCTGCCCGCGCAGGTCGACCGTGCGATCGAGAAATTCGGTTTCGCGATGGGACCGTTCCGGATGAGCGACCTCGCCGGCAACGACATCGGCTGGGCAATCCGCAAGCGCCGCTACGTCGAGCAGCCCGAGCTCCACTACTCGAAGATCGCCGACCGCCTGTGCGAACAGGGCCGCTTCGGCCAGAAGACGGGCGCCGGCTGGTACGACTATGTGCCGGGCGATCGCAAGGCGAAGCCGTCTTCGCTCGTGGACGAGATGGTCGTCGCGTATTCGAAGGAGCGCGGTGTCGAGCGTCGGAAGATCGGCGACGACGAGATCGTCGAACGGCTCGTGTTCGCGCTCGTCAACGAAGGCGCGAAGATCCTCGAGGAGAAGATCGCGTCGAAGGCGTCCGACATCGACATGGTCTACCTGACCGGCTATGGCTTCCCGCTGTGGCGCGGCGGCCCGATGCTGTACGCGGACGTGGTCGGCCTCTACAACGTCGAGCGCGCGATTCGCCGCTACGCGGCTGCACCGAACGGCGACGCATGGCAGCTCGCGCCGTCGATCGCGGAGCTCGCGAAGGCCGGCCGCGGGTTCAACGGCTGACGCGCCGGATCGCGGCGCCACGCACACCCGGAGAAACGCAATGAAACGCACTGACGACGTCCTGCTCGTGATCGACGTGCAATACGACTTCATGCCGGGCGGCGCGCTCGCGGTGCCCGACGGCGACGCGGTCGTGCCGGTGATCAACGCGCTCGCGCAACGCTTCGACCAGGTCGTGCTGACGCAGGACTGGCACCCGCGCGAGCACGTGTCGTTCGCGGCGAATCACCCGGGCCGCGAACCGTTCTCCACGCTCGCGCTGCCGTACGGCGAGCAGGTGCTGTGGCCCGTGCACTGCGTGCAGGACACCGAAGGCGCGGCGTTGCATCGCGATCTCGATATCCCGCATGCGCGGCTCGTGATCCGCAAGGGCGGCGACGCGCAGGTCGACAGCTATTCCGCGTTCGTCGAAGCCGACCGCACGACGCGCACCGGGCTCGCGGGTTATCTGCGCGAGCTCGGCGCGAAGCGTGTGTGGTGCTGCGGGCTCGCTACCGACTATTGCGTCGCGTGGTCCGCGCTCGATGCGCGCGCGGCCGGTTTCGAAGCCGCGGTGATCAACGATGCGTGTCGCGCGATCGACCTGAACGGGTCGCTCGCCCACGCATGGCAGCAGATGCAGGCAGCGGGCGTCGCGCATGTGACGTCCGCGGGCGCGCGCCCGGCGGCGTAGCGCATTCCCAATCGATTTAGGGTCTGCTTACCTATGGAACGCACATGCGAATGCCCGAAATCGCTCGTAGGGCAAGAAGTGAGGAGCGCCGTTTCGCGTTGCCAAACGCCCCGAAGGAAGTCCCCTTGGGGGACAAGCGATGAGCGACGCCGCCATACGGGCGATTTCGGGCATTCCCGTGGAATGGATTTTTTAATTAGGGGTTGCCACGAGAACGGCCGCTCGCCGCGTTGCGCTCCTTGCGAATACGTCAGTATTCGCGGCGTCGCGCGCCTCGCGAGCGGCCGTTCTCGTGGCAACGCATGCGCGTTCCATAGGTAAGCAGACCCTAACATGAAGCAGGACCGAAGGAGACTCGCATGACCGAAGCCGTAATCGTATCGACCGCCCGCACGCCGCTGGCGAAATCCTGGCGCGGTGCGTTCAACATGACGCACGGCGCGACGCTCGGCGGCCACGCGGTCGCGGCCGCTGTTGAACGCGCGAAGCTCGACCCCGCCCGCGTCGAGGACGTGATCATGGGGTGCGCGAACCCCGAAGGCGCAACCGGCGCGAACATCGCGCGTCAGATCGCGCTGCGCGCGGGGCTGCCCGTGACGGTGCCGGGGATGACGGTGAACCGTTTCTGCTCGTCCGGGCTGCAGACCATCGCGCTCGCCGCGCAGCGGATCATCGCGGGCGAAGGCGAAGTGTATGTCGCGGGCGGCGTCGAATCGATCTCGTGCGTGCAGAACGAGATGAACCACCACATGATCCAGGAAGGCTGGCTCGTCCAGCACAAGCCCGAGATCTACTGGAACATGCTGCAGACGGCCGAGAACGTCGCGAAGCGCTACGGCATCTCGAAGGAGCGGCAGGACGAGTACGGCGTGCAGTCGCAGCTGCGCGCCGCGGCTGCGCAGGAAGCCGGGCGTTTCCGCGACGAGATCGTGCCGATCACGGTGCTCGCGGGCGTTGCCGACAAGGCGACGGGCCGCCTGTTCACGAAGGAAGTGACGGTCTCGGCCGACGAAGGGATTCGCCCCGACACGACGCTCGAAGGCGTGTCGAAGATCCGCTCGGCCGTGCCGGGTGGCGTGATCACCGCGGGCAACGCGAGCCAGTTCTCGGACGGTGCGTCGGCCTGCGTCGTGATGAGCGCCGACGCCGCGCAGCGCGAAGGGCTGCAGCCGCTCGGCGTGTTCCGCGGGTTCGCGGTGGCCGGTTGCGAGCCGGACGAGATGGGCATCGGCCCCGTGTTCGCCGTGCCCAAGCTGCTGAAGCAGGCGGGGCTGAAGGTCGACGATATCGGCCTGTGGGAGCTGAACGAAGCGTTCGCGGTGCAGGTGCTGTACTGCCGCGACACGCTCGGGATTCCTGAGGATCGTCTGAACGTGAACGGCGGCGCGATCGCGGTCGGCCATCCATACGGTGTGTCGGGCGCACGCCTGACGGGCCATGCGCTGATCGAAGGCAAGCGGCGCGGCGTGAAGTACGCGGTCGTCACGATGTGCATCGGCGGCGGGCAGGGCGCGGCCGGCCTGTTCGAAATCCTCTGATCTTTGGCGCGGAGCGGCCGCGGTTTCGCTTCGGCGAGACAGGCGGCCGCGTCGCGAATCGGCGCGACTGATCCGCCATTCGAAACAATCGGGAAGCAAAAGGCATGCGCCCGGCAATGCCGTTTCCCCTTACTTGTCAAACGAATTGCCCCACCTATACTTGCTCTGACATTTGCCTTTCGGCACGATGGGCCGGATCGTGCGTCGTGCGATCCGTGCCGCGAAGGTTCGAACCAACGCAGCAGACCGACCGGGGACCGAATGAGTACGACCTATGCAGCCGGGGAACCGCCGCGCGTCGTCAGCGCGGCCGCAAGGCTCTACGCGAAATGCCTGCTGGTCGGATTCGCGTTGCTGCCTGCCTATCTGATCGCTTATCTGTGGTTCTTCAGCGATCCGCACGTCGTGTTCGAGAACCACGCGTTCCATGAAATCGCGATCGCGGCCGCGACCCTCGAAGGCGCGTTCGTCACCTACGTGACGTGGGTCTGCTACCGCTCGTCCGGCGAGCCGCTGCTGCGCTGGCTGACACTCGGCTTTCTCGGCTTCGCGATGATCTATGCGCTGCACGGTGCATTCACCGGGATGGCGCATCACAACATCTGGCTGTTCCTGCTGTACGGGCCCGCGTCGCGGCTCGTGATGTCGATTCTGCTGCTCACGGGCCTGCTGTCGTATTCGCGTCCGCCCGATCGCTTCGAGAAGCGCACGAGCGTGCGCACGTGGCTGCCGTGGATCGTGTTCTTCGTGATCGTCAACGTGGCCGTGGCGTACATCGCGTATTCGCCGGTCGCGGGCGCGCCGGGCACGCGGCTGTCGATGGAAGGCGGCGCGCTCCTGTTCTCGCTGCTGAACGTCGCCGTGCTGCTCGCGCGGCGGATCCGCTCGCCGCTGATGGTGATCTACGGCGTGTCGATCATGGCGTTTGCGCTGTCGTCGCTCGCATTCATTCTCGGCAAGCCGTGGAATCACATGTGGTGGCTCGCGCATGCGATTTTTGCCGGCGGCTTCTTCCTGCTCAGCTACGGCGTCGTGCAGGCGCTGCAGACGACGCGCTCGTTCTCGGCGATCTACAGCCAGGAAGACCTGATGAGCCGGCTGTCGGAATCGATGGCGCGTACCGAAAGCGCGCTGCAGGAGCTGCGGCGCACGAACCAGAAGCTCGAATACATGGCCGCGACCGATCCGATGACGGGGGCGTCGAACCGCCGGCAGTTCATCGCGCAGGTCGAGCGCGAGATGGTGCGGGCCGAACGCGACGGCACGCCGTTCTGCCTGCTCGCGCTCGATCTCGACAATTTCAAGAACATCAACGATGCGTACGGGCACCAGATCGGCGACGAGGTGCTGCGCGGCGTCGTGCGCCAGTGCCTCGACGCGATCCGGCCGGCCGGCGGGCTCGCGCGGGTCGGCGGCGAGGAGTTCATGGCGCTGCTGCCGGACATGCCGCTCGAAGGCGCACGGATGACCGCCGAGCGCGTGCGCTCGTCGATCGCGAGTTCGCCGTTCGGGCTCGATTTCAAGCGCGTGCAGGTGACGGTCAGCGTCGGCGTTGCACAATACGGGCCCGACGGCAGCACGGTCGATGCATTGCTGCGTGTGGTCGACGAACGGTTGTACCAGGCGAAGCGGGAAGGGCGGAACCGGGTCGTGGCGCGGTGACGCGGGTTTGCGCGGCACGCGGACATCGGTGAGCGGACGCGGAACATTCGGCAACCCGGGCGTACGGAGGCTGTGTCTGGCGCCGCGATCTCCCACGAAGCCCCGGAGGCGGTAACGCGCCCGGGGCTTTTGCATGCCCGGTCGGCACGCGGCTGGCGATGCGCTACCGCGACGCCAGGGCCGCCGCGCTCTGCTTCGGCTGCGCATCCTGCATCCGCTGCGACGCCTGCCACCAGTACTTGCCCGCGCGCTGCTGCGGGTCGCGGATCGCGAGATACGTCGTACTCCAGAGCTGTGCCGCGTTCGCTTCGGTGGCGTCCGCGCTGCGCGTGCCGAAAGCATCGGTCTGGTACTTGCCGTTCACGTACGACCACGTCCACATCTCCGACGTGCGCATGTCGCGTCCGTTCGAGATCACCTGCCAGATCGTTTGCCGTGCCTGTGTGAGCAGCGTGCGTGTCGCGGCCGACAGGTCCTGGCGCGCGAGCTGGCGATCGAGCCCGGCCACCCACATCGCCTGCTGCCACGACCAGATCACCGTGCCGTGATACGCGGAACTGGTGAACTTCGGCCACAGCGCCTGGCTTGCATACGCCGGATTCGCGATCAGCATCCCGGCATCGGTCACGAGCCCGGTCGGGAACGGCCGCGTGACGTCGGTGACGATCCGCTGAAGTTCGTCGTCCGGCGGCGTGCCGAACAGCAGCGCAAAGCCGCCGTCCGAATTCATCACCGGAACCGGATTGCCCTGCTGATCGAGCGACAGCGCGTAGAACGCCAGCGGCGTGCCCGGCGCGGCGCCGGCCGGCACGCCTGCGGACGGCGCATAGGCCGACACGTCGGTGGCTGCCTGCGCGGCCGGCACGCTGACCTGGAACAGCGGCGGTGCCTGGGTTTCCCAAGTGGCCGCCTGGTTGGCCGTGTTGGCGAGCGTTGCGCGCTGTCCGGCATCCAGATACGGATCGAGCAGGCCGCGCGCGAGGAATGCGTTCGCCGCGCGCAACGCGGCCGGCACGAGCACCGCGTTGACGTCGTACGGATAGACGCCGCCGCCGAGCCCGTCGGTGCTGTCGCGCCAGTTGCCGACGATTTCGCCGGGCCGCAGGTGGATCAGGTTCGCGACCGACGGCTGCTGCGCGAACGGCTGCGCGGTCGTCGCGACGTGCAGCAGGTTGACGACCAGGCGGCTGCCATTGGTCTGCCCGTCGCTGCCGCGCTGCGCGAGATAGGCGGCCGCGCGCGCCTGGCCGCGCGTATCGTCGATCAGCCACGCGGCCGCGATCGGCGCGAGCAGGTAGTCGCTGTCGATCATCTTGTAGTCGTAGGTCGGCGTCGGATCGTTCGGCCGCCCGTTCTTCTGGTTGTCGACGAGGGCGAATTCGCCGATCCCTTCCTCGTGCGCGACCTTGCCGTCGGTGGACAGCCGGCTCAGCACCGACGACAGGCCGGCCTCGATCGCCGCGGGTTCGAGCACGGGCATCAGCATGCGCACCGAGATCAGCGTGTCGCGGCCGAAGTAGGTGTCGTATTGCCACGACCCGGCCAGCAGCTTGTCGTGGAAGCTCAGGAACTCAAGCACGTTCTGGCTCACCGGGTCGGGGTTCACCGATGGTGCGAGCAGGTCGGCGCGCGTGATCGGCGACAACGGCGTCTCGCCCGACAGCGCATCGACATGCAGCCGCAGCGTGTGCGAGCCCGCCGGTGCGCTCAGGACGAGCTTGCCGCCCGCTGCCGGCGCGATGCTGCCGCCGTCGCGCAGCGTGATGCGCAGTGAATAGCCGGGCGCGCCGTCGATCCGGTCGCGTTGCCATTGCACGGCGCTGCCCTGGACCGTCGGCGCGGTGAGGATCTGCTGCGGAATCGTGGCGCCGCCGTTGAAGTCGCGCAGGAAGCGCACGTTGCTGAGCACGCCCTGGCGGATCGTCAGCGTGTTGGTGTCCACCGACACGTCGGCACCGATGCCGTAAAGCGGGCGGCCGTGCGTGTCGGGTGCCGATAGCGCGGACGGCGGCGTGTCGAGGCTCCAGTTCACCGGCTGCGCGGTATCGTCGAACCACAGCCCGGTGCCGCTGTTGCCGGCGGGGAAGACCACGAGCAGACGCGGCTTTGTCGACGAGCGCACCAGCAGGTGTGCGGCGACGTTGTCCTGCCGGTAGAACGCGTTGATCTGGCCGCCGGTGTCCATGCGGAACGACAGTGCGGCGTTGTTCGACGGCGGATTGCTCGATTTGACGTCGTCGTCATTGCAGGCCGCGAGCAAGCCGGCGCAGATGAATCCGAGACACAGCGACTTCGCAAGGCGATGCATGTTGATGTCCCTCCTGATGACTGGCGATTTTTATGAGAATTATCGAATGAGCGGATGCTCGGTTTACTGCGTCCTGTATTGAAGAATTCCCGGAAACTATGGGATTAATCAGGATGTGATTTTGAGGCGAATTGAATGGGAGATAACCGACTGGCGGCTAATGCCGGAATTGAAAACAAAAGGAGGCGCTGCCCCGGCCAGGCATGAAAGACTTCTCTGCTGACGTTCCGGCGCCGTGCCGATATGGGTGCGCGCGCGGTGTGAAAAACGAAACGTAAGCTGTCGTAGGGGATTCTAAAGTTCGGATAAAGTCGAAGTCAATAATGATTTATGGCTTTCGAATAATGTTCTGGAATGAGGTCGCAATTATTGCTTGTTCGGTCGGTAAAATGTGCGAATTCACGGGGGAAATAGAGATGCGCTGATCGTCGAGTTTGGTGAAAATCGATTGGCAATCGATGTCGGTATTGGTGATTGATTCCGAACCGGGATTGAATCGTGGCGGTTTGCCTGTCGCCGTGTCTCGGGCGGTTCAAACGAAGGAGCGGAGTGCGGTGGATTCTGCAATACAGAGCCGTGAGCAACCGGCGTTCCTGCGACCGGGCTGGCGTGTGAATCCGTGAACCGGGCTCCATGCGATCACGCCAGCGGCGTCGGCAAGTTTGGTAGGCTTGGGGACCGCTTCCGTTTATCGAATTGGCGCAGTCGGTCATTGATGCGATTCGATATCCGTCTTTTGCGGGACTGACGATCTTGCGACAGAGCGACTCTCCATCGATGGCCGATGGGGGTTGACGTCGCCTTCACTCCGGAGAATGCGCCGTGCTGCACGTATCCGACGATTCAGTGGTCGTATTGGTTGATTTTCAGACGCGGCTGATGCCGGTGATCCACGACGGGGTGTCGGTCGTCACGCAGGCTGTCCGACTTGCCCGTATTGCGCAGATACTCGGGGTGCCGGTGATGGGTACCGAGCAGAGCCCCGTCCAGTTGGGCCGGAACGTGCCGGACATCAAGGATCTTTGCTCGAACACCGTCGTCAAGGACCATTTCGACGCATGCGCGGAGGGCCTGGTCGATGCATTGCCGGCCGGGCGCAACAGCGTCATCGTCGCCGGTTGCGAGGCGCACGTGTGCGTATTGCAAACAGCGTTCGGGCTGTTGCGCAGCGGCCGCAAAGTCACGGTGGTCAGCGACGCCGTGGGGTCGCGCAGGACGATCGACCGGGACGCGGGGATCGCCCGGCTCGCGGCGGCGGGGGTGCAAATCGCAACGGTCGAGATGATCGGGTTCGAATGGCTGGGCTCCAGCCGGCATCCGCGTTTTCGCGATGTGCTGCGCCTGATCAAGTGAGTCGCGGGGCCCGTGCGCTGACGGAAACAGCGTTCCGGGAGCCGGATGCGTGAATCTGGGGAGGTCGGCCGTTGGAGCCGGCGGGTTTGGTGGGCTGGCCGCCGGCGGTCGTGGGCGGGATCGTCGCGCCGGCTCGAAACCTCGTCGTCGCGGCGGCCGAGGTTTCTCGGCCGCCGACGGCGTTCACGCTGCTGCCGCCTGATGAACCGAGTCGCGCTGCTCGCCACCCAGGATATCGATGAGGCTGGTCAACATCCGCTCCAATTCACCGGTCATCAGCGTGACATCCGAGTCGAAGCGTTCATCGTCGTTCTGTGCGGTCGGATCCGCCGCTTCCTTGATCACGTCGAGCGGCGTCACGCGCTTGATCGTCAGCGACGGCGTCAGCACGAAGGAGATCCGGTTGTCCCAGGTCATCGCAAGGCGCATGCATTGCTTGCCGGCCTCGATGTGCCGGCGCATGTCGTTCGCTTCCAGCGCGTGGCCGACGTATCGCACCGTGGCGCCACCTTCGCCGCTCGAGCGCAACTCGGCGTCCTGGTCCACGGTGAATCCGCCCGGCGCCTCGCCGGACAACAGCCAATCCGTCATCGCGGCGACCGGCGAACGCACCACCTGAACACCGGCGAGCGGCAACTGATCGATCGATTTGACGAGCAGGCCGCGAACGTCGTCGGCAAGCGCCTGTGAAGCCGCATCGATGACGAGCCAGCCGTTCGCCGTATCGATCCACACGCGGGTATCGCGCTGAATGGTGAACGCGCGCGGGAGCAGTTCGTCGGTCACCTGCTCCTTGAGTTCGCGCATCTGTTTTCGCCCGACCTTGAAGCCCTGCTGCTCCTCGATTTCAAGCGCGCGGGCCTTGGTCACCTGAGTGACGACCGACGCCGGAAGCAGCTTCTTTTCGGCACGAAACGTCAGCAACATCTGCCGGTTGATCGAATAGACAAGTGCGCCGTCGTCACGCGGCGACGCCCATCCATGGCTCTGCATCTCGACGCTGGTGCCCGGCTGGAACGCGTGGGGCGCCAGCCATTTTTCCATCTGATCGGGGGTAACGGCCCAAGGTGCCGGAAGACGATGAAGCTGAAGGTTCTTGAACCACATAGGAGTACGGGCAAAGCGCACCATTCTATATGACGGTGATGCGTCCGGTGCGGATTCGGTCGCGCGATGTGACGGGCCAATCGTTGATGGATGTCGTGTCGAGCAGGTGGGCATCGCTCACCCAATTCGCCACGGTGAAAAAGCGGGCATCGTCGTCGAAATGAATATCGAAGCCCTGAGTGCGAAAGCTCCCACGGCTTTTTTGTGTGCAGCTCAACCAGCGCCCCGCGCCGATTCTTCGGCAGCGGGGCGCTTTCGTTTCAAGTCCTGACACTGACACGTGAGGTGGGTTCGGGAATATGGAGTGCGGCCTCCTTACTGTGAGCCGATCGGTGTGAAAACATCTTGGCCCACATTGGTGTGCTTCCACGAAAACTGGGCGAAAGCGTTTGCGTAGTAGTAGAGCGCGGTGATAGTCGGCGTGCCGTTCGTCACTCGGCAAAGTCCCGACCACGTTGTAATGCTGTTGTAGCTGGCCGAGCTATTGTTCCAGTTTACGGAAAAAGTAAGCAGCGTAACTTGATCAAGCCCGTTATTTGAAGGCGGTGCGGCATAGTACCAACCAGAAAGCGAAAAGGTTTGTCCTGTTGTTCCGGAGGGAGAAATATAAGTGCCTTGAATGGCGCCCGCTCCGGAAACGGAGCCGATTTTCATCGTTGAACCCAGCTCATTACGCCATGAGCCGATTGGGCTCTGGCAAGTTGGGGTGGTGGGAGCTGTTTCGGCCCATGAGGGTGATGTGAGCGTCGCCAAGATAGCGAGAGATGCGAGAGTCTTCTTCATTTTGGCTTCCTTTCGTGTGATTGTGCGGATCCCGCATATGGGCCCGACCACGCTGTGGTGAGCCTTACCCCCAATCCGACACGCAATTGCGCGAGCTCGACTGATGATTCCTGGTGGCAGCAATCATCCTTTTAAGAGGTTTGGTCGAGTGGGTGATTTATTCGAGCGATCGTTTCCATTAACAATGACGGGAAAAGTTGACCGGGCGAGAATGGTCTTGGTTGCTTTGTTATTCAATAGGCGGTTTTCTCTGGGGTGATTATTGGAAATTCAGAATAGGTTGATCGGGGGTGATTTGCAAGAATGCGAATTGGATTTTGGTGAATTTGCGGGGTCAATAAATGCTGACTTTGTGGTGATGTGGGGCTGAATTTTGTGGGCGTCATGGGATGGGTGAATTAAATGAAATTGTTGTCGATTATTTTCAATTATGTGCATCATGATTGATGTCACGTAGATGCGGTGCACCTCCCCATATTGGAGATGTGCCAATAGAAGGTGAAACCCGTTAGGCGAAGGCCCTACGGGTTTTTTGCTTTGGAGACGTAGAAATGCGAGTCGAGTCGACGAGCGTCGAACCGCGTGACGTTTGGTCGGCGTGGGATGAAGATCGAAGCGTGGGGTGCGTTACAGCGCGGTGTTTCGTGTTTGACGACGCGATGGACCGTGTCGTGTGGGCGATGGACCGCGCGGCTCGAGCGCCGATGTCGCGATCGGGGCGGGTCTGCCCACTTTTTGAGCAGGCGGGGACCCTACGGCCATCGCCATACGCGGGGGAGGGGCGGACCCGAGTTTTTTCTCTGCTGGCGAGTCTTCATAGGGGGGGCATATTCATGCCGACTCAGCAGCAGATCGCCGACCCTTCGCCGATCGCGAGGAGATTCTCCTTCCCGGTAATCCTGTACTTGTATCGCTAGCGCTTGGAGCCGGGCGGATTCACCAAACAGATCCTGTCCATCGAAGTCGGCAAGTTTGGTAGGCTTGTCGTCTGCCTTCGCTTGTCGGATCTTGGCGTCGTCAACTTACAGGGTGAAAAAGCCGGTATCGTCTTCGGGTGATCGAAACGATACCCGCTTTATTACCCGCATCTTTCTCGGCCGGACGCAACTTCCAGCGAACGCGAGTTAACGGTGAAAGGGCGTAAGATGCCCGACTGGCAAGGGTGACAGGCAAGTCGCCGAACCGGAACGAACAGGAGCAAACGAAGTGATCCGACATATCGTCATGTGGAAGTTGAAAGAATCGGCCGAAGGCGCGACGCGCGCACAGAATGCGCTGAAGCTGAAGGAAAAGCTCGAAGGCTGCCGCGATCTCGTGCCGGGCACGCTACAGATCGACGTCGGCGTGGCGACGCCGGGCCTCGACGCGACCGCCGACATCGTGCTGGTATCCGATTTCGCGGACAAGGCCGCACTCGATGCATACCAGGTGCACCCGGTTCACCAGGAAGTGAAGAAATTCGTCGTCGCGGTGGCCGAATCGCGCGAGTGCGTCGACTATATCGTCGACAGCGCACGATGAGCGACGCGGCAACCCCGACGGACGGCCCGTCGATCGAAAGCCCGTTCGTCGACATGCTCGGCGTGCAACTCGTGTCCGCGAAGGACGGCGCAAGCGAGATCGTGCTGCCGCTCGAGGAGCGGCACATGAACACGTGGAGCATCGCGCACGGCGGCGTGACGATGACGCTCGCGGACATCGCGCTCGCGATGGCGGCGCGCAGCCTGACCGACGACGGTATCGGCGTCGTCACCGTCGAGATGAAGGTGAACTTCATGCAGCCGGGGCGCGGTGAACTGCGCGCTTACGGACGCGTGATGCATCGCTCGACGACGATGGCCTACTGCGAAGGCGAAGTGCGCGACAGCGACGGCAATTTCGTCGCGAAGGCGCTCGGCACGTTCAAGTACATGCGGCGGCTCGCGGTGGGCCGCGACATCAAGCGGCAACGCTCGCGCACCGCGCCGGACGCCCAGCCCGGCCCGAGCGACGCGTAAGCGCCCGGACGCACGGCGGCCCTGCCTCTTCACCGGCAGGGCCGTTTTGTTTTGCGGCGTGCATCGGTTCTCCGCGGAATGTTGCAACACACGGCGCATCACGCCCGCCTGACGCGCGCATGGCATCATGCACGCTTGTCCGTTCACGGTGCCCCGCCGGCGCCGTCCTCACCGATGCCGCTGAATCCGAAGATCGCCCAGGTGCTCGACATGATCGAGCGTGCGAAACGTCCGTCCTATCACCACCAGACGCCGCAGCAGGCGCGCGCCGCGTATGAGAAGAGCGCGCCGATCCTCGACGTCGCACCGGCGCCGATGCATTCGGTCGAGGAATGTGTCGTGCCGACGCGCGACGGACGCACGATCGGTGCGAGGTTGTACCTGCCGGTCGCGCCGAGCCTCGCGGAGCCGCTGCCCGCGCTCGTCTACTACCACGGTGGCGGCTTCACGGTCGGCAGCGTCGATACGCACGACGCGCTGTGCCGGATGTTCGCGCACGATGCGCAATGTGCGGTGCTGTCGGTCGGCTACCGGCTCGCGCCCGAACACCGGTTTCCGACCGCGGTGAACGACGCCGACGATGCGTTGCAATGGCTGCATCGCGAAGCGGCCACGTTCGGCATCGATGCCGAGCGATTGGCCGTCGGCGGCGACAGCGCGGGCGGCACGCTCGCGACCGTCTGCGCGGTGCTTGCACGCGACGCAGGCATTCGTCTTGCGCTGCAGATGCTGATCTACCCGGGCGTGACGGGCTTCCAGGACACCGAATCGCACGCACGGCTCGCGAACGGCTACCTGTTGACGCAGGACACGATCCAGTGGTTCTTCACGCAATACGTGCGCGATCGGGCGGACCGCGACGACTGGCGTTTCGCACCGCTCGACGGCACGCGCGATGCGCCGTCGTTCGCGGGCGTCGCACCGGCGTGGATCGCGACGGCCGAATACGATCCGCTGAGCGACGAAGGCGCCGCGTATGCGGAGAAGTTGCGCGCGGCGGGAAACGCGGTCACGCTGGTCTGCTATCCGGGGATGATCCACGAATTCTTCAAGATGGGCGGCTACGTGCCCGAGGTGCGGGCCGCGCATGCCGACGCGGTCGCGGCGTTGAAGGGCGCATTCGACGACGTTTGACAACGTTTGACGGCGGTTGTTGAGCGGCGTATGCGCCGCATGGAGGGGGCTGCGATGACGAACGGCGTGGTGGAAACGGGCGACTGGACGGTCCTGGGCGGCGACGCCGCGCGGATCCGCGACGCGGTGTTCGTGCGCGAGCAGCAGATTCCGCCGGAATGGGAGCTCGATGACGACGATCCGCTGTCGCTCCATGCGGTGGCGTACCGCGTCGATGCGGCGACCGGCGCACGCCGCGCGGTCGCGACGGGGCGGCTGCTGCCGTCCGGCACGATCGGCCGCGTCGCGGTGCTGGCCGACGCGCGCGGGCAGGGCGTCGGGTCAGCCGTGCTGAACGCGCTGCTGGAGGCCGCGCGGCGTCGCGGCGAAATCGTCGTACGGCTCTACGCGCAGGATTCGGCCGTGTCGTTCTACCTGCGGCACGGCTTCGCGGCGGTCGGTGAACCGTTCGTCGAAGCCGGCGTGCCGCACGTCGAGATGGCGCGCGCGCCGTAGCGCGGCGCCTGCTTGCGTGCTCAGCGCGGCGGCGCCGCGTCGAGGTCGAACGTGAACGCGCGCTCGAACGTGCCCGGGCGAACGGTGCGGTGCGAGCCGTCGTCGTCGCAGCGTTCCTTGATCTCGACCGTCAGCCGCACGCCTTCCTTCATCGTGACGCGCAGCGCGGTCGTGCCGCGCGTACCGTATTCGGGTGTCTCGATGAACGCCGCCGACAGCGCACGCTCGCGCTCGATCGGAATGCCGGTGTGCGGCAGTGCATCGTCGTCCGCGACATGCGGGTCGCGCATCAGCTCGATCAGTTCGTCGAGCGACGGGGTCGGATTGTCGGTGAGCAGCGTGCCGAGCTCCGCGCGCTTGCGCACCACTTTCGGCCAGGGCGTATCGAGCCGCGCATTCGACAGCGCATGGACGCCGGGCGCGATCGCGACGGGCGCGGCGACAGCGCTTTCACCTTCGGGCGCGCGATTGCAAAACCACGCGAGCTCACGCCGTCGCCAGTCCCCGACGAGCAGGTTGAAGCCGTTGTAGACGGCCGCATGCTCCGCGAGCTGCCCGAGATAGTCGAGCGGCGCGACGGACGGGCCGCCGAGGAAGTCGGACACGAGCTTGCCGCGGCTCGGTGCACCCGCGCGGATGTCGAACGGCGCGCGGTAGTTCGTCAGCGCGGCGAAACGGCCGTCGCGCGATACGCCGAGCCACGTGCCGCCCGCTTCGAGATCGCGGCCGGCCAGCACGCCCGGTACATCTTCCCACCACGAGAGCGGCGCGCTCGTCCGACGAAAGAACTCGTCGCGGTTGGCGGTGAGGGTAAAGACGGGACCGGCGGCGACATCAGGCTGCCAGTCGAAGGCAATCAGACACATCGGGCGAATCTCTCGCAGGAAACATCGGGCGCCGGCTGCGACTCGCGAGCCGGCGCGCGAACGGGTTGTCAGTGCATCACGCTTCCGTCGGCCACGCGTACGGCAGCGTATCGAACGCGAGCACCGGGCCGTCGGCTGCACCGAGGTGCACCGTGCCGTTGTCGAGCGCGGCGAGCTTGATCTCGACGAGCGCGTCGACACCGCCTGCGGGCGCGGCCGCCGCGTTGACGATCATCCCGCAGGGCTGGCCGGGATCGTCGCTGTGGAACAGCTCGACGCCGGCACGCACGGTATCGGTCTCGCCGGCGACATGCGCGAGCGCCGTGCGGCGCTTGATCGTGCCGCGGTACTGGCTGCGCGCGACGATTTCCTGGCCCGGGTAGCAGCCCTTGCGAAAGTTAACGGCGCCGATCACGTCGAAGTTGACCATCTGCGGCACGAACTGTTCGACGGCAGGCTGCGTGATGCGCGGTTCGCCCGCGCGGATGTCGAGCCAGTCCCAGACGGCCGGCGACACGACCGGCAGCGACCCGCCGAGCGCGGCGATGCGCGCGTCGACTTCCGCGCGCGGGCCGACCCACAGATAGCGCTTGCGGCCGGCTGCATCGGGCACGCGGATCAGCGTGCCGGCGGGGCCGTCGACCTTCACGTGCACGCCGTCCGGCAGCGCATCGAAGATGCCCGACAGCGCGTCGCGCACGTCGCCCGCGAAACCGGCCACCGCGAGCGTGTCGCTCGCATCCGTCAGCTTCGCTTTGGCACGCAGCACGAACATCGACAGCCGCTTCTGCACGGCCGCCTGCACGTCCTTCGATACCAGCAGGCGCACGCCGTGGCCGGCGCGCCACGTGAGGAACGAGCCGAGGAGGCGCCCCTTCGGCGAGCAATAGCCGGATAGTCGCGCGCTGGCGGCGTCGAGATGTTCGATGTCGTTGGTGAGCTGGCTGTGCAGGAACGTCGCGGCATCATCGCCGGCCACGTCGATCACGCCGAACTGCGGCAACGGCATGCAGGCGCCCGGCGCATCGAAATCGGCGGCGGACGGGCGGGGGAAAACGGGGAGCGAGGCGGGTGCGGCCTGGACTGCCGGTGAAGCGAACGGTGTGCTCATGGAATGAGGGAACAGTCAACCCTGACTTTGACGGAGGCGAGCAAGTATTATATGGGTCTTACCTGAGTCACGTTTCCATGTCCCTACTGAAGAAATGCGCCGCGACGATCGTGGCGCTGGCCGTCGTTGTGGCCGCTGCCGGCGCGGGCGGCGGGTATTACTGGGCAACCCGGCCCCTGCTGCTGGGTTCGCCATCGCTCGACGTCACGATCAAGCCGCGCAGCAGCGTGAAGAGCGTCGCGCTGCAGTTGAAGCGCGGCGGCGTGCCGGTCGCGCCGCTCGGCTTCGTCGCGATGACGCGCGTGCTCGGGCTGTCGAGCCGGCTCAAGTCCGGCAACTACGAATTCAAGACCGGCATCACGCCTTACGAGGTACTGCAGAAGATCGCGCGCGGCGACGTGAACGAGTATGTCGCGACGGTCATCGAAGGCTGGACCTTCAAGCGGATGCGCGCGGAACTCGACTCGAACCCCGATCTCGCGCACTCGACGGCCAGCATGAGCGACGCCGAGCTGCTGCGCGCGATCGGCGCGTCGGACAGCGCGGTGCAGCGCGGCAGCGGCGAGGGGCTGTTCTTCCCCGACACCTATCTGTTCGACAAGGGCACGAGCGACCTGAACATCTACCGGCGCGCGTACCATCTGATGCAGACGCGTCTCGACGAGGCCTGGGCCGCGCGCGTGCCGGGCCTGCCGTACAAGACGCCTTACGAAGCGCTGACGATCGCGTCGATCGTCGAAAAGGAAACGGGCCATGCGGCCGACCGCGCGTTCGTCGCGGCCGTGTTCGCGAACCGGCTGCGCATCGGCATGCCGCTGCAGACCGATCCGTCGGTGATCTACGGGCTCGGCGACGCGTACGACGGCCGCCTGCGCAAGCGCGACCTGCAGGCCGACACTCCTTACAATACCTACACCCGACGCGGGCTGCCGCCCACGCCGATCGCGTTGCCGGGCGTGGCCGCGCTGCAGGCGGCGATCAACCCGGCACCAACGAGCGCGCTCTATTTCGTCGCGAAAGGCGATGGCACGAGCGTGTTCTCGGACACGCTCGGCGACCACAACAAGGCCGTGGACAAGTACATACGAGGTCAATAATGGCGAGCGGTAAATTCATCACGTTCGAAGGCATCGACGGGGCGGGGAAGACCACCCACCTGCAATGGTTCTGCGAACGCCTCCAGGGCAAGCTGGCCGCGGCCGGCCGGCAAGTCGTCGTCACCCGCGAGCCGGGCGGCACGCAGCTCGGCGAGAAATTGCGCGAGATCCTGCTGAACCAGCCGATGGATCTCGAGACGGAAGCGCTGCTGATGTTCGCCGCGCGCCGCGAGCATCTCGCGCTCGTGATCGAGCCGGCGCTCGCGCGTGGCGACTGGGTCGTGTCCGATCGCTTCACCGATGCGACGTTCGCGTACCAGGGCGGCGGCCGCGGGCTGCCGCGCGACAAGCTCGAGACGCTCGAGCGCTGGGTGCAGGGCGGTTTCCAGCCCGACCTGACGGTGCTGTTCGACGTCGCGCCGCAGGTGGCGAGCGAGCGCCGCGGCGCCGCACGCATGCCCGACAAGTTCGAAAGCGAGTCCGACGCGTTCTTCTCGCGCACGCGTGGCGAGTACCTGCGGCGCGCGGAAGAGGCGCCGCACCGCTTCGCGATCGTCGATGCGACGCAGACGATTCCCGAGATCCGCCAGCAGCTCGAACGCGTGCTCGCCGCGCTGTAATTCGCAAGGAACGCACCCCATGATCTATCCGTGGCAGACCGACGACTGGAACCGCCTGCAGCAACTGCGCGCGCAATGGCCGCACGCGCTGCTGCTGCATGGCCAGGCCGGGATCGGCAAGCTGCAGTTCGCGCAGCATCTCGCGCAGGGCTTCCTGTGCGAATCGCCACAGCCGAACGGCGAGCCGTGCGGCACTTGCGCGGCCTGCACCTGGTTCTCGCAGGGCAACCATCCGGATTACCGGATCGTGCTGCCCGAGGCGCTGGCGGGTGAGGCGCCGGGCGCCGTGGACGACACGAAGGCGGCCGACGCGGACGAAGGCGGCAAGAAGGCGCGGGCGCCGAGCAAGGAAATCAAGATCGAGCAGGTGCGCGCGCTGCTCGACTTCTGCGGGGTCGGTTCGCACCGCGGCGGCGCGCGTGTCGTCGTGCTGTATCCGGCCGAAGCACTCAACGTCGCCGCGTCGAACGCGCTGCTGAAAACGCTGGAGGAACCGCCGTCCGGCGTCGTGTTCCTGCTCGTGTCGGCGCGCATCGACCGCCTGCTGCCGACCATCATCAGCCGCTGCCGACAGTGGCCGATGGCGGTACCGGCGCCCGACGCGGCCGCGGCGTGGCTCGCCGCGCAGGGCGTCGATCATGCGCCGGCGCTGCTCGCCGAGGCCGGCGGTGCGCCGCTCGCCGCGCTGGCGCTTGCGAGCGACGAGAACCGCCCGCTGCGCGACTACACGCTCGGACAGCTCGCGGCCGGTGCGGCCTGCGACCCGTTCGCGTGCGGCGAGACGCTGCAGAAACTGCCGGTGCCGCTGGTGCTCGGCTGGCTGCAGCGCTGGCTGTACGACCTGCTCGCGCAGCGGATGGCGGGCGCACCGCGCTACTTCCCGATGCACGCGGCGGCGCTCGCGCGCTGCGCAGAAGCGGTCGATGCGAACGCGTTCGCCCGCTTCATGAAGGCCGTGACGCGGCAGCGGACGGTCGAGAACCATCCGCTCAACGCGCGGCTCGTATTCGAGGAATTGTTTCTCGGATATCGGGAAATGTTCGCGTGATCCGGCATTGTTTCTCGCGGGTTGCGAAACGATGACGGGCCCACGCCGCGACGCGACCGTGGCCGTCCGGCCCGCGAACGCTGCCCGTTGCCGCATGCCGGCGAGCGCATGAGCGCCCGCCTTACGTATTCAGGAAACACGATGTTCGTCGACTCTCACTGCCATATCAATTTCAAGGGCCTGGCCGACCGCCTGCCGGCCGTTCTCGAGAACATGCGCGAGCACGACGTCACGCACGCGCTGTGCGTGTCGGTCGATTTCGAGACGCTGCCGGAGATCCTGGCGATCGCGGACGCGCACGACAACGTCTATGCGTCGGTCGGCGTGCATCCCGATCACGAGGACATGCACGAGCCGACGCTCGCGGAGCTCGTCGAGCTGGCCGCGCACCCGAAGGTCGTCGCGATCGGCGAAACGGGCCTCGACTACTACCGCCTCGAAGGCCGCTCGATCGACGACATGGAATGGCAGCGCGAACGCTTTCGCACGCATATCCGCGCGGCGACCGCGACGATGAAGCCGCTGATCATCCACACGCGCTCGTCGTCGGAAGACACGCTGCGGATCATGGCCGAGGAGCGCGCGGACGTGCCGGGCGGCGTGATGCACTGCTTCACCGAGCCGTGGCCGGTGGCCGAGCAGGCGCTCGCGCAGAACTTCCATATCTCGCTGTCGGGCATCGTCACGTTCAAGAACGCGACCGACGTGCAGGACGTCGCGCGGCGCGTGCCGCTCGACCGGCTGCTGATCGAGACCGACTCGCCGTACCTCGCGCCGGTGCCGTATCGCGGCAAGCCGAATGAACCTGCGTACGTCAGCCATGTCGGACGCTTTATCGCATCCGAGCGCGGGATCGCCGTCGAGGCGCTCGCCGATGCGACGACACAGAACTTTTTCCGGCTGTTCAAGATCGCGCGCTAACGACGTGCGCGCAGCCGACAACCCAGGGAAGGAGCCCACAACAATGACGAAGCCGACCAACCATCTGCCGAAACGCGCACTCGTTGCCGCCGCACTCGTCGCGAGCGGCCTGTTCGCGGCAGCCGGCGCGCATGCCGAATCGCTCGACGCGATCGTCAAGGCCGTCAAGTTCGACGACATCGCCGACATCGGCAAGCAGCTCAAGAGCGGCAAGCTCGACCCGAACACGATCGCGCCGAACGGCGACCCGCTGATCGTGATCGCCGCGCGCGAGAAGTCCGACAAGGTCGCGGCGGCGCTCGCCACGACGCCGAACGTCGACCTCGAGAAGGAAGACAAGGCCGGCGAAACGGCGCTGATGCTCGCATCGCTGAACGGCGATGTCGGCCTTGCCAAGCTGCTGATCGACAAGGGTGCGGAAGTCAGCAAGAAGGGCTGGGCGCCGCTGCACTACGCGGCCACCAACGGCCAGGACGCAGTCGTGAAGCTGCTGCTCGACCACGACGCGTACATCGATACCGCATCGCCGAACGGCACGACGCCGCTGATGATGGCCGCACGCGGCAATCATCCGTCGACGGTCACGCTGCTGCTCGACCAGGGCGCCGATCCGCAGGTGAAGAACCAGCTCGGCATCACCGCGCTCGAATTCGCGAAGCACTACAACGCGCCGGACGCGATCGAGATCCTGAGCAAGCGGACGACCCGCATCGGGGCATCGACGCCGGCAGATGCGCAAAAGAGTGCAAAATGACGGTTTTCGGTGCGGCAGACGGTGCCCGCCCGGCCGGATTCCGGCCGGAGCAGGGCAATCCGGCGCCGCGCCGGCCAAGGCAGCAGGCGGCCTCGGGCCGCATTGACATAAGGAACACCATGTTGCGCGCAATGTTTTGTGCCGCGGCGTTTGCCGTGCCGTTGTCGGCGGCGGCTTTCACGGGCGCTGATCTCGACCGGCTGTGCGCGAAGACGGACGTCAAGTCGCGGGCGTCGTGCGCGGCCTACATCGAAGGCGCCGCCGACGGCGTCTACAACACCATCGATGCGATCGGCGGCACGACGGGGCCGCGGGTCGGCCAGTATTTCTGCCTGCCGCCCGACATCCGGGCGCAGCAGATGACCGACGCGGTGCGCAAGTACATCGCGGAGAATCCGAAGCTGGCCGACTACAACGCGAGCACCGCGGTGTCGCTCGGTCTCGGCAAAGCGTTTCCCTGCAGGAGCGGCAGCTGACCTGACGCCGTGTCCGGGCCCGCGCGCGGCCCGGGCGTCGCCGACGCATCCAGGACGAGGCGTGCGCGCCTCATAACCCACGGGCGCCGATGATTTCAATCGAGGAACTGCAGCGCATCACCGATGCGCCGCTGCATTCATGGCTCGGCACGCTGGCCGTGTCCGTCATCGTCTTGCTGGTCGTCACGGTCGTGCACCGTCTCGGCGCACGCATCGTCAAGCGCATCGCGCAGCCGTATCCGTTGATGAGCGCGATCCTGCGCTACATCGACAGGCCTTCGCTCGTCGTGCTCGCGCTGCTGGCGCTCGAATTCCTGTGGGTCCAGGCGGACGACGGCATGGCGTTCGTGCGCGGCATGCGCACGGCGGCGGCGGTCGGCTCCATCATTTCGCTGACGTGGCTGCTGGTGCGGCTTGCGGCCGGCGTCGGCGACGCCATCATCCAGGCGCATCCGATCGATACGGCCGACAACCTCCAGGCCCGGCGCGTCCATACGCAGGCCAAGGTACTCGTGCGGACCGTGATGGTGCTGATCGTGATCATCGGCACCGGCGCCGCGCTGATGACGTTCCCGAACGTGCGCCAGGTCGGTGCGAGCCTGCTGGCGTCGGCCGGCGTCGCGGGCCTGGTCGCCGGTATTGCCGCACGGCCGGTGCTCGGCAACCTGATCGCCGGGCTGCAGATCGCACTCACGCAGCCGATCCGGCTCGACGACGTGGTCGTGATCCAGGGCGAGTGGGGGCGCATCGAGGAAATCACCGGCTCGTTCGTGTCGGTGCGGCTGTGGGACCAGCGGCGCCTCGTCGTGCCGCTGCAGTGGATCATCGAGAACCCGTTCACGAACTGGACGCGCAGCAGCTCGGAAATCATCGGCACGGTTTACCTGTCGGTCGATTACCGCACGCCGCTCGCGCCGCTGCGCGAGGAGCTCGCACGGCTCGTCCACGCGGCACCGGAGTGGGACGGCCGCGTGCAGGTGCTGCAGGTGACCGACGCGACGGAACGCACGATGCAGTTGCGTGCGCTCGTCAGTGCGGCCGATTCATCGTCGTGCTGGGACCTGCGCTGCCGCGTGCGCGAAGGGCTGATCGCCTACCTGCAGGACCGCTATCCGCAATGCCTGCCGCGCAGCCGGATGGAACTGTATCCGCACGATGCCGCGCCGAACGCGCCGAATCCCGAACGGCCGCACGCGCGCTCGCCTGCCGCCAGCACGGCGGCCAATACCGCGGCCGACCCGCAGACCGCCGAAGGCCGCTGACAGCGGCCCGCATGCTCATCCTCCATCGTCATGACCGCGCTGAACACGCTCGCCATCGCCAATTACCGCTCGCTGCGCGAGCTGATCGTGCCGCTCGCGGCGCTCAACGTCGTCACGGGGCCGAACGGCAGCGGCAAGTCGAGCGTGTACCGCGCACTGCGGCTGCTCGCCGACACCGCGCAGGGGCGCGTGATCCCGTCGCTCGCCCGCGAAGGCGGGTTGCCGTCGACGCTGTGGGCCGGCCCCGAGCGCTTTTCGAGGGCGATGCTGGACGGCGATGCACCGGTCACCGGCACGGTGCGCAAGGGGCCGGTGAGCCTGAAGCTCGGCTTCGCCTGCGACGATTTCGGTTATGCGATCGATCTCGGCATGCCGATCCCGAGCCGCTCGCAGTTCTCGCTCGACCCGGTGGTGAAGCGCGAGTGCATCTGGGGCGGCGCGATGTTGCGCCCGTCGACGCTGCTGGTCGACCGGCAGGGCGCGCAGATCCGCGCGCGCACCGCATCGGGCGACTGGCAGACGATTCCGCAGCCGGTGGCCAGCTTCGACAGCATGATGACCGAGTTCGCCGATCCGACCGGCGCCCCCGAAATGATCGCGGTGCGCGAACGGATCCGCTCGTGGCGCTTCTACGACCATTTCCGGACCGACGCGCAGGCGCCGGCGCGGCAGTCGCACATCGGCACCCACACGCCGGTGCTCGCGGACGACGGTGCCGACCTGGCCGCCGCGCTGCAGACGATCCGCGAGATCGGCGACGGCGCGGCGCTCGATGCGGCGCTCGACGACGCGTTTCCCGGCGCGTCGGTCGAGATCGACAATCCGGGCGGCCGTGGCCGCTTCGACGTGCTGATGCGCCAGCCGGGGCTGCTGCGGCCGCTTGCGGCGGCCGAGCTGTCGGACGGCACGCTGCGCTACCTGCTGCTCGCGGCCGCGCTGCTGACCCCGCGGCCGCCGGCGCTGATGGTGCTGAACGAACCGGAGACGAGCCTGCACCCCGATCTGCTGCCGGCGCTCGGCCGCCTGATCGCGCAGGCGGCGCAGCGTTCGCAGGTGCTCGTCGTGTCGCACGCGGCACGGCTCATCGCGACGCTCGAGCGCGAGGCCGGCTGTGAATCGCTGGTGCTCGACAAGCAGCTCGGCGCGACCGGGCTCGTCGATGCCGACACGCGCGACCTGCCGGCATGGAAGTGGCCGTCGCGCTGACGGGCCGCGATCATCGCGTCGGGGGCCGGATTGGCCCGGCAGGCAGGAATGTATCCTGCCTGTAACAACACCCATAAAATGCAAGACGGGGCGGCCCCGGGCAGCGGGATCGCGAATAATAATGAGATATCCGGCTGGCGCCGTGCCGGCCGGTGCCGTATGGGGGCGAGCGGGGCGCGCAAGCGCACACGTCCGCCGGCCGTGCCGCAACGGACAGGACACAGGAGACGTGGACCATGAGAATTGCCCAGATCGCGCCGCTGACCGAATCGGTGCCGCCGAAGCTGTACGGCGGCACGGAGCGCGTCGTGTCCTACATCACCGAGGCGCTCGTCGAGCTCGGCCATGATGTGACGCTGTTCGCCAGTGGCGATTCGACGACGCGGGCGAAGCTCGAGGCGGTCTGGCCGCGCGCGCTGCGGCTCGATTCGTCGATCCGCGACCGGGTCGCGCCGCACATGCTGCTGATGGAGACGGTCGCGCGCCGAGCGAAGGATTTCGACGTGCTCCATTTCCACATGGACTACTACTCGTTCTCGGTGTTCAACCGGCAGGAAACGCCCTATGTGACGACGCTGCACGGCCGGCTCGACTTGCCCGAGCAGCAGCCGGTGTTCGACACGTTCAACACGGCGCCGGTGATCTCGATCTCGAATTCGCAGCGCCAGCCGTTGCCGCAGGCGAAATGGCTGACGACGGTCTACCACGGGCTGCCCGATACGCTGTACATGCCGCAGCCCGTCGAGCCGCGCTATCTGGCGTTCCTCGGCCGCATCTCGCCGGAGAAGCGCGTCGACACGGCGATCCGCATCGCCCGCCAGTGCGGGCTGCCGATCAAGATCGCCGCGAAGATCGACGCGGCCGACCAGGAATACTTCGAGCGCGAGATCAAGCCGCTCTTCGCGTTGCCGCACGTCGAATTCATCGGCGAGATCGCCGATCACCAGAAGGCCGAATTCCTGTCGGGCGCGCATGCGCTGCTGTTTCCGATCGACTGGCCGGAGCCGTTCGGCCTGGTGATGATCGAGGCGATGTCGTGCGGCACGCCGGTGATCGCGTTCAATCGCGGCGCGGTGCCCGAAGTGCTGGACGAGGGCGTGTCGGGTTTCATCGTCGAGGACGAAATCAGCGCGGTGGCCGCCGTGAACCGGCTGCACCTGCTGCCGCGTGCGCGCGTGCGGCAGCGCTTCGAGGAACGCTTCACGTCGCGCCGCATGGCGCAGCAGTATGTCGACGTCTACCAGTCGGTGATCCGTGCGCAGAAGCGCTCGCGCTTCAAGGTGATCGACTCGACGACCTGACGCGACGCGCACGACGCGCGCGGATGAAAAAAACGGCGATGCCCGCAAGGACATCGCCGTTTGTACATGGCCCACGCGCGGTGCGCACGGGCGGTGCGCGAGCGTCAGATCTTCAGCTTCGTGACCTTCGTGCCGTTGATCGACACGTCGCCCATCAGGCCCGCGTTCGTCAGCACGACGACCTGGACCGGCGCGGTGGCCGTGTTGGAATCGACCGCGCCGTTCGCGCCCATCTTCACGAGCGCGACCGACGCGCCGGCGCCGGCTGCCCAGCCGTCCGAGCCGCGGAATTCGTCGAGCGCTTCCTGCGTCATGAACAGGAACACGATCGCCTTCGACTGCGCACCGGCCTGCAGGCCGACCGACAGCGACGACGTGTTGTAGTAGCCGACCGTGCTGCCGCCGACGCGCAGTGCGCCGTTGCCGGACTGGCCGCCGACGATGAAGCCGGCCTGGATGACGTCCGGGAAGACGAGCACGCCGCGCGACTTCGCGACGAGCTCACGCGAGCCCTTGACCGTGGAGTACATGCGCGACAGCGTGGCGTCGACGCTCGAGTCGATTGCCTGGCGCTTCGACGCGTTCGTTGCGGCGTTGTCCGGCTTGTCCGGGGTGGTGGTGCAACCGGTGAGCGCGAGGCTACCGACGATGAGCGCAGCGGCGGCTTTGAGCACAAGATTCCGTTTTTGCATCGTTCTTCTCCATCGGATGATGTTCGGAGTGAGTCTCGCTCAGGGAGCGGATCACGTCGGCAGTTATATCACAGCGGATTACAGCCTCTTTTCGTTGCGGCGTGAAAAAGCGTCAAATCGGCTGGGGGTGTCGCGGCGCGCCAACGGACGAACCCGCACCCGCGCGCCGACGTCGGGTCGGCATGCGGGAAATACGGTGGTCGATCGGACGGCGGCGCCTGCCGCGCGCATCAGTGCGTGACGGGCGGAACAGGCGGCTTGATCGGGGGGCGGCGCAGCACGCGGCGGATCAGCGCGATCACGACGCCGCAGGCGAACAGGAACGCGGCCGGCACGACCCAGTAGCCGACGAACGCGTGCCACAGGTAGCCGGCGAGCGTGCTGCGTCGCACCACGTATTCGTCGCGGGCCGCCTGCTGGCGCGGCGCATTGGCGGCGAGCACGTCGGCCGGGCAGCCGGCCGCGCGCGCCTCGTCAGGATCCCCGTGGCACTTCGCGGCGGCGCCGGCGGCCTGCTGCGCATCGGTGAGCTGCCAGGTGGTCAGCGCGAGTTGCAGGTCCGCTTTGTTGTACGCCATTTCCTCGCGGATCTCGCGCACGGCGACGATCGCGACGGGCACGGCCCAGAATACGATCACGATCAGCCAGCGGCGGAACCAGCGGTGTTGTCTCCATGCCATCCATGCCTCCGTTTGACGCGCGTGCGCGTCCGTCTCGAGGGCGGCCCGATGGCGCTTCTTGTACTTGGATGGGCCGCGTTGCAGCCATCATAGAAGAAAACGCGGCGAATTGCCGCACCATGTGGCGGCGCCGGTCCGGCAGGCCGGAAAAGCGGGGCGGGAGGCGTTGCAACAGCGCGGCAGCGGCGCGGGAGCGGGGCGCGTCGATGCGCGTGCAACGAAAACAAAAATGCCGCGCCCGCCGAAGCGGTGCGCGGCATTCGATACGGGAGCGCCGGAACTCAGGCGGCCGGCTGGCTGCTCAGGCAGCTCTTCATGAACGCCTTGCGGTCGTCGCCTTTCTTGCCGGTGGCCTGCGTGTTGCACGCCTTCATCTTTTCCTGCTGCGACATGGCCTTCGCGGGCTTCGCCGACAGGCAGTCCTTCATGAACGCCTTGCGTTCGTCGCCCGTCTTGCCGGCTGCCTGGGTGTTACAGGCCTTCATCTTGTCCTGCTGGCTGTTCGCCGCGAACGCGGGGGAAGCCAGCATGCCGCCGAGAAGCACTGCGGCTACGAGCGATTGGATTTTCATTTCGACACTCCCATGGGGTGAATTGCGTGTTATCGCCGCCGTCACGAAGCACCGTGCAATGAGGATAGGGTCGCATCGCACAGCGCGCTCCGATTATGGCAAATCAATGTGAAAACACCAAAACGGCACTTTCTATAACGTTGCGGACACCGTGGCCGTTGACGGCACGTGTTGCCGGACGATCGGGACAAACCATGATGCGCGGCGGCCGGCCTCGGTCGCCGCGCCGGATCCCGGCCGCAAGCCTTTACAATCGCGGCCATGAATACTCCGAATTCCGCATCCCCTTCGTCCGCGGCGGCCCTGCCGCGCATCGCCGTGCTCGCCACCGGCGGCACGATCGCCGGCGCCGCGCCCGACGCGGCCAGCACGGCCGGCTACCAGGCCGGTGCGCTCGGCGTCAATTTCCTGGTCGACGCGGTGCCGGCGCTCGCGTCCGTCGCGCGCATCGACGCCGAGCAGATCGCCAGCATCGACAGCAAGGATCTCGCGCTGCCGCTGTGGAATACGCTCGCCGCGCGGATCGACGCGCTGGTGGCCGATCCGGCGGTCGACGGCATCGTGATCACCCACGGCACCGACACGCTCGAGGAAACCGCGTATGCGCTGCATCTGGTCGTCAACGGCGACAAGCCGGTCGTGCTGACGGCCGCGATGCGGCCGGCGACCGCGCTGTCGTCCGACGGCCCGCTGAACCTGCTGAACGCGGTGACGGTGGCCGCGCATCCGTCCGCGCGCGGGCAGGGCGTGCTGGTCGCATTCAACAACCGGATCCACGGTGCGCGCGACGTCGTGAAGACGAGTACCTATGCGGTCGATGCATTCCAGTCGCCGGAGCTCGGCGCGCTCGGCTGGGTGCAGGACGGCCGGGTCGAATTCGCCCGCCGCGTCACGCGTTCGCGCGACACGCAACTGGCGATCGCCGCCGCGTGGCCGCCCGTCGAAGTCGTTGCGAGCTACGCGGGCGTGACGCGCACGGCCGTCGATGCGCTCGTCGCGGCCGGCGTGCGCGGTCTCGTCGTCGCGGGCACGGGCAACGGCTCGATCCATGCGACGCTGCAGGCGGCGCTGGCCGATGCGGTGAACGCAGGCGTCGTGGTGGTTCGCGCGTCGCGCGTCGGATCGGGGCATGTGATGCGCAACGGCGCCGCGAGCGACGATGCGCTCGGCTTCGTGAGCGCAGGGTCGCTGAACCCGTTCAAGGCGCGCGTGCTGCTGATGCTCGCGCTCGCGAACGGCATTCACGGCCGCGACGCGCTGCAGCGCGTGTTCGATACGCTGTGACCGGCTGACCGATACGCGCTGCGCGGGCCGCGCGCGTCACCATGAAAAAAGGCAGGCCATCGGCCTGCCTTTTCAGCGTCCGTCAGTCCGGCAACGATGCTCAGGATTGCGGCGGAATCACGAGCTTCTGGCCCGGGTAGATCCGGTCCGGGCTCGACAGCATCGGCTTGTTCGCCTCGAAGATCACCGGGTACTTGTTCGCGTCGCCGTAGACTTCCTTGGCGATCGCCGACAGCGTGTCGCCCGGCTTCACGTCGTGGTACTGCACTTCCGGATCGTCCGGCTGCAGATCGTCGTCGTTGACACCCGCGACGCCTTGCACGTTGCCGGCCGCGACCTTGACCTTGGCCTTGGTGTCGAGGTCGGCGACGCTGCCCGACAGCGTCACGGTGCGCGATGCGCCGTCGAACGCAACGGTCAGGTTCGACGTATCGAGACCTTGCGTGTTGATGTAGTTCTTGATGGCATCGGCCGCGGTCTGGTTTGCGGCATTCGGATCTTCCGCGGCTTGCGCATCGGCATGACCCAGCAGTTTTTCGCCCGCCTCTTTGATAAACGAAAGAAGACCCATCGTTGCACTCCTTAGGTGGTTGAAAAGAAAACGCGCCGTGAAGTGGCGAAAAAAACACCGCGCTGGGCGCGGTCACCGGAGGTGAACGCTAGCGCGGCGGTTTTCTCGAAAGGCGTGGCGAAAGTGTAGGCGTTCATGACGACGATTGCATGAAAAATCGCACGCTTGAACGTAAAGAAATGTAATACGCGAAATCCGACAGGCGGACACCCGACGACGACGTCTGACCGACCAAGGCTTCCCCGGCGTCGCCGGGTGCCGCTGCGGACCCCACCACGCCGCTCTCAGCCCAGAGCGGCGTTTTTCGCCCCGTCCCGCATGCCGTCGGCAGTGCAGGGCGGGGCGCCCCACCGTGATGCGCGAGCGTGTCACGCACCGATGCGACCGGCCGTGCCGGTCACGTGTGTCTGTCGCGCGTCTCCGCCATCGCAGCGGAAACGCGCATCGTTGCAGCCGTGTTACGCGGCCGGCGTCTGGCCGATCTCGAAGTTCGACATGATCTCGAGCGCGCGCACGAGTGCCGAGTGATCCCAGGCCTTGCCGCCGTGCGACGCACACACGCTGAACAGCTGCTGCGCGCTGGCCGTGTGCGGCAGCGCGAGGCCGAGCTTGCGTGCGCCGTCGAGCGCGAGGTTCAGGTCCTTCTGGTGCAGCTCGATACGGAAGCCCGGATCGAACGTGCGCTTCGTCATCCGCGCGCCGTGCACTTCGAGGATGCGCGAGGCGGCGAAGCCTCCCATCAGCGCCTGGCGCACACGCTCCGGATCGGCGCCCGAGCGTGCGGCGAACAGCAGCGCTTCGCCGACGGCTTCGATGTTCAGCGCGACGATGATCTGGTTCGCGACCTTGCAGGTCTGGCCCGCGCCGTTGTCGCCGACGAGCGTGATGTTCTTGCCCATCTTCTCGAACAGCGGCCTGGCGCGCTCGAACGCTGCCTCCGGGCCGCCGACCATGATCGTCAGCGTCGCTTCGCGTGCGCCCACTTCGCCGCCGGACACCGGCGCGTCGAGGTAGTCGCAGCCGAGTGCGTTGATCTGCTTCGCGAATGCCTGCGTGTCGAGCGGCGAGATCGAGCTCATGTCGATCACGAGCTTGCCGGCCGTCAGGCCCTTCGCGACGCCGTCGTCGGCGAACAGCACGTTACGCACGTCCGGCGTGTCCGGCACCATCGAGATGATGATGTCCGCGTTCCGTGCGACTTCGGTCGAGTTCGCGACGACCTTCGCGCTCGTGCGCAGGTCGTCCGGGATCGGGAACGCGCCGTTCACGACGAGCTGGTGGTCGCCCTTGAGCAGGTTGCGCGCCATGTGCGCGCCCATGATGCCGAGGCCGATGAAACCGATGGTTGCCATGTGAATGTCTCCTATAGGGCTGAAAACGGAAAGGGCGGATCTCAGGCGGCGCGACGCGCCGAGCCCGGTGCGCAGCCGGCGACGCTTTGCAGCCAGCCGAGGCCTTCCGTCGTGGTGGTGCGGGGCTTGTACTCGCAGCCGACGTAGCCGGCATAGCCGAGCCGGTCGAGCAGCGCGAACAGGAACGCGTAGTTGATCTCGCCCGTGCCCGGCTCGTTGCGGCCCGGGTTGTCCGCGAGCTGGACGTGGCCGATCGATGCGAGGTTGCGTTCGATCGTCGCGGCCAGTTCGCCTTCCATGCGCTGCATGTGATAGATGTCGTACTGCAGGAACAGGTTGTCCGAGCCGACCGCGCGGATCACGTCGAGCCCTTCCGACGAGCGGTTCAGCGCGAAGCCCGGGATGTCGAAGCTGTTGCACGGCTCGACGAGCAGGCGGATGCCTTCGCGCTTCAACGCATCGGCGGCAAAGCGCAGGTTGTCGACGATCGTGACGAACGTCTTGTCGCGCGCCGTGCTGGCCGACGGGATGCCGACGAGGCAGTTCAGTTGCGGCACCTTCAGCGCCTTCGCGTACTCGATCGCACGGCCGACCCCTTCCTGGAACTCGCCGACGCGATCGGGCAGGCACGCGATGCCGCGCTCGCCCTGGTCCCAGTTGCCTGCGGGCAGGTTGTGCAGCACGAGGCGCAGGCGGTGCGTCTCGAGCCGCTCGGCGAGCTCTTCTTTCGCGTACGGATACGGGAACAGGAACTCGACGGCGTCGAAGCCCGCGTCGGCGGCCGCCTTGAAGCGGTCGAGGAACGGCACTTCGTTGAACAGCATGGTCAGGTTTGCAGCAAACTTCGGCATGAGCTAAGCCTCTTCGGTCGGTCAGTCAAAAATGTCGTGCGGTTCAGTCGAGCATCGAGATCGCGGTCGGTGCGTGCTCGGCCTTTTCGGCGAGATCCTCGAATTCGTTGATCGCGTCGATTTCGGTGCCCATCGAGATGTTCGTCACGCGCTCGAGGATCACTTCCACGACCACCGGCACGCTGAACTCTTCCGCGAGCGTTTGCGCCTGGCGCAGCGCCGGCTCGATCTCTTCCGGCTTGAACACGCGCAGCGCCTTGCAGCCGAGGCCTTCCGCGACGGCCACGTGGTCGACGCCATAGCCGTTCAGTTCCGGTGCGTTCACGTTGTCGAACGCGAGCTGCACGCAGTAGTCCATGTCGAACGCACGCTGGGCCTGGCGGATCAGCCCGAGGTACGAGTTGTTCACGACGACGTGCACGTACGGCAGCTTGAATTGCGCGCCGGCTGCCAGTTCCTCGATCATGAACTGGAAGTCGTAGTCGCCGGACAGCGCGACGATCGGGCGGCTCGGGTCCGCTGCACGCACGCCGAGCGCGGCGGGAATCGTCCAGCCGAGCGGGCCGGCCTGGCCGCAGTTGATCCAGTTGCGCGCCTTGAACACGTGCAGGAACTGCGCGGCGGCGATCTGCGACAGGCCGATCGTGCTGACGTAGCACGTATCGCGGCCGAACACCTTGTTCATCTCTTCGTACACGCGCTGCGGCTTGACCGGCACGTTGTCGAAGTGCGTCTTGCGCTGCAGCGTGCGCTTGCGCGCCTGGCATTCCGAGACCCATGCGCTGCGGTTCTTCAGCTTGCCGGCGGCCTTCCATTCCCGTGCAACGGCGACGAACAGTTCCAGCGCGGCCTTCGCGTCCGACACGATGCCGAGATCCGGGCCGAACACGCGGCCGATCTGCGTCGGCTCGATGTCGACGTGCACGAACTTGCGGCCCTTCGTATAGACCTCGACGCTGCCCGTGTGGCGGTTCGCCCAGCGGTTGCCGATGCCGAGCACGAAGTCGGACGCGAGCATCGTGGCGTTGCCGTAGCGGTGCGACGTCTGCAGGCCGACCATGCCGGCCATCAGCGGGTGGTCGTCCGGAATCGCGCCCCACGACATCAGCGTCGGGATCACCGGCACGCCGATCGTTTCGGCGAACTGGACGAGCAGGTCTTCCGCCGCTGCGTTGAGCACGCCGCCGCCCGACACGATCAGCGGCTTGTCCGCGTCGTTGAGCATCGCGAGCGCCTTCTCGATCTGCGCGCGGGTGGCCGCGGGCTTGTAGACCGGCAGCGGTTCATACGTGTCGATGTCGAATTCGATTTCGGCGAGCTGCACGTCGATCGGCAGGTCGACCAGCACCGGGCCCGGACGGCCCGAGCGCATCAGGTGGAATGCCTGCTGGAACACGCGCGGCACGAGCGCCGGCTCGCGCACGGTGACGGCCCACTTCGTGACGGGCTTCGCGATCGATTCGATGTCGACGGCCTGGAAGTCTTCCTTGTACAGGCGGGCACGCGGTGCCTGGCCCGTGATCGCGAGGATCGGAATCGAGTCGGCCGATGCCGAGTAGAGGCCCGTGATCATGTCGGTGCCGGCGGGGCCCGACGTGCCGATGCACACGCCGATGTTGCCCGGGGCCGCACGCGTGAAGCCTTCGGCCATGTGCGACGCGCCTTCGACGTGGCGTGCCAGCACGTGGCTGATGCCACCCGACTTGCGCATGGCCGAGTAGAACGGATTGATCGCCGCGCCCGGCACGCCGAACGCGGTCTGGATGCCTTCCTTCTCGAGTACGAGCACAGCTGCGTCGACGGCTCTCATCTTGGCCATGAATGTCTCCTTGAATGGGGTGGATCTTGCAAATGGGTCTGTTGGGGACACTTTAGGGATGCAGGAAAGGTTTGATAAGATCAGCCGAAGTCGCTTTTTTCGAAACTAAAAGTATGGAATGACGGCCGGGCGGGGCTTTCCGCCGGGCCGGAACAGAGACGGAGACGGGAGATGGATCGCTTCAAGCAGATCGAGACGTTCGTGCGGGTGGCCGATGCCGGCAGCCTCGCGGCGGCGGCGCTCGAGGAGGGCGTGTCGCCGGTGGTGCTCGGGCGGCGCATCGACGCGCTCGAAAAGCGTCTCGGCGTGAAGCTGATGTACCGCTCGACGCGGCGCCTGGTGGTCAGCGAGGAGGGCGCCGCCTTCCTCGAGCGCTGCCGCGGCCTCCTGTCCGAATGGGACCAGGCCGAGAACGAGCTGGCCGCCGGGCGGCGCGCGGTCAGCGGGCACCTGATCGTGTCCGCGCCGGCCGCATTCGGGCGCAAGCACGTCGCGCCGCACGCCCCCGGCTTTCTGGCCGACAAGCCCGAGATGCAGCTGTCGTTCAACCTGACCGACCGCGTCGTCGATCTCGTGCGCGAAGGCTACGACCTGTCGATCCGGATCGGCGGGGCCGTCGATCCGAACTTCGTCGCGGTGAAGCTCGCATCGAACCGGCGTGTCGTGTGCGGCACGCCCGAGTATTTCCGCCAGCACGGCCGGCCGAAGTCGCTCGACGACCTGCTCAAGCACAACTGCCTGGCGTTCAACCTGCAGGGCGGGCAGAACCGCGGCTGGTATTTCCAGCGCCACGGCAAGATCGCGACGATGCGCGTGACGGGTAATCTCGACTGCAACGACGGCGAACTGCTGCACCGCTGGGTGGCTGAAGGTCTCGGGCTCGGCTGGCGCTCGACGTGGGAAATCGCCGCCCAGCTCGAGACGGGCGAGCTTGAAACCGTGCTCGACGAATATGCGTTGCCCGACTACGACATCCTCGCGGTCTACCCGCAGCAGCGCTACGTGCCGGCGCGCGTGCGCTACTTCATCGACTACCTGCGCGCCGCTTACGCGAGCCCGGGCTACTGGAGCACCACGCCATGACCGGCGCGGACGGCCCGGCCACGGGGCCGTCCGGCGATTTTTTACGCTTCGGGCGCGCGGCGCGGGAATAAACTCGACGCAACGACGGTAAGGTCATCGAGCGTGCACGTTGCCGGTCTGTCCGGGCGCCGTGCTCGGAACGGGCGCGGCTTGGGCCGCCGGGACCAGGGAGGCCATGTGGGGCAAGCCGGACAGGCGGTCGAAGACCGGTCGGCGGACGACGCGGTTGCGCGCGGCGAGCGGTTTCGCGCGCTCGTGCTGCCGCATCTCGACGCCGCGTACAACCTCGCGCGCTGGCTGAGCGGCAACGCCGGCGACGCGGACGACGTCGTCCAGGACGCGTGCATGCGCGCACTGCGCTTCGTCGATTCGTGTCGCGGCGACAACGCCCGGCCGTGGCTGCTGACGATCGTGCGCCACACCTGGTACACGGAATGGCGGCGCCGCACGCATGCGCATGAGGTTGCGCTGCCCGACACGCTCGACGACACCGACGTGCCCGACGACTGGCAACCGGCGACCGACGATCCGCTCGCGCACCTGTTGCGGGGCGAGAACGTGCGGCTCGTGAACGAAGCGCTCGCGAAGCTGCCGCCCGAATACCGCGAGGTGCTCGTGCTGCGCGAGATGGAGGACCTGAGCTACCGCGAGATTGCGGCGATCGCGGACGTGCCGGTCGGCACGGTGATGTCGCGGCTCGCACGGGGCCGGCGCAAGCTCGCCGCGCTGCTGGGCGGCCCGCCGGCATCGGCGGCCGAAGGCAGGCCGGGCCGTACGCCGGCTGGCGGAACCGCATCGGAGGCTATCGATGGACTGTAACGAAGCGCGAGCGTTGCTGGACGCGGACGTCGACCGCGAGCTGTCGGCGCCCGATGCGTTGCGGGTCCAGCAGCATGTCGAAGGGTGCGAAGCGTGCCGCCGTGAACGCGCGCGGATCGTCACGCTGGTGCAGGCCGTGCGCCAGGCCGACTATCACCGTGCGCCGGATGCGTTGCGGGCCGGCATTCTCGCGAGCCTGCCGGCAGCGGCCGATGCGCCCGGGCGCGAGCAGGCGCGGGCGGAGCCGCGGCCCGAACCGCGGTCAAGGCCGCAGCCGCGTCCGCGTGGCCGCCGCTGGTTTTCGTGGCTGACGGCTCAAGGCGGGGCGGCACGCCCGGCGTCGGCCGGCATGGGGCCGCGCGTTGCCGCGCTGCCCGGCCTCGGCTGGGGTGTCGCGCTGCTGGTGGCGCTTGCCGCGGCGGGCGGGATGGCGTTGTCCGCCCGCCACGCCGACACCGACCGCACGGTCGACGAACTCGTGTCGAGCCACGTGCGGGCCGACCTGTCGGCGCGCGACATCGACGTGATCTCGACCGACCGGCACACGGTCAAGCCGTGGTTCAACGGCCGGATCGACTATGCGCCGCCGGTCGAGGATCTCGCGGCGGCAGGTTTCGCGCTGGTCGGCGGCCGGCTCGACTACGTCGGGCGGCGCCGCGTCGCGGTGCTCGTCTACCGTTACCGGCAGCACGTGATCGACGTCTACGTGCGGCCGGCCGGGGAAGGGCCGGGGGCGTCGTACACGACCGTGTCGCAAGGCTACGCGCTCGACCGCTGGGAGGCGGCCGGAATGACCTGGTGGGCCGTGACCGACGCCGAACCGTCGGCGCTCGCGGCGTTCAGGACCGCGCTCGATGCGCGACTCGGCGTCACGCGCACCGAGTGACGGCACCGCGGCGGGCTGCGGCCCGCCGCGCGCTTCTGTTCCGACCCTGATCGGGAAATGCGCCCAAGAGCAGCCGGCCTGCCCGGGCTCGCCCCTTCAAGTCTTTGAAAACATGGCCGAATCCGCGTGCGAATCGTCGATTGGTCTTGCATGCGCCCCGTATCCGGGTTAGAATCTTCGGCTTCTCACTTGCCACACCGGTTCAGACGCCCGGGTGGCTTTAATCCACAAGGAGTGTGTAATGCGTCATTACGAAATCGTATTCATCGTGCACCCCGATCAGAGCGAGCAAGTGCCCGCGATGATCGAGCGTTACAAGACCACGATCACGTCGCACGGCGGTCAGATCCACCGTGTCGAGGACTGGGGCCGTCGCCAACTGGCCTACATGATCGAGAAACTCGCGAAGGCTCACTACGTCTGCATGAACATCGAGTGCGACCAGACGACGCTCGACGAACTCGAACACGCGTTCAAGTTCAACGACGCCGTGCTGCGTCACCTCATCGTCAAGATGAAGAAGGCCGAAACCGGCCCGTCGCCGATGATGAAGGAAGTTCAGCGCGAAGAAGCCAAGAAGGCGGCTGCAGCTCAGCCGACCGAAGCGCAGGCTTAAGTTCGTCATTCATTAAGCCATCAAGGAGCGCGTCACTCACGTGAACAGGTTGCAATTGAAGGCAAGCGTCGTCGAACGCGCGCCGGTGCGATATACGCCGGCAGGTGTTCCGATCGCAAGCGCCACATTGCATCACCGCACGGAAGTCGTCGAAGCAGGCATTCCCCGTCAGGTCGAAATGACGATCGAGGCGGTGGCGGCCGGTGAGGCGAGCGGCAGGCTGGAGAGTCGTGAAATGGGCGTCGAAACGCTGTTCACGGGCTTCCTGGCAAAGAAAAGCCGCAACGCGAGAACCTTGGTGTTTCACATCACAGCATTGCAGGACATTGGAAAGGACTGAAATCATGCCCCGCCCGACTGGTAAGAAATTCGACAAGCGTCGTCAGCAACAAAACCCGCTCTTCAAGCGCAAGAAGTTCTGCCGTTTCACGGCTGCAGGCGTCGAGAAGATCGACTACAAGGACACGGAAACGCTGAAGGACTTCATCGGCGAAAACGGCAAGATCACGCCGGCTCGTCTGACGGGTACGAAGGCGCACTATCAGCGTCAGCTGGATACGGCCATCAAGCGTGCGCGTTTCCTCGCGCTGCTGCCGTACACCGATCAGCACAAGGCGTAATCAGGCGACGCAATAAGGAGAATTCGAATGCAAATCATTCTGTTGGAAAAAGTCGCCAATCTGGGTAACCTCGGCGACATCGTCAAGGTCAAGGACGGTTACGCTCGCAACTTCCTGATCCCGAACCGCAAGGCTCGCCGTGCAACGAAGGAAGCGATCGCCGAATTCGAAGTTCGCCGCGCTGAACTCGAAAAGATCGCCGCTGAAAAGCTGGCAGCATCGCAGGCAGTCGGCGAGAAGCTGAACGGCCAGTCGTTCGAAATCACGCAGAAGTCGGGCGTTGACGGCCGTCTGTTCGGCTCGGTCACGAACGGCGACGTCGCGGAACTGCTGAAGAAGGCAGGTTTCGAAGTCGAGAAGCTGCAAGTTCGCATGCCGGAAGGCCCGCTGAAGATGATCGGCGAGCACAACGTCCAGGTCGCGCTGCATACGGACGTCGTCGTCGACGTCACGATCAACGTGATCGGCGACCACGCGTAAGCGTACGCAAGCTTGCCGGGCGGCTTCCGCCGTCCGGACAAGGGCAGGCGCCCGGGCAACCGGGGCCTGCCTTTTTTATTGCCGCATCGCCGGGGCTCTCTCTGGCGTCGTCGTAGGTTATTCGCGATAATCCCAACCCATGAACGCGCCGCAAGATCCTCAAATTGAATCGCTGAAAGTCCCGCCGCACTCGGTCGAAGCCGAACAATCCGTGCTCGGCGGCCTGTTGCTCGACAACGCGGCCTGGGACCGGATTGCCGACTTCCTGTCGCAGGGCGATTTCTACCGCTACGACCACCGGATCATCTACGAGCACATCGGCCGCCTGATCGCGTCGACGCGCCCGGCCGACGTCGTGACCGTGTACGAAGCGCTGACCACGTCCGGCAAGGCCGACGACGTCGGCGGGCTTGCCTACCTGAACGCGCTCGCACAGAACACGCCGAGCGCGGCGAACATCCGCCGCTATGCGGAAATCGTGCGCGACCGCGCGGTGCTGCGCCGGCTCGTGTCGGTCGCCGACGAAATCTCGGCCGATGCGTTCAACCCGCAGGGCAAGGAAGTCCGCCAACTGCTCGACGAGGCCGAGTCGAAGGTGTTCTCGATCGCCGAAGAGGGCGCGCGCGGCAACCAGGGCTTCCTCGAGATCGGCCCGCTGCTCACGCAGGTCGTCGAGCGCATCGATACGCTGTACCACACGGCGAACCCGAGCGACGTCACGGGCACGCCGACGGGCTTCGTCGACCTCGACCGGATGACGTCCGGGATGCACGGCGGCGAGTTGATCATCGTGGCGGGGCGCCCGTCGATGGGTAAGACCGCATTCTCGATGAACATCGGCGAATACGTCGCGGTCGAGTACGGGCTGCCGGTCGCGGTGTTCTCGATGGAAATGCCGGGCACCCAGCTCGTGATGCGGATGCTCGGCTCGATCGGCCGGCTCGACCAGCACCGGATGCGGACGGGCCGCCTGACGGACGAGGATTGGCCGAAGCTGACGCACGCGGTGCAGAAGATGAGCGAGGCGCAACTCTTCATCGACGAAACGGGCGGCCTGAACCCGATGGAATTGCGCTCGCGCGCCCGGCGTCTGGCGCGGCAATGCGGCAAGCTCGGCCTGATCATCGTCGACTACCTGCAGCTGATGTCGGGTTCGTCGCAGGGCGAGAACCGCGCGACCGAAATCTCGGAAATCTCGCGATCGCTGAAGAGCCTCGCGAAGGAACTCGACGTGCCGGTGATCGCGCTGTCGCAGCTGAACCGCGGCCTCGAGCAGCGTCCGAACAAGCGTCCGGTGATGTCGGATTTGCGCGAATCCGGCGCAATCGAACAGGACGCGGACGTGATCCTGTTCATCTACCGTGACGAAGTCTACAACCCGGACAGCCCCGACAAGGGCACGGCCGAAATCATCATCGGCAAGCAGCGTAACGGTCCGATCGGCCCCGTTCGGCTCACGTTCCTGGGGCAATACACGAAGTTCGACAACTTTGCAGGGGCGCAGACGTTCTACGGCGAGTAACGCCGGTTTGTAAAGCCCTAAATCGCCAAACGTTGTATCCAATCCCGGCGCGCGCATGTGCGCGCGTCGCGGCGCGACCGAAAACGGTACAATGTCGCCCGTTTTCGTGACAGTAGTTTGACAATCTCTCAGGAATCCCATGTTCGGTCGATTCATGCCCACCGAGGGCAAGTTCTTTGAACTCTTCAACGCGCACGCGAAGCACATCGTTTCCGGTGGCCGCGAGCTCGAACTGCTGATCGACAATCTCGCCGACGCCGAGATTCACAAGCAAAACGTGCAAACCGCCGAGAAGGCCGCCGACAAGCTCACGCACGAGGCGATCGATCTGCTGCACAAGACTTTCATCACGCCGCTCGATCGCGACGAGATCCACAAGCTGATCACGACGATGGACGACATCCTCGACCTGATGGAAGACGTCGCGACCGCCGTGTCGCTGTACGACGTCCGTTCCGTCACGTCCGAAGCGAGCCAGCTCGCGCACATCGTCACGCAGTCGGCCCAGCACGTGCAGCAGGCGGTCGGGTTGCTGTCCGACATGAAGCAGTCGGCGCAGATCCTCAAGCAGTGCGAGGAGATCGACCGCTGGGAGTCGGAGGCCGATCGCGTGCTGCGCGCGGCCATGTCGAAGCTGTTCCGCGAGGAAGACGACGTGAAGACGCTCATCAAGCTGAAGGCGATCTACGAGCTGCTCGAAGAGATCACCGACAAGTGCGAGGACGTCGCGAACATCATCGAAGGCATCGTGCTGGAAAACGCCTGAGCGGACCACGATGCATTCGATACAACTCGCCCTATGGATGGTCGCGGCGCTCGTGCTCGTCGCGCTCGTATTCGACTTCATGAACGGCTTTCACGACGCGGCGAACTCGATCGCCACCGTCGTGTCGACCGGGGTGCTGAAGCCCCAGCAGGCCGTCGTGTTCGCGGCCGCGTTCAACGTGATCGCGTACTTCATCTTCCACCTGAAAGTCGCGCAGACCGTCGGTAAAGGCACGATCGACCCCGAGATCGTCGACCACTACGTCATATTCGGCGCGCTGGTCGGTGCGATCGGCTGGAACGTGATCACGTGGTACTACGGGATTCCGTCGAGCTCGTCGCACGCGCTGATCGGTGGCCTCGTCGGCGCGGCGCTCGCGAAGTCGGGCTGGAGCTCGCTGAACATCGACGGGCTGCTGAAGACCATCGCGTTCATCTTCATCTCGCCGCTGCTCGGCTTCATCCTCGGCTCGCTGTTCATGCTCGGCGTGTCGTGGCTGTATTTCCGCACCGCGCCCAGCAAGGTGGACCGGCGCTTCCGCCGGCTGCAGCTGCTGTCGGCCGGGCTGTACAGCCTCGGCCACGGCGGCAACGACGCGCAGAAGACGATCGGTATCATCTGGATGCTGCTGATCGCGTCGGGCTATGCGTCGGCGACCGCCGATGCGCCGCCGGCGTGGGTAATCGGCGCGTGCTACCTGTCGATGGGCCTCGGCACGCTGTTCGGCGGCTGGCGCATCGTGCGCACGATGGGCCAGAAGATCACGAAGCTCAAGCCGGTCGGTGGCTTCTGTGCGGAAACCGGTGGCGCGATGACGCTGTTCCTCGCGTCCTTCCTCGGCATTCCGGTGTCGACCACGCACACGATCACCGGCGCGATCGTCGGTGTCGGCGCGACGCAGAAGCTGTCGGCGGTGCGCTGGGGGGTGGCCGGCAACATCGTGTGGGCCTGGGTGCTGACGCTGCCCGCGGCTGCGCTGTTCGCAGCCGGCGGATGGTGGCTCGGTCACCAGATCTTCTGATCGCCGACGTAGCCGGATCGACATCCGATGCGCCGCAAGCCGAAAGGCTGCGGCGCATTTTCTTTTGGAGCGGGGGAGTTTGCGACGGAACGGGAGGGCGGCGGCAGATACCGCCAACGTTATTGACTGTCGATGTCGAGGTTCGGGCAACCGGTCAGTAGCTTCCGTTCGCAAACCGCGCGATCGGATCGTCTGCCGTACTGGTGCGCGGGCTGACGGGAGCGGATTGCGTCGATGCGCGCAATACCTGCACAGGTGCGGGCTCGAGACTGCGCGGAGACGCCGGCGCGGCGGCAGGCGGCGGTTCGGCATCGAACGCGGCGGCCTGGGCGGCCGTGAGCGCCGTCGTCGGAATCTGCGTGCCGGACTCGACCGGGGCGGCAGGCGCTGCATTGGCCGTCATCGCGGTCATGCCGTCATTCACTGACGTTGCCTGTTGCTGCGCGGCCTGCATACGCGGTGGCGGCGGTTCGTACGGATCGGCGGCCGGGGCCGCGGGTGCGGCTGCGGCGGTCGTCACGGCCGGCGCGGCAGCGATGACCGGCGCGGGCGCAGGCGCCTGCGCCGGTCTCGCTTGCGACGAGGCATAGGCAGGCGGCCGCGGCGCAGCGGCAGTCACGACCACCGGGGCCGGTGCGCTGCGCGGCTCGTCGCGCTTCGCCTCGTAGGTCGGCGCATCGAACGGCGTTGGCGCCCCGCGCGGCGGCGCGACACGGCGAATGCCGTCGAAACGCTTGGCCCAGTACGGGTTCGTCAGGTAGTCGAGTCGCACGGTGCCGCCCGTCGACGGTGCGTTGACGAAGCGCAGCTTGCCGACGTAGATGCCGACGTGCGAATGCGGCCGTCCGGTCGTATTGAAGAAGATCAGGTCGCCCGGCGCGATCTGGTCGGGGTCGATCGATACGCCGCGGCTGCTCATGTCGGCGGTCGTGCGCGGCAGGTTCACGTCGGCCGCGCGGCCGATCACGTAGCGCACGAGCCCGCTGCAGTCGAAGCCGCTCGTCGGCGTGTTGCCGCCCCAGCGATACGGGACGCCGACGAGGCTCATCGCCTGGATCGAGATTTCTTCCTGGCCGACGCTGTGATCGACGAATTTCGGGAAATTGGCGGGGGCGGGGAACGCGCGCGGCGTCGTGATCCTCATGCCCGAATCGGAGCGTGATGCCGACTGCGGCGGCACGCTGGAGCAGGCCGCAAGCAGGGAAACGACGGCGACGGGGACCCAAATTCGAAGCATGGCGAGGCGGGCGAGCGCGGCGCGCTCGCGAATCGTATGACAACAGACAGACCCGATGGTAGACGCTCCGGCGGGGCTTAAGCAACCATTCCTGAGAATTTACTTGAAGTTTCGCGCGTAAACCGGGTTGTTGCGTGACGATGCGTTACTTGCGTTTTCGACCCCAAATAAAAACGGCGCTCCGTTTCCGGAGCGCCGCGAGGCGTCGACAGCCGGCCGATCGGCCGGCTGGCCGCGTTACAGGATGTCCGACGCGTAGTCGGCGAGCCGCGAGCGTTCGCCGCGCGCGAGCGTCACGTGCCCGCTGTGGCCCCAGCCCTTGAAGCGGTCGACGACGTACGTGAGGCCCGAGCTGCCTTCGGTCAGGTAAGGCGTGTCGATCTGCGCGATGTTGCCGAGGCACACGATCTTCGTGCCCGGGCCCGCGCGCGTGACGAGCGTCTTCATCTGCTTCGGCGTCAGGTTCTGCGCCTCGTCGATGATCAGGTACTTGTCGACGAACGTACGGCCGCGCATGAAGTTCATGCTCTTCACCTTCAGGCGCGAACGGATCAGTTCCTGCGTCGCGGCACGGCCCCATTCGCCGGCAGCGTCGTCGGTCTTCTGCAGCACTTCGAGGTTGTCGTCGAATGCACCCATCCACGGCTGCATCTTCTCTTCCTCGGTGCCCGGCAGGAAACCGATGTCCTCGCCGACGGGCACGGTCGCGCGCGTCACGATGATCTCGTTGTAGCGCTTGTCGTCGAGCACCTGCGCAAGGCCGGCCGCGAGCGCGACGAGCGTCTTGCCGGTGCCGGCCTGGCCGAGCAGCGTGACGAAGTCGATCTCGGGGTTCATCAGCAGGTTCAGCGCGAAGTTCTGCTCGCGGTTGCGCGCGGTGATGCCCCACACGTTGTTCTTGTGGTGGCTGTAGTCGCGCAGCGTCTGCAGCAGCGCCGTCTTGCCGTTCAGTTCGCGGACGATCGCGTGGAACGTCGGCTCGCCGTTCTGCGGCTCGAGATAGACGAACTCGTTGACGAGCATCGACGCGACGAGCGGGCCGGTCACGCGGTAGTACGTGGTACCCGTCTTCGTGTCCTGCCAGCTCTCCATGCCCTTCGCATGCTTGGTCCAGAAGTCCTGCGGCAGTTCGCGCACGCCGTTGTACAGGAGGTCTTTATCCTCGAGCACCTGGTCGTTGAAGTAGTCTTCCGCGGGCAGGCTGAGCGCGTGCGCCTTGATCCGCATGTTGATGTCTTTCGACACCAGCACGACCTGGCGATCGGGCCGGTCGCGCTGCAGCGCGCGCACGACGCCGAGGATCTGGTTGTCGGCCTTGCCTTCGGGCAAGCCTTCGACGGGCGCGATGTCCGCAAGCTTCGTCTGGAAGTACAGGCGGCCGAGCGCCTCGCGGCTGCCGAGGCGCGACAGCGGGATGCCGGCCGTGATCGGGCCGGCATCGGCGACGAGCGCGTCAAGCGTGCGGCTGACCTGGCGTGCGTTGCGCGCGACTTCGGACATCCCCTTCTTGTGGTTGTCGAGTTCCTCGAGCGTCATCATCGGCAGATAGACGTCGTGTTCCTCGAAGCGGAAGAGGCTGCTCGGGTCGTGCATCAGCACGTTGGTGTCGAGCACGAACAGTTTCTGCAGTTCGGCTTCGGCGGGCTTGCGGCTGCGCGACTTCGTCGCGGCGCCGGTATCGCGTGCGGGCGCGGCGGCCGGTTTGTCGGCGGCCGGTTTGTCGTTGCGTGCAACGACGGGTGCCGCGGGTTCGGCGGGCGCCGGCATCGGCTGCAGCAGGGCAGCTGTCTGTCTGGTCTTGCGGCCGCGTGCGGGTGCGCTCGCGGCATCTTGCACCGAAGACGCGACGGCGCGCAAAGGCGCGGCCGTGTTCGCGGCTTCGGTCATCGGTTGGGCCACGCTCGCCGGACCAAAGTCACCGGCTGTGGATGCGTCCCCTTCGGCGGATTTCTTCGCGGCTTTCGCGGGCCGCGCTTTCGCCTTGTATTCGTCGGGCGGCAGCAGGCTGCCGAGCTTGCTGGGGGGAGTAGGCAAAGGCATGGTGTCCCTCGGGAGGAATCGTGTCGCATGGGGTGCGCCGCTGATCGCATCCTGCGTGACGTAGACGCATGCAGTTTGCGCGCGGTGGCGCACAGGAAGTTCGTCTAGCCGGTTCGCCTAAGTGTCGATCAGCTCCTTGACGGGGTGAGGGCCGGACCGAGGGCCGGCGCGCAATCCATAAAAAAAGCCGCTGCCCCGTCGACAGGAGCATGCGGCTTGGCTGATACCGTCGTAATGCGCGTCAGGTGCCGGCAAGCATCGCAACGAGCACCGGCGCAGCTACGAGAAATATGGGGCGAACTGGCATTCATTGCGGCCCAATATAACGCGCCTCAAAGCGCTTGTACAGCACTTAGCACGTCGTCCACATGACCCGGTACCTTGATGCCGCGCCATGCCTGGCGAAGCACGCCGTCGGCGTCGATCAGGAACGTGGAGCGCTCGATTCCGCGCACTTCCTTGCCATACATTTTCTTCATCTTGATGACATCGAACAGCGCGCACAGCGCTTCGTCGGCATCGGAAATCAGCGGGAACGGCAGTTCGAGCTTTGCCTTGAAATTGTCATGCGAGCGCAGGCTGTCGCGCGACACGCCGATGACTTCCGCACCGGCTTTCTTGAACTTCGGATAGAGATCGCGGAACTGCAGCCCTTCGGTCGTGCAGCCCGGCGTGTTGTCCTTCGGATAGAAGTACAGCACGAGTTTCTTGCCCTTCAGGTCGGACAGCGAAATGTCGCCGCCCGTGGCCGGTGCGGTGAAATCGGGAACTTGACGGTCAACTTCGACGGACACGTGTTTCTCCTGTTGTTATGGAAAGGCGCCGCTGCGGCGGCGCGGTACGGCGGGGCGTCGCGGCAACGCGCCGCAAGGGCGGAGCGGCGACGCCGGCTCGTGCGAACTCAGTCGGGCTGGACGATCAGTTCGCCGGAGCGGCCGGGGATTTCGCCCCACGTGACAGGGTACGATGGCAGCGAGTCGCGGTCCAGCGTCGCGTGGTAGTCGCCCATCGTCGCGAACGTGTGGCCTTGCGTGCGCCAGCCGGCGAGCAGTTGCTCGAACACGGGCGCAAGCTTCTGGCCTTCCAGTTCCGCATGCAGCGTGAACACCTGGTCGTGCGGATTGGTTTCGGTGAACTTGAGGATGTGCGCGGCGACGTTGTGCGTGTCGATGCCGTCGATGCCGAGCACTTCGTCGAGCGTCGGCAACGTGGTGGGCATCTGCACGTGCGACAGCGTGCGGCCGTTGACGACGGGCAGGTACGGCGAATGGCCGCGGCCGTCGGATGCATAGCGCATCCCCCATGCGTCGATCTGCTCGAACGCGGAATCGTTCATCTGCCAGCCGGCCGCGCCGTGCGTGACGGGCGGCGCGCCGAAGACCTCGATGAAGCGCGCGTGACTCTTCTGCATTTCACGCGCGGTCCATTCATGATCGCGCACGCGGACGTTGTCCTGCCAGTACACGTGATCCCACGTGTGGATCCCGCATTCGAAGCCGGCCTCGTGGATCGCGCGCATGTCGGCGATCGCGCGGCGGCCGATGTCGGGACCCGGCAGCAGCACGCCGTACATCAGCTGCTTCACGCCGTAGTGTTCGACCACCGACGTGCGCGACACCTTCTTCAGGAAGCCGGGGCGGAACACGCGCCGCAGCGCCCAGCCCGTGTGATCGGGCCCGAGGCTGAAGAGGAAGGTCGCGCGCGCACTGAAGCGGTCGAAGATGCGCGCGAGGTTCGGCACGCCTTCGCGCGTGCCGCGCAGCGTGTCGACGTCGATCTTGAGGACGATGCGAGCCAAGCGAACGTCCCGGTCAGCCTTGCTGTTCGACGAGCGCGCGCGCGTCGGCGACGTGGCCGCGATACGCTTCGAAGATGTTGCGCAGCGCGTCGTCGAACGTCGCCTGCGGCGCCCAGCCGAGTTCCTGCATCGTGTTGTCGATCTTCGGCACGCGGTTCTGCACGTCCTGGTAGCCGTTGCCGTAGTAGGCGCCGGACGTCGTTTCGACGAGCTTCACCTGCTTGGCCGAATCGGCGTACTCGGGGAATTCCGCCGCCAGTTCGAGCATCTTGTGCGCGAGTTCGCGAACCGAGAAGTTGTTCTTCGGATTCCCGATGTTGTAGATCTTGCCCGACGCGACGCCGTCCTTGTTCTCGATGATCTTCATCAGCGCGCTGATGCCGTCGCCGATGTCGGTGAACGCGCGCTTCTGCGAGCCGCCGTCGACGAGGCTGATGTTCTCGCCGCGCACGATGTGGCCGAGGAACTGCGTGACCACGCGCGAGCTGCCTTCCTTCGGCGTGTAGATCGAGTCGAGGCCCGGGCCGATCCAGTTGAACGGACGGAACAGCGTGAAGTTCAGGCCTTCCATCCCGTAGCCCCAGATCACGCGGTCCATCAGCTGCTTCGAGCACGCGTAGATCCAGCGCGGCTTGTTGATCGGGCCGTAGGTGAGGGCCGATGCATCCGGGTCGAACTGCTCGTCCGAGCACATGCCGTAGACCTCGGAGGTCGACGGGAACACGAGGTGCTTGCCGTACTTGACGGCCGAACGCACGATCGGCAGGTTCGCCTCGAAGTCGAGTTCGAACACGCGCAGCGGTTGCTGGACGTAGGTGGCGGGCGTCGCGATCGCGACGAGCGGCAGGATCACGTCGCACTTCTTCACGTGATACTCGACCCACTCCTTGTTGATCGTGATGTCGCCTTCGAAGAAATGCATCCGCTCGTGGTTGACGAGGTCGCCCAGCCGATCGGTCTGCATGTCCATGCCGAACACTTCCCAATCGGTGGTTTCAAGAATGCGCTTCGACAGGTGATGGCCGATGAAGCCGTTCACACCCAGGATCAGGACTTTTTTTGCTTTCATGAATGACGGGAAGAATGAATGAACTGCGCGAATTCCGCGGGCGTCACGACGGTTTCGCTGCCGTCGCGCTGCTGCCACAGCTCGAGAATGGATAGGGCGCGGCTGTCGCCGCAGACGCCGAATAGCGCATTATCGCTTACGTGCAGGCCGGGCGGCAAATCTGCCGCGGCGGCCGCCGCCGCGCTGCCGGGTGCCGCAAGGCGCGCGCGCGCGATTACGAAACGCGAGCCGTCGACGTCCGTGAACGCGCCCGGATACGGGGGCGCGACCGCGCGCACCAGGTTGTAGACCTGCGCGGCCGGCTTCGACCAGTCGACGCGGCCGTCCTCGGGCTTGCGCCCGCCGTAGTAGCTGCCGGTCGAGAGATCGTTCGGCAGGTGCGGCGCCTCGCCCGCGAGCAGCGCGGGCAGCACGCGCCAGAGCGTCTGCTCGGCCGCTACCGTGACCTTGTCGAACACCTGCGTGGCCGTGTCGTCCGGCAGGATCGGCACCGCGGTCTGGCCGATGATCGCGCCGGCGTCGGGTTTCGCCGCCATCTCGTGCAGCGTCGCGCCGGTTTCGGTTTCGCCGTTCAGCACCGCCCAGTTGGTCGGTACCCGACCCCGGTATTTCGGCAGCAGCGACCCGTGCATGTTGTACGCGCCCTTCGGCGCGATCGCGAGCAGGTCCACCGGCAGCATGTGGCGGTAGTAGAACGAGAAGATGAAGTCCGGCTGCGCGTCGGATACCGCGCGGCGCAGCGCCGGATCGGCGGGATCGGCCGGCGTGACGACCGGAATGCCGTGCTCGGCCGCGACGGATGCGACGCTGCCGAACCAGATGTTCTCGTTCGGGTTGTCCTCGTGCGTGACGACGAGCGCGACGTCGACGCCGCGCGCGAGCAGCACCTGCAGGCAGCGCACGCCGACGTTGTGATACGCGAAGACGACTGCGCGCGGCTTCATTGCGCGGTCCCCGTGCGGTTTGCGTCGGCCGGCACTGGCGGCACGCCGTCGTGCTGCTCGAGCACGGCCTGGATCAGGTAGCGCGGCCGTGCACGCACCTGCTGGTAGATGCGGCCGACGTATTCGCCGAGCAGGCCGAGCGCGAAGATGATCACGCCGAGCAGGAAGAACGTGATGGCAAACAGCGTGAACACGCCTTGCACTTCCGCGCCGACGATGAAGCGTCGCACGAGCAGCAGCACGAACAGCGCGGCGGAGCCGAGCGACAGGATCACGCCGATGAACGACAGCCACTGCAGCGGCACGACCGAGAAGCCCGTCACGAGGTCGAAGTTCAGCCGGATCAGGCTGTACAGCGAGTACTTCGACTCGCCGGCGAAGCGCTCCTCGTGCGCAACCTCGATTTCGGTCGGTTTCTGCGCGAACGTGTACGCGAGGGCGGGGATGAACGTGTTGACTTCGCCGCACACGTTGATCGTGTCGATGATGCGGCGGCTGTACGCGCGCAGCATGCAGCCCTGGTCGGTCATCTTGATGCGCGTGATGCGCTCGCGCAGGCGGTTCATCATCTGCGACGCCTTGCGCCGCCACAGGCTGTCCTGGCGCTGCTTGCGGATCGAGCCGACGTAGTCGTAGCCCTCGCGCATCTTCGCGATCAGCTTGCCGATTTCCTCGGGCGGGTTCTGCAGGTCGGCGTCGAGCGTGATGACGATCTCGCCGCGCGATTGCGCGAAGCCGGCGAGGATCGCCATGTGCTGGCCGTAGTTGCCGTTGAGCAGCACGATGCGCGTCGTGTCCGGACGTACGTGGAACTGATCGGCGAGCATCGCGGCCGAGCGGTCGCGGCTGCCGTCGTTGATCAGGATCACTTCGTATGACGTGTCGAGTGCGTCGAGCGCCGGATACAGCCGCGCGAACAGCGCAGCGAGGCCGTCTTCCTCGTTGTACACGGGGATGATGACCGATACTTCGGGCCGGCCGGCGTCCAGGTGCCCGGCGGCCGGGTGCCCGGCGCGTGCTTCAAGGTGACTCATGTACGCTTATTTTCCGTATTGTTCGCAAATCTGGTTGATGGCGTCGACCACGCGACGCACGTCGCCTTCCGTCATCTGCGTGAAGAGCGGCAGCGTGACGGTCGACGCGCCATACCGTTCGGCGTGGGGGAACATGCCCTCCTTGAAGCCGCGTGCACGGTACAGCGTGAAAAGATGGATCGCCGGGTAGTGGATTCCCGTGCCGATGCCGCGTTCCTTCATCTGCGCCATGAACTCGGCGCGGGTGATCGTCAGGCGCTCGAGCGGCAGCGTGACCAGGAACATGTGCCAGTTGCCGTTCTCGAATTCGGCGATCGGCAGGCCGACGCCGAGTTTCACGGCTGCACTGCCGTCGAATTCGGCGAAGTAGGCACGCGCAAGCGCGCGGCGCTGCGCGGTGAAGCGGTCGAGGTGCGGCAACTGGCCTAGGCCGACGCGCGCGGCGACGTCGGTCAGGTTGTACTTGCCGCCGAGCACGTCGCAGTCCATCCCGTCGAAGCCCGTGCGCGTGATGCCCTGCAGCCGGTACTTCTGCGCGAGCGTCGCTTCTTCCTCGTTGTTCAGCACGAGTGCGCCGCCTTCGATCGTCGTCAGGTTCTTGTTCGCGTGGAAGCTGAACGACACGATGTCGCCGATCGCGCCGATGCGCTTGCCGTTCCACGTCGAGCCGAATGCCTGCGCCGCATCCTCGATCACGCGCAGCTTGTGTGCGCGCGCAATGGCGTACAGGCGGTCCATGTCGACCGGCAGGCCGGACAGGAACACGGGGATGATGGCCTTCGTGCGCGGCGTGATCGCCTGCTCGAGCTTGTCGAGGTCGATGTTGCGCGTGACGGGATCGATGTCGGCGAACACGGGCGTCGCGCCCGTCTCGAGGATCACGTTGCTGGTCGAGACCCACGACGCCGGCGTCGTGATCACTTCGTCGCCGGGGCCGACGCCCGCGATGCGCAGGCCGATCTCCAGCGTGCAGGTGCCCGAATTGAACGCGCGGACCGGACGGCCGCCGCAGTACTCGGACAGCGCCGCTTCGAATTTCTGGCTCTGCGGGCCGGTGGTGATCCAGCCCGAGCGCAGCACGTCGACGACGCCCTGGATGGTTTCCTCATCGATCTCGGGGCGGGTGAACGGCAGAAACGGAGCGGTAGTCTGGCTCATGTACGCTTTGGCCTGTAATGGCGTGTAATAAAAGGGTCGGGCGATCCCGGCCGAAACCGGCATTAAACACCGGTTGGCGGAATCGCACCGTGATTTTTTGTAGGCAGACGCTTAATGCGCGCGGCGGGCATGCTCAGCTTCGCGCGAGCACCAGCACGCCGATCAGGATGATGCCGATGCCGACCAGCCGCTGGACCGACAGCACTTCGCCGAACAGGTACCAGGCCGCGAATGCGTTGACGACGTAGCCGAGCGACAGCATCGGGTACGCGATCGACACGTCGACCCGCGACAGCCCGACGATCCAGACCACGACGCTCAGCACGTAGCAGCCGAGGCCGCCGATGATCGGCAATTGGGTTGCGATCTTCAGGCCGACCGGGATGATGTTCGCACGGCTGAATTCGAAGTGTCCAACGGCGTTGACGCCGGCTTTCAGCAGAAGTTGCGCACAGGCGTTGAGCATCACGCCGGTGATGATGCAGACGAACGAAACGGGATTCATGCAGCGGGCGTCCTTACGATTGCGGTTTCTCGACGATCACGCGGCGGTTGTCGCGTGCAATCACGCGCATCGGCACGCCTTGTGTGACCAGGGTGTCGTACAGGCCGGGCGGCATGATCGCGAGCGCATGGGTTTCCTGCTTCCAGCGCGTGATCCACTCGTCGACGGTCGGAATCCACTTGTTCGGCTCCATCGAGATCCCGAACGCGAGCTCGTCCTGGCGCTGGACCATGATCGTCGTATGGCCCATGTAGAACGGGAACGTGTGGTCGAGCATCTCGATCGAGTAGAACGGCGTGTCGGCCGGCAGTTTCGCCAGTTCGGCGCGCACGGTGGGCGCGAGCAGCGCGCCCGAGCTGTAGCGGCCGAATTCGTCGTGACCGGTGCCGCCGATCGTGCCGAACGCGAGCCAGGCGGCGCCGAATGCGGCGAGCGCGGCGGCCACGCCCGTGCGGCGATTTAGCCATGCGGCCGTGAGCGTCAGCACGGCCGCGACGGCGAGGCTCGCGTACAGCCACATCTGGAACGCGCGGTACAGCGCGTTCGGCGTGCGGGCATCGCCCTGGTACGCAAGGAAGATGATCCCGAACGCCGCGACGACGAGGAACACGAGGTAGCCGAGCAGGTGGCGGCGGAACCGGTCGGCGCTCATCAGCGGCAGGTACGCGCCGATGATCAGCGCGAGCGCCGGCGCGACCGGCAGCACGTACGAGATCAGCTTCGAATGCGACGCGCTGAAGAACAGGAAGATGAATGCGCTCCAGATCAGCAGCACGAGCATCGGCGAGAAGCCGTTCGGCTGGCGCGGCATCCGCAGCGCATGGCGGATGCTCTGCCACGCGACCGACAGCCACGGCAGGAAGCCGACCAGCAGCACGGGCACGAAGTAGTAAAGCGGGCCCGGGCGGTTCTGTTCCGGGGTCAGGTACCGGCGGAACTGCTGGACGATGAAGAAAAAGTTGAAGAACTCGGGGTTGCGCTGCTGGACGAGCACGAACCACGGCGTGACGATCGCGAAGAAGATCACGAGGCCGCTCACCAGGTACAGGCGCTTCCACAGCGCCCAGTCGCGCGCGATCAGCGTATAGAGCACGAGCACGGCGCCGGGCAGGATCAGGCCGACGAGGCCCTTCGACAGCACCGCGAACGCCATCGCGGCCCAGCACGCCCACATCCAGCCGCGTGCCGCGGCCGGGCGCAGCCCGGGCTGCTGCGCGAGCAGCAGCGAGCACAGCGACAGCGACATCCAGAACGCGAGCCCCATGTCGAGCGCGTTGAAGTGGCCCATCAGGTTCCAGTACGGCGACGACGCGAGCACGACGGCGGCGAGGAAGCCCGACAGCGGGTTGAACAGGCGCGCGCCGGTGTAGCCGACCAGCAGGATGCCCGCGAAGCTCGCGACGGCCGTGTAGAGGCGCGCCTGCCATTCGCCGATGCCGAACCACGCGAACGTGAGCGCATTCAGCCAGGTCTGCAGCGGCGGCTTCTCGAAATACTTGTAGCCGTTGTAGCGCGGCGTGATCCAGTCGCCGGTGACGAACATCTCGCGCGCCATTTCCGCATAGCGGCCTTCGTCGCTCGGGATCAGGTGGCGCAGCCCGAGCGGCGCGAACCAGACGATCGCGAGTGCGACGACGAGGAGGACGAGCGTGATGCGATTGAGCGGTAGCCTCGACGGCGTATCGTTCATGGGTTTTCAGCCTGTTGGTTATTGTGACGGGCCGCCGGCGGGTTGCGCCGGGGGCGGGCGGCCTGGCCGGGCCGATCCGGGGGATCGACCCGCTGCGCCGGCCCGAGTTTTACCGCATCCGGGATTAACGTTCAATTAAGAGCGCGGCGGCGACTTTGCGGCCCTCGGCCATCAGGATGTTGTAGGTGCGGCAGGCAGCCTGGAAATCCATCGTCTCGACGCCGATCCGCTTCGCCGTGAGCGCCGCGACGAGCCGCGGGTGCGGGAAGCGCAGCCGCGCGCCGCTGCCGAAGATCACGAGTTCGGGTGTCGGGTCGAGCAGCATCGCGAAATGCTCGGGCGCGAGCGCGTCGAACGACGACACGGGCCAGGCCCGGACCGGCGCGCCGGGCAGTACGATGACGCTCGTTTCATGGCGTTCGAGATTGACGTCGACATAATCGGGGCCGTAGCCGGTGACGGTGTTGAGCGCGCCGCTCGTGTCCTGGTGCAGTTTCAAATCGGTATTCCGCGGTTCCGTAGGGGAATGTATCGCAGGGCCACACGGGCCCGGATGGCCGGTTTCGCTTGCCCGAGCACGCGGGACGCCTGACGGCGCGGCTATGGTGCATTGCGAAAGTCAGCCAAAATCCGCTAAATTATAACTTTTTGGTCGCCTCCGGGCGCCACATGCGTCGCGCGTCGCCACAAGCCGCGCCCGACCGCCCGCTTTTTCCCAGTCTAGACAGCGCGCACAGACCGGCCGCTTTCCAGTTTTGATCCCGTCCCCCCGGCCGCAAGGCCAACCCAGGAACCGTGTCGTCGTGAAACCGATTCAGAAGTCGAACAAGCTGCTCAACGTCTGCTACGACATCCGTGGCCCGGTGCTCGAGCACGCGAAGCGCCTCGAGGAAGAAGGCCACCGCATCATCAAGCTGAACATCGGCAATCTCGCGCCGTTCGGTTTCGACGCGCCGGACGAGATCATCCAGGACATGATCCGCAACCTGCCGACGTCGTCCGGCTATTCGGATTCGAAGGGCGTGTTCTCCGCGCGCAAGGCCGTGATGCACTACACGCAGGAAAAGGGCGTCGTGGGCGTCGGCCTCGACGACATCTACATCGGCAACGGCGCGTCCGAGCTGATCGTGATGGCGACCCAGGCGCTGCTGAACGACGGCGACGAAGTGCTGCTGCCCGCGCCCGACTACCCGCTGTGGACGGCGGCGGTCAGCCTGTCGGGCGGCACGCCGGTGCATTACATCTGCGACGAGCAGAACGCGTGGATGCCCGATCTCGACGACATCCGCCGCAAGATCACGCCGAACACGAAGGCGATCGTCGTGATCAACCCGAACAACCCGACGGGCGCGCTTTATTCGGACGAATTGCTGCTCGAGCTGCTCGAGATCGCGCGCCAGCACGGGCTGATCGTGTTCGCCGACGAGGTGTACGACAAGATCGTCTACGACGGCCTCGAGCACACCGCGCTGGGTTCGCTGTCCGAGGACGTGATCACCGTCACGTTCAACAGCCTGTCGAAGAGCTATCGGTCGTGCGGGTACCGCGCGGGCTGGATGGCCGTGTCGGGCCTCGGCGGCGACAACCGCCGACACGCGAAGGATTATCTCGAAGGGCTCGGCATCCTGTCGTCGATGCGCCTGTGTGCGAACGTGCCCGGGCAGTTCGCGATCCAGACGGCGCTCGGCGGCTACCAGAGCATCAACGAGCTGATCGTGCCGAGCGGGCGCCTGTACAAGCAGCGCGAACTCGCGTACGACATGCTCACGTCGATCCCGGGCGTGACCTGCGTGAAGCCGCAGGCCGCGCTGTACATGTTCCCGCGCCTCGACCCGAAGCTTTATCCGATCCAGAACGACCAGCAGTTCATTCTCGACCTGCTGCTCGAGGAGCGGGTATTGCTCGTACAGGGCACGGGCTTCAACTGGACGACGCCGGATCACTTCCGCGTGGTCTTCCTGCCGAACCTCGACGACCTGACCGATTCGATCAACCGGATCGCACGCTTCCTCGACGGCTACCGCAAGCGCCATTCGGCCTGAGCGGCAGGACCACACGGAATTCACTACTTCTTACTCATCGATCACACGCAGCATGGAACCGATCAAAGTTGGCCTGTTGGGCTTCGGCACGGTGGGCAGCGGCACCTTCACGGTGCTGGGCCGCAACCAGGAAGAAATCAAGCGACGCGCGGGGCGCGGCATCGAGGTGACCCGCATTGCGGTGCGCAACCCGGCCAAGGCGCTGGCTGCGCTCGGCGGCGACGCCGGCGCCGCGCAGATCACCGACGATTTCAATTCGGTCGTCGATGATCCGTCGATCGCGATCATCGCCGAGATGATCGGCGGCACGGGCATCGCGCGCGAGCTCGTGCTGCGCGCGATCGCGAACGGCAAGCACGTCGTGACGGCCAACAAGGCGCTGCTCGCGGTGCACGGCACCGAGATCTTCGAGGCCGCGCGCGCGAAGGGCGTGATGGTCGCGTTCGAGGCGGCCGTCGCCGGCGGCATCCCGATCATCAAGGCGCTGCGCGAAGGCCTGACCGCGAACCGCATCCAGTACATCGCGGGCATCATCAACGGCACGACCAACTACATCCTGTCGGAAATGCGCGATCGCGGGCTCGACTTCGCGACCGCGCTGAAGGCGGCGCAGGAGCTCGGCTACGCGGAAGCCGATCCGACCTTCGACATCGAAGGCGTCGACGCCGCGCACAAGGCGACGATCATGAGCGCGATCGCGTTCGGCGTGCCGGTGCAGTTCGACCGCGCGTACGTCGAGGGCATCAGCAAGCTCGATGCGACCGACATCCGCTACGCGGAAGAACTCGGCTACCGGATCAAGCTGCTCGGCATCACGCGCCGCGCCGAAAACGGCATCGAGCTGCGCGTGCATCCGACGCTGATCCCGGAGAAGCGCCTGCTCGCGAACGTCGAAGGCGCGATGAACGCGGTCGTCGTGCACGGCGACGCGGTCGGCACGACGCTGTACTACGGCAAGGGCGCGGGCGCGGAGCCGACCGCATCGGCCGTGGTCGCGGATCTCGTCGACGTCACGCGCCTGCACACGGCGGACCCGGAGCATCGCGTGCCGCACCTCGCGTTCCAGCCGGACAGCCTCTCGAACACGCCGATCCTGCCGATCGAGGAAGTGACGAGCGGCTATTACCTGCGCCTGCGCGTTGCCGATCAAACCGGCGTGCTGGCCGCCATCACGCGCATCCTCGCCGAATCGGGCATCTCGATCGACGCGCTGCTGCAGAAGGAGTCGGAGCAGGTCGACGGTGCGAACGGCGAAACCGACATCATCCTGATCACGCACGTCACGGTCGAGAAGAACGTGAATGCGGCGATCGCGCAGATCGAGAGCCTCGCGACGGTGGTATCGAAGGTGACGAAGCTGCGCATGGAAGCGCTGAACTGAGCTGAGGACGACATGAACTACATCTCCACGCGCGGCGCCGGCATCGGCGAGCGCCACACGTTCTCCGACATCCTGCTCGGCGGTCTCGCGAAGGACGGCGGGCTCTACCTGCCGGCCGAGTATCCGACGGTGTCCGCCGACGAGCTCGCACGCTGGCGCACGCTGTCGTACGCGGATCTCGCGTTCGAGATCCTGTCGAAGTTCTGCGACGACGTGCCGGCCGACGACCTGCGCGCGATTACGCGCCGCACGTACACGGCCGACGTGTACCGCAACACGCGCCATGGCGAGAACGCGTCCGACATCACGCCGCTGAAGACGCTCGGTACCGAGAACGGCGCGCCGCTCTCGTTGCTCGAACTGTCGAACGGCCCGACGCTCGCGTTCAAGGACATGGCGATGCAGTTGCTCGGCAACCTGTTCGAGTACACGCTCGCGAAGCACGGGCAGACGCTGAACATTCTCGGCGCGACGTCCGGCGACACGGGCAGCGCAGCCGAATACGCGATGCGCGGCAAGGCCGGCGTGCGCGTGTTCATGCTGTCGCCGCACAAGAAGATGAGCGCGTTCCAGACGGCCCAGATGTTCAGCCTGCAGGATCCGAACATCTTCAACCTCGCGGTCGAAGGCGTGTTCGACGATTGCCAGGACATCGTGAAGGCCGTGTCGAACGATCACGCGTTCAAGGCGCAGCAGAAGATCGGCACGGTCAACTCGATCAACTGGGCACGCGTCGTCGCGCAGGTCGTGTACTACTTCAAGGGCTATTTCGCCGCCACTCGGTCGAATGACGAGCGCGTGTCGTTCACGGTGCCGTCGGGCAACTTCGGCAACGTCTGCGCCGGCCACATCGCGCGGATGATGGGGCTGCCGATCGCGAAGCTCGTGGTCGCGACCAACGAGAACGACGTGCTCGACGAGTTCTTCCGCACGGGCGCGTATCGCGTGCGCAGCGCCGAGAACACCTATCACACGAGCAGCCCGAGCATGGACATCTCGAAGGCGTCGAACTTCGAGCGTTTCGTGTTCGACCTGCTCGGCCGCGACCCGGCGCGCGTGATGCAGCTGTTCCGTGACGTCGAGGAGAAGGGTGGTTTCGATCTCGCGGCGAGCGGCGATTTCTCGCGCGTTGCCGAATTCGGTTTCGTGTCGGGCCGCAGCAGCCACACGGACCGCATCGCGACGATCCGCGACGTGTTCTCGCGCTACGACACGATGATCGATACGCACACCGCCGACGGCGTGAAGGTCGCGCGCGAGCATCTCGATGCGGGCGTACCGATGGTCGTGCTCGAGACGGCGCAGCCGATCAAGTTCGGCGAGACGATCCGCGAAGCACTCGATCGCGAAGCCGAGCGGCCGGCCGCGTTCGACGGGCTCGAGGCGCTGCCGCAGCGTTTCGAGGTCGTGAACGCCGATGCGCAGCAGGTGAAGGACTTCATCGCCGCCCATACGGGCGCATGACGCACGGCCGGGCCTGCGGGCCCGGTTGCGCAGGGACGGCCGGAATGCCGATTCGTCGAACGGATCGGGGTTCCGGCCGTTTCGTTTGGCAGCTGCCAAGCGGCGGTCGTCACAACGCGTACGAAACAAGTGTCAGACCGGCGCGTTCGCGCGAATCACAGTTTCCGCATGTCGGCCATATCGCGCGCCCGCGCGACGGCGTCGCTACAATGACGTATTGAATCCAACGATCCCCGATTCCATCGATGTCGAACCCGAATTCCGTGGCGCCGCGCGCGCCGATGCTGTCGACCGCGGAAGCGCTCGCCGCGCTGCTCGATGCCGCGAAGCCGTTGCCCGGCGCCGAAACCGTCGCCACGCTCGATGCGCTCGGCCGCGTGCTGGCAGCCGACGTGAGTTCGCCGCTCGACGTGCCGCCGATGCACACGAGCGCGATGGACGGCTATGCGGTGCGCGTCGCCGACCTGCTGCATGGCGAGCGGCGTTTGCCGGTATCGCAGCGCATTCCGGCCGGTCATCCGGCCGCGCCGCTCACAGCCGGCACGGCCGCGCGGATCTTCACCGGCGCGACGGTGCCGCCCGGCGCCGACGCCGTCGTGATGCAGGAACAGACGTCGGCCGACGGCGATGCGGTCGAGATCCTGCACACGCCGAAGGCCGGCGAATGGATCACCGCGCAGGGCGCGGATATCCGGCAGGGCTCGGTGATCCTGCCGGCCGGCACGCGGCTCACGCCGCAGGCGCTCGGCTTGGCCGCGTCGGTCGGCTGCGCGCAACTGTCGGTTGCGCGGCGGATTCGCGTCGCGGTGTTCTTCACCGGCGACGAACTGACGATGCCGGGCGAGCCGTTGAAGCCCGGCGCGATCTACAACTCGAACCGGTTCACGCTGCGCGGGCTGCTGGAGCGGCTCGGCTGCCACGTGACCGACTACGGGATCGTGCCCGATTCGCTCGCCGCGACGCGCGACACGCTGCGCGAGGCCGCCCGCGATCACGACGTGATCCTGACGAGCGGCGGCGTGTCGGTCGGCGACGAGGATCACGTGAAGCCGGCCGTCGAGGCCGAAGGGCGGCTCGCGCTGTGGCAGATCGCGATGAAGCCCGGCAAGCCGCTCGCGTACGGCGCGGTGCGCCGCGGCGACGATCGCCCCGACGCACATTTCATCGGGCTGCCCGGCAACCCGGTGTCGAGCTTCGTCACGTTCCTGCTGTTCGTGCGGCCGTTCCTGCTGCGCCTGTCCGGCGTGCGCGACGTCGCGCCGCGCGCGCTGTCGCTGCGTGCCGATTTTTCGCAAAACAAGGGCGACCGGCGCAACGAGTTCCTGCGTGCGCGGGTCAACGCGGCCGGCGGCCTCGATCTGTTCCCGAACCAGAGCTCGGCGGTACTGACGTCGACGGTGTGGGGCGACGGTCTCATCGACAATCCGCCGCAGCACGCGATCAGCGCCGGCGAGACCGTGCGTTTCATTCCGTTTTCCGAACTGCTGTCGTAACGCGACGGCTTCCCGAACCATGAAGATTCAACTGAAATTTTTTGCCAGCGTGCGCGAGGCACTGGGCGTCGCCGACGAGCAGGCCGACGTGCCGGACGGCGTCACGACCGTGGGCGACGTGCGCGCGTGGCTGCGCGTGCGCGGCGGGGCGTGGGCCGAGACACTCGCGGAAGGGCGCGCACTGCGCATGGCGTGCAATCACGAGATGACCGATCCCGACACGCGGCTGACCGAAGGCTGCGAAGTCGCGTTCTTTCCGCCGGTCACGGGTGGTTGAGGCACCGGCAATGGCAACGGTACGAATCCAGACCGACGACTTCGACCTGAACGCCGAGGTCGCGGCATTGCGTGCGCGCAACCCGAAGATCGGCGCGGTCGCGTGCTTCGTCGGCACGGTGCGCGACCTGAACGAAGGCGATTCGGTGGCCGCGATGGAGCTCGAGCACTATCCGGGGATGACCGAGAAGGCGCTCGAGAAGATTGCCGCCGAGGCCGGCCGGCGCTGGCCGGGCATCGACGTCGCGATCGTGCATCGCGTCGGCCGGCTCCTGCCGCTCGACCAGATCGTGATGGTCGCCACGGTGGCGTCGCACCGCGGCGATGCGTTCGCGTCGTGCGAGTTCGTGATGGACTACCTGAAGACCGAAGCGCCGTTCTGGAAGAAGGAAACCACGCCGGATGGCGAGCGCTGGGTCGATGCGCGCAGCACCGACGATGCCGCGCTCGCCCGCTGGGGCATCGAATCGGGCAATACGCGGCGCTGAGCGTGGCGCCAGGGTAATGCGGCGCGATGCCGCATGCGCGCAAGCGTCGCGGGCGCCGGCTGCCCGTTACGCGTCCGGATCGCCGCTGCGCCCGATGATCTTCGTCGGAAACGGCTCGCCGCGGGCACGCGACGGCAACGCGTGCGGATCGTCACCCGCATCCCGACGGCGCGGCGCGATCGCGTCGAGCAGCGCCTGCTGCTCGGGCGGAATCTGGTAGTCCCAGCCGAACCGGCTCAACTGCAGGCTCTGCGCGATGCGCAGCGCCGGCTCCATGAAGCGGATCGCCGCGGGCGGCGCGTAGCGCGTCTCCACGGTCTTCAGGAACAGCGACAGCCAGCGGCTGAAATGGGCGGGCTCGATCCCGTCGAGCGGTTGGTGCGCCTGCTGCACGTTGCCGCGATAGCCCTTGGTGCCGAGCACGAGGCTCGACCAGAACGTGACCATCTTCGGCAGGTGGTCGTCCCAGCGGCCGGCCAGCTTCGCGTCGAACACCGGCCCGAGCAGCGGATCGGCGCGCACGCGGTCGTAGAACGCGTAGACGAGATCGCGGATGTTCTCTTCGGTCGGCTCGGTGTCGCGAGGGCGGGCCGGTGCGGTATCGGGCGAGGCGGGCAGGACGGTCATGGCAAAAGGGCCGGAGAAATAGGCAACGACAGGGGCGGCGCGGGCATCGAGTAGGACGCCGGCCGAATTTTGACGCAAAATAGCGTCCAATACCCCTGAAAAACGTGTAAGTGTCACGCATCTTATTGCGCGCGCGCCATCCCGGCAACCCGGAGCCGCGGAGCAGGGCCGTCAACCGGCCTCGTGCGCATCCCGATCGGCCCGGCTCACGTAATCGGGGCACGATCGATCTTTTCCGTATTCGCCCATGAGACTCACCGACTACACCGACTATTCGCTGCGCGTGATGCTGTACCTTGCCGTGCGCGGCGAAGGGCTCGCGACGATCCAGGAGATCTCGGACGCCTACGGCATCTCGAAGAACCATCTGATGAAAGTCGTGCAGCAGCTCGGCGAGCTGGGGTGGGTCGATACCGTCCGCGGCCGCAATGGCGGGCTGCGGCTGTTCCCCGAATCGCTGCAACTGACCGTCGGCCAGGTCGTGCGTGCGACCGAGAGCGATTTCGCGCTGGTCGGCTGCTTCTCGGCCGACGGCGAATCGCGCGGCTGCGTGATCGAGCCGCAATGCCGGTTGAAGGGCGTGCTGGCGGCCGCGCGCGATGCATTCTTCGTCGAACTCGACCGCCACACGCTCGGCGAACTGGTCGAACCCGCTTCGCCGCTCGCCGCGTTGCTCGGTATCCACCCGGTCGTGCGCCTGCACGCCGAGCCTTTGCCGGAAGACGCACCTGCGGCCGTCGAACCGCCGTCGACGGCCGGCTGATACGCGCTCGCCGCGCGTCTCGACCCGGCCGTGGCCCGTCCCGGGGCCGCATCAAGGATATCCATCGTTTTTTGCGCTCAATCAACCCGAATTTCGCTTGAAAGCCGCATGACCATCCTCATCTTGGTGTTAATCGAAAATTGGAGGTCTCGACTAAATGAGAATCGACAAGCTCACCACCAAGTTCCAGGAAGCACTCGCGGACGCGCAAAGCCTCGCGGCAGGCCGCGACAATCAATACATCGAACCCGTTCACGTTCTCGCCGCGCTGGTCGCGCAGCAGGACGGTTCCGCCCGCTCGCTGATGTCGCGCGCGGGCGTTCACATTCAGGCGCTGCAAGGCGCGCTGAACGAGGCCATTTCGCGCCTGCCGCAAGTGACGGGCACGGGCGGCGACATCCAGATCGGCCGTGAATTGGCCGGGCTGCTGAACCAGGCCGACAAGGAAGCGCAGAAGCTCAACGACACGTTCATCGCGAGCGAGATGTTCCTGCTCGCCGTGTCCGACGACAAGGGCGACGCCGGCAAGCTCGCCCGCCAGCACGGCCTCACGCGCAAGGCGCTGGAAGCCGCGATCGCCGCGGTCCGCGGCGGCTCGCAGGTGCACAGCCAGGACGCGGAAAGCCAGCGCGAGGCGCTGAAGAAATACACGGTCGACCTGACCGAGCGCGCCCGTGCGGGCAAGCTCGATCCGGTGATCGGCCGCGATGACGAAATCCGCCGTTCGATCCAGATCCTGCAGCGCCGCACCAAGAACAACCCGGTGCTGATCGGCGAGCCGGGCGTCGGCAAGACGGCGATCGTCGAAGGGCTCGCGCAGCGGATCGTCAACGGCGAAGTGCCCGAGACGCTGAAGGGCAAGCGCGTGCTGTCGCTCGACATGGCCGCACTGCTCGCCGGCGCGAAGTATCGCGGCGAATTCGAGGAGCGCCTGAAGGCGGTGCTCAACGACATCGCGAAGGACGAAGGCCAGACGATCGTCTTCATCGACGAAATCCACACGATGGTCGGCGCGGGCAAGGCCGAAGGCGCGATGGATGCGGGCAACATGCTGAAGCCGGCGCTGTCGCGCGGCGAGCTGCACTGCATCGGCGCGACCACGCTCGACGAATACCGCAAGTACATCGAGAAGGATGCCGCGCTCGAGCGCCGCTTCCAGAAGGTGCTCGTCGACGAGCCGAGCGTCGAGGCGACGATCGCGATCCTGCGCGGGCTGCAGGAGAAGTACGAACTGCACCACGGCGTCGACATCACCGACCCGGCGATCGTCGCCGCGGCCGAGCTGTCGCACCGCTACATCACCGACCGCTTCCTGCCGGACAAGGCCATCGACCTGATCGACGAAGCCGCTTCGAAGATCAAGATGGAAATCGATTCGAAGCCCGAAGAGATGGACAAGCTCGACCGTCGTCTGATCCAGCTGAAGATCGAGCGCGAAGCCGTGAAGAAGGAGCAGGACGAAGCGTCGCAGAAGCGCCTGCAGCTGATCGAGGAAGAGATCGAGCGTCTCGGCCGCGAATATGCGGACCTCGAGGAAATCTGGACCGCCGAGAAGGCCGCGGTGCAGGGCAGCGCGCAGCTGAAGGAAGAGATCGAGAAGGTGCGTGCTGACATCGCGCGCCTGCAGCGTGAAGGCAAGCTGGAGAAGGTCGCCGAGCTGCAGTACGGCAAGCTGCCGCAGCTCGAGGCGCAGCTGAAGCAGGTCACGCAGGCCGAAGAGCAGGAGCAGCACAACCCGACGCGGCCGCGCCTGCTGCGCACGCAGGTCGGCGCCGAGGAAATCGCGGAAGTTGTGTCGCGTTCGACCGGGATCCCGGTGTCGCGGATGATGCAGGGCGAACGCGAGAAGCTGCTGCACATCGAGGAAAAGCTGCACGAGCGCGTGGTCGGCCAGGACGAGGCGATCAGCGCGGTGGCCGATGCGATCCGTCGTTCGCGCGCCGGTCTCGCCGATCCGAATCGTCCGTACGGCTCGTTCCTGTTCCTCGGCCCGACCGGTGTCGGCAAGACCGAGCTGTGCAAGGCGCTGGCGTCGTTCCTGTTCGATTCGGAAGAGCACCTGATCCGCATCGACATGAGCGAGTTCATGGAGAAGCACAGCGTCGCGCGGCTGATCGGCGCGCCGCCGGGCTATGTCGGCTACGAGGAAGGCGGCTACCTGACGGAAGCCGTGCGCCGCAAGCCGTACAGCGTGATCCTGCTCGACGAGATCGAGAAGGCGCATCCGGACGTGTTCAACGTGCTGCTGCAGGTGCTCGACGACGGCCGCATGACGGACGGGCAGGGGCGCACGGTCGACTTCAAGAACACGGTGATCGTGATGACGTCGAACCTCGGCTCGCAGGTCATCCAGGCGATGACGGGTGCGCCGCAGGAAGAGATCAAGGACGCCGTGTGGCTCGAGGTGAAGCAGCATTTCCGCCCCGAGTTCCTGAACCGGATCGACGACGTCGTCGTGTTCCATGCGCTCGACCGCAGCAACATCGAGTCGATCGCGAAGATCCAGCTCGCACGCCTGCACGACCGGCTCGCGAAGCTCGACATGGCGCTCGACGTGTCGCCGGCGGCGCTCGAACAGATCGCGAAGGTCGGCTACGACCCGGTGTTCGGTGCGCGGCCGCTGAAGCGCGCGATCCAGCAGGAGATCGAGAACCCGGTCGCGAAGCTGATCCTCGCGGGTCGCTTCGGTCCGAAGGACGTGATCCCGGTCGACGTCAACGACGGCCAGTTCGTGTTCGACCGCGTCGTTCACTGATCGCCTGCCATCGGCCGCGTGCCCGGTTCGCGCCGGGTGCGCAAAAACAAACACCCCGCCTCGGCGGGGTGTTTGCTTATGGAGCGTCGCAACGACGCAGCGCGTCAGCCCTGCTTGTTGCCGCCGAACATGCCGGCGATCTGCGACAGCGAGCCGAGCACGTTCGACGGGTCGACCTGTGCCTGGCCATCGGCCGGCACCGCGCCGTCCGGCGTCGCGTGGTTGACGACGTGCGGCAGCACTTGCGCGAGGACGGTCGAGGCCATCGACGGATCGACACCGAACTTGCTCGCGAGCGCACCGATCGCGTCAGAGCCGAGCACGTTCTGCAGGGCGTCCGGCGAGATCGGCTGGTTCTGGCCGGTGCCGACCCACGAGCCGATGATGTCGCCGGCGCCGCCGGCCTTGAACTTCTCGATCAGGCCATTCAGGCCGCCCGGCTGGTTGTTGATGAATTCGAGCGCGGTCGTGATCAGCGCGCTTTGCGAGTTGCCGCCGGCCTGGCCGCCGAGCAGACCGCCAACGATGTCGAGGAGACCCATGGTTCTTTACCTTTACCGATAAGGGCGCCACGCCGTGGGCGCCCGTTGAACGAATGCCGCGCGCACGCCGTCGCGCGCGCGGCGCACATCAGGCGCCCGACGCCGCGGCGGCGGAGGCTGCCTTGTCCTTCTTGCTTTTCTTCTTCGAACCCTTCGTCGCTTTTGCCGACGACGCTGCGGCCGGTGCGCTCGCACCCGCATCGGCGGATGCCGCCGCTGCTGCGGCCGCCTTTTCCTTCTTCGTCATGCGCTTGGCCTTGGCCGGCTTCGCGGCCGCATCCGGCGCGCTTGCCGCCGGTGCCGGTGCGGTGGCCGTCGTGCCGGCCGTCGTGGCCGTGGACGTCGACGCCGTGCCGGTCGACGTCGTGGCTGACGTGGTGGCCGATGTCGTCGCGGCCGGCTTCGACAGCTTCACGCCCTTCGGCGGCGTCGATGCGCCGCCGATCGTCAGGCCGTTTTCCTCGAGATGCCCGACCGACTTCGTGCCGAGGCCCTTGACGCGGTTCGCGAGATCGTCCGCGTCCTTGAACGGGCCGTTCTTGGTGCGTTCGTCGATGATCGCCTTCGACTTCACGGGCCCGAGACCCTTCACGGATTCGAGCGCGGCCTGGTCAGCCGTGTTGACTTCGACGGCCGCGGCAAGGCCTGCGGCGAGCGACAGCGATAGCGCGACGAACAGCATCAGCAGCTTTTTCAGCATGGCAAAGGCTCCCTGGTTCTGACGGATGAATGGCTGTTGCAACGGACGGCGGGGCGACGCCCGGGCGGGCATCGCCGTTAAGCATAGGACAAATGCGTGCCCTTTTTAAGACAGGCTGAACGAATCTTGCTGAAGGCTTGCGGCGCTGTAAAGACCAAACCTGCGCCGGGCGGCGGTTTTGACCATTCTTTACGGTGTCGCCGGGGTGTCGCCGTGGGTGTCACTGACAATCGTTGCACTGGCTGTTCGACAGGGCTTGACTTAGAGTGAACTCTAACTCCTAACCTTGTTCCTGCCATGTCGAAAACCGTAACCCGACCATCCTCCGCCTCCGCCGGCCCGCTGACGATCGGCCAGGTCGCCGAAATGACCGGCCTGTCGACGCATACGCTGCGGTACTACGAGCAGGCCGGCCTGCTGCGCGCGATTTCGCGCACGGCGGCCGGGCACCGGCTCTATGCACCGGCCGACCTTGACTGGCTGGCCTTCGTGATGCGCCTGAAGGCGACCGGCATGCCGATCGCGCAGATGCAGGCGTTCGCGGCGCTGCGCGCGCAAGGCGAGTCGACCTTCGGCGCGCGGCGCAGCCTGCTGGTCGAGCATCGCGACGCGGTGCGCGCGCATATCGCGGAGCTGCAGGCGAGCCTCGACGCGATCAGCGACAAGATCGCGTACTACGAGGCCCAGGAGCGGGATACGGCGCGACGGGCGAAACCTTCTCACTCTCTCTCGGAACAGGACGGACACAATGGAACGACTCGTTGAAGACCGCTACACGCGCGGCTGGAACAAACTGAAGGAAATCGACGGCGAAGTGGGCGAACGCGTGATCGCGGCGCTCGCGCCGATCGCACCGGATTTCGGGCGGCTCCTGGTCGAGTTCAGCTTCGGCGACATCTACAGCCGGCCGCAGCTCGACCTGAAAGCGCGCGAGATCGCGACGATCGCCGCGCTGGCCGCGCTCGGCAATGCGCAGCCGCAGCTGAAGGTGCATATCGTGGCCGCGCTGAACGTCGGCTGCACGCGCGACGAGATCGTCGAGGTATTCATGCAGATGGCCGTGTACGCGGGGATGCCGGCCGCGCTCAACGCGCTGTTCGCCGCGCACGAAGTGTTCACGCGGCGCGATGAAGCGGCCGGCAACGCGGCAGACGCGAACGAAGCGGCCGGGAAGTCCGCATGACGAAGCGCGCGCCGGCGTGTTACGCGCGGTGCGGCGCGACGATCCGGTGCTTCGCGATGCGCCGGTACAGCGTCGCGCGCGAGATGCCGAGCGCCTGCGCGGCCGCGTCGGGCCGCCAGCGATGCGCGGTGAGCGCCGCGACGATGCGGCCGCGTTCGTCGTAGGGCAGCGTGCCGGGCGCCATGCCGCCGAGCTGCGCGGCGATCTCGGCCGGCAGGTCATGTCGCGTCACGCGCGCGGCGTCGCACACCGCGCACGCATAGCGCAGCACGTTGCGCAATTGCCGCACGTTGCCGGGCCACGGATACGCGGCGAGCTGTTCGGCGAGCGTCGCATCGAGCGTCAGCACGTGGCCGGTGGCCTGCGCTTCCTCGGCGAACACGGCGGCGATCACGTCGCGCACGTCCGCGCGCTCGCGCAGCGGCGGCAGTTCGAACGTCGCGCCGCTCAGCCGGTAGTACAGGTCCTCGCGAAACGTGCCGTCGGCCACCATCCGTGCGAGATCGCGGTGCGTCGCGCAGATCACGTCGAGATCGACGCGCACGGGCGTATCGCTGCCGAGCGGCACGACTTCGCCATCGGCGAGCACGCGCAACAGGCGCGTCTGCAGCGCGAGCGGCATGTCGCCGATTTCGTCGAGGAACAGCGTGCCGCCGTCGGCGAGCGCGATCTTGCCGCGCGCGCCGTGCTTGCGTGCGCCGGTGAACGCGCCGGCCGCATAGCCGAACAGTTCGCTCTCGATCAGCGCTTCCGGCAGCGCGCCGCAGTTGACCGCGACGAACGGCCGCGTACGCCGTGCGCCGGCATCGTGGATCGCGCGTGCGAATACTTCCTTCCCCGCACCGGTTTCGCCGAGCACGAGAATCGGCAGCCGCTTGCTTGCGACACGCAGCGCGAGTTCGGCCTGCTGCGCGATATGCGCGTCGCTGCTTTGCAGGAACGGCGTCAGCGCGCCGACGTGGCGTTGCGCGCTTCCCGGGCGGCGCGAGGCCGTGCCGGGCTCGCGGCCGGTGCGTCGTAGCGGCGCACGCAGCCGCGCATAGAGCGGCGCGCCGGTCGCGCGCAGCCGCAGCGCGACGATCGCATCGAGCCGCGCGGCATCGCGCAGCGGCATCTCGGTCGCATCGAAGATCTCGTCGATATGGCGCGGTTCGCGCAGTGCCGGCAGCGCGTCGCGCGCCTGCCGGTTCGCGGCGACGATGTTGCCGCATTCGTCGAACGCGATCAGCCACTCGGGTTGCGCTTCGACGTAGTGACGATTCGGATGACCGAACAGGATCCAGTGCTGCGCGGTGCTGTGCACGAAGTAGCCGTCCTCGATCAGCGCCGCGCTCTGCCGCACGAGCTGATAGACGAGACGCTGGCTGTCGCGGCCGTCGGGCGAATGAACGGCCGACGCGTCGAGCACGCCGATCAGCTCGCCGCCCGGCGAGAAGATCGGCGCCGCGCTGCAGGTGAGCGTCGTGAACGCCGCACGAAAGTGATCGGTCTTGTGCACGGTGATCGGCGCGAGATCGGTCAGTACGTTCGCGACGCCACAGGTGCCTTCCTCGCTTTCCGACCAGCACGAGCCGATGTGCAGCCCCGCATGACGGAAGTCGTTGCGGCGCTCGCGGTCGATCCGGTAGTCGATCGTCACGCCGTGCGCGTCGGTCAGCATCACGCAGTAGTCGGCGACGCGGATCATCTCGTGCAACCGCGTCAGGCACTGGCCCGACGCGCGCAGGAAGGCCTCCTCCTTGTCGCGCACTTCGCGCAGCTCGGCCGCGGTCAGCACGCGCGGGCCGATCGACGAAGCGGGGTCGAGGCTGTAACGCTCCAGGGACCGCTGCCACGACGACACGAGGCGCGTGGAGTCGGCCGGCGCGGGCAGGCGTCCGGCGAGCGCGCCGAGCACGCGGTCGGCGTGCTGGGCCTGGGGGACGGCGTAGGGCATGGTCGGCTCCGGTTCCGTACGGCGGGGATGCGATGTTCTTGTAGCACATCCCGTTCGACGGATCACATTGCATCGCAGCACGCGGCGGGCCTGAGACGTTCGTCTCACCGGTATCGCGGGCTGTCTCGTGTCGTTGAGACGCGTTCATGTGCGACCGGCGGAGATCGTCCGGCATGACGCGGCCTGCGCGGCGCCGCGATATGGCGGGCTTTGCGGGCAGGGCGGTGCGCTTGCACCGGCGTCGCGGTGGCCGTTTCGTCGTATCGACGCGGTGAGACGAGCGGGCCGAATGGCCGCGCGCTCCGTCCTTCCAGCGGCGAATCCGAAACATCGGCATCCCCGCCGCGTCAGCACTCACAAGGGTTTCACGTTCCTCACGCGTAGGGTGGCACGCCGCTTGCAGAGATCACGGGCAAGTCGGCGCGGTTGCGTCGACGACGATCCGCCGCCCGGCGATGGCAGCGGACGAGACAGGCAGGGCCTCGGCACGCCAACGCGCCGCGGCCGGCCAACTGGATGGAGACGAACCCGTGACGATGCCCGTTACCGTCGGTGTGATCGCGAACCCCGCATCGGGGCGCGACATCCGCCGCCTCACGACGCATGCCTCCGTCTTTCCGACGGCGGAGAAGGCGAACATGATCGTGCGCCTGCTGGCCGGCCTCGGCGCGATGGGCGTCGAGCGCGTGCTGACGCTGCGCGACCGGACGGGCATCGCGACGCTGCTGCTGCGTGCGCTCGACACGCACCGTGCGGTCGCGCCGCACGAGCGCTGGCCCGAGGTCGAATTCGTCGACCTGCCGATCACCGACACCGTCGCCGACACCCAGGCCGGCGCCGCGTACCTGCACCGGATGGAAGTCGCGCTGATCGTCGTGCTCGGCGGCGACGGCACCCATCGCGCGGTTGCCGCGCATTGCGGCGCGACGCCGCTCGTCGCGCTGTCCACCGGCACCAACAACGCATTTCCCGAACATCGTGAAGCCACCGTCGCCGGCGTCGCGGCTGGACTCGCCGCGACCGGCGCGGTGCCGGCCGAAGTCGCGTTCACGCGCAACAAGCGGCTCGTCGTGCGCTGCGTGGCGGGCGCGCAGCCGGGGCGCGAGGAGATCGCGCTCGTCGACGTGTGCGCCGCGCGGCAGCGCTTCATCGGCGCCCGCGCGATCTCGGGGTCCGACGACATCGATTCGCTCTACCTGACATTCGCGGAACCGGACGGAATCGGCCTGTCCGCGCTCGGCGGCGCGTGGGCGCCGCTCGAACGCAGCGCGCCGCACGGGCTGGCGATGCGCTTCGCGGCTGACGGCGAGACCGCCGGCACGCCGCTCGTCGCGCCGATTGCGCCGGGCCGTGTTGATCGCGTCGTGATGCGCAGTTGCGAGCGGCTCGAGCCGGGCGCGTGGCAGACGATTCCGTTCGAGCACGGCACGCTCGCGTTCGACGGCGAGCGCGAGATCGAGGTTGCGCGCGGCGATCGCTACGAGATCTCGCTCGACTGGCGCGGGCCGCTGACGGTCGACGTCGGGCGCACGCTGCGCTACGCGTCGTCACGGCAGCTGCTGCGCGATGCCGGCGAGTGGCGCTATTGAAACACCGTTTTACCGAGTGACATTTCGATATCCACAACGATCGTCAAGGAGACATCGCATGACAGTCCCACTCGAAGGACAGGTCGCCATCGTCACGGGCGGTGCATGCGGCATCGGCCGCGGCATTGCGCTGACGCTTGCCGGCGCGGGCGCCGACATCCTGCTGGCCGATCTGCTCGACGACGCACTCGACGCCACCGCGCGCGAGGTACGCGCGCTCGGCCGCCGGGCGGCGGTTGCAAAGGTCGACGTCACGCAGGCCGCGCAGGTCGACGCGATGGTTGCGCAGGCGCTCGCCGACCTCGGCCGGCTCGACATTCTCGTGAACTGCGCGGGCGTGATCAGCATTCATCCGGTCGGCGAACTGACCGAGCGCGACTGGGATTTCGTGATGGACGTGAACGCGAAGGGCACGTTCCTCGGCTGCCGCGCGGCGCTTGCGCCGCTGAAGGCGCAGGGTCGCGGCCGGATCATCAACGTCGCGTCGATCGCCGGCAAGGAAGGCTTTCCGAATCTCGCGCATTACAGCGCATCGAAATTCGCGGTCGTCGGCTTCACGAACGCGCTCGCGAAGGAGGTCGCGCGCGACGGCGTGACCGTCAACGCGATCTGCCCCGGCATCGTGCGGACCGACATGTGGGACCGGCTGTCCGACGAATGGAAGACCGACGGCGAATCGGTCGAGGAGTCGTGGCAGCGGCACCAGTTGACGCTGATTCCGCAGGGCCGCGCGCAGACGCCGGAGGACATGGGCCGGCTCGCGCTGTTCTTCGCGACGATGGACAACGTGACGGGCCAGGCCGTGAACGTCGACGGCGGCTTCACGTTCCACTGACGGCCGCGGGCCGTGCAATCCGTCGCCGTGGCCCGGCCGCGGCGGCATTCGCAGTCAGACCTACTCAGGAGACACACATGACCGCTTCGACACAGCTCAGCAGGGACAAACTGCTGGACGCCTACCGGCTGATGCGCACGATCCGCGAATTCGAGGAGCGCCTGCACGTCGAATTCGCGACCGGCGAGATTCCCGGCTTCGTTCACCTGTACGCGGGCGAGGAGGCGTCCGCGGTCGGCACGATACTGCACCTCGGCCTCGACGACTACGTGGCCACCACGCACCGCGGCCACGGCCATTGCATCGCGAAGGGCGTCGACGTGCACGGGATGATGGCCGAGATCTACGGCAAGAAGACGGGCGTCTGCCACGGCAAGGGCGGCTCGATGCACATCGCCGATCTGTCGATGGGGATGCTCGGCGCGAACGGGATCGTCGGTGCGGGCGGCCCGCTCGTCTGCGGCGCCGCGCTCGCGGCGAAGCACAAGAAGACCGGCGGCGTCGGCGTGTGCTTCTTCGGCGACGGCGCATCGAACCAGGGCGTGATCTTCGAGTCGATGAACCTCGCGTCGGTGTGGCGGCTGCCCGCGATCTTCGTGGCCGAGAACAACGGCTATGCGGAGGCGACATCGTCGAGCTGGTCGGTCGCGACCGACAACATCGCCGATCGTGCGAACGGGTTCGGGATGCCGGGCGTGATCGTCGACGGCTTCGACTTCTTCGCGGTGCACGAAGCGCTCGGCGAAGCCGTCGAGCGCGCGCGCAACGGCGGCGGCCCGACGCTCGTCGAAGTGAAGTTCACGCGCTATTTCGGCCACTTCGAAGGCGATGCGCAAACCTATCGCGCACCTGGCGAGGTGCAGAAGCTGCGCGACGAGAAGGACTGCCTGAAGCATTTCGAAACGCGCGTCGTGCGGGCCGAAGCGCTGACGACCGCCGACCTGCGCGCGGTCGATGCCCAGGTGAAGGCGCTGATCGACGACGCGGTCGCGCAGGCCAAGGCCGCACCGGTACCCGATGCGGCCGACCTGCTGACCGACGTCTACGTGTCGTACCCGTGAGCGCCGCCTGACACCGCGGCCGACACGGCGAACCGAACATTCCAGGAGACAGACATGGCAAGGAAGATCACTTATTCGCAGGCGATCAACGAGGCGCTCGCGCAGGAAATGGCGCGCGACGACAGCGTGATCGTGATGGGCGAGGACAATGCAGGCGGCGCGGGCGCGCCGGGCGAGGACGACGCGTGGGGCGGCGTGCTCGGGGTGACGAAGGGGCTGTTCCACAAGTTTCCGGGCCGCGTGCTCGATACGCCGCTGTCGGAGGGCGGCTACATCGGCGCGGCGGTCGGCGCGGCTGCATGCGGGATGCGGCCCGTCGCGGAGCTGATGTTCATCGATTTCATGGGCGTGTGCTTCGACCAGATCTTCAACCAGGCCGCCAAGTTCCGCTACATGTTCGGCGGCAAGGCCGTGACGCCGGTCGTGATCCGCGCGATGTACGGCGCCGGCTTGCGCGCGGCAGCACAGCACTCGCAGATGCTCACGTCGCTGTTCACGCACATTCCGGGGCTGAAGGTCGTGTGTCCGTCGACGCCGTACGACGCGAAGGGGCTGCTGATCCAGGCGATCCGCGACAACGATCCCGTGATCTTCCTCGAACACAAGCTGCTTTATACCCGCGAAGGCGACGTGCCGGAGGAGTCCTATGCGATTCCGTTCGGCGAAGCGAATGTGATGCGCGACGGTGACGACGCGACGATCGTCACGTATGGCCGGATGGTGCATCTCGCGATGGATGCGGCCGCGAAGCTCGCGAAGGACGGCATCCAGGTCGACGTGATCGACCTGCGCACGACGTCGCCGCTCGACGAGGAAACGATCCTCGAAAGCGCGGAGCGCACCGGGCGCGTGGTAGTGGTCGACGAAGCGAACCCGCGCTGCTCGATCGCGACCGATATCGCCGCGCTCGTCGCGCAGCGTGCGTTCCATGCGCTGAAGGCGCCGATCGAGCTCGTGACCGCGCCGCATACGCCCGCGCCGTTCGCGAGCGTGCTGGAAGACCTGTATATCCCGTCCGCCGATGCGATTGCGCAGGCGGTCCTGAAGACGAGGAGCTGACACGATGTCGATTCACATGATCACGATGCCCAAGTGGGGGCTGTCGATGGAGCAGGGGCAGGTCAACGGCTGGCTGAAGGCGCTTGGCGAACGCGTGACGAAGGGCGACGAGGTGCTCGACGTCGAGACCGACAAGATCTCGTCGGGCGTCGAATGCGCGTTCGACGGCACGCTGCGCCGGCAGGTCGCGCAGGAAGGCGAGACGCTGCCGGTCGGCGCGCTGCTCGGCGTCGTCGCGGCCGCCGACGCGAGCGATGCCGACATCGACGCGGCGATCGCCGATTTCCAGCGCGATTTCGTGCCGAGCGCGGCGTCCGACGAAGCCGCGGGCCCGCAGCCCGAGAAGGCGCAGATCGGCGGCCGGACGGTACGCTTCCTGAAGCTCGGCGAAGGCAGCGGCACGCCAGCCGTGCTGATCCACGGCTTCGGCGGCGATCTCAACAACTGGCTGTTCAATCACGCGGATCTCGCCGCGCACCGGCCGGTGTGGGCGCTCGACCTGCCCGGTCACGGCGAGTCGGGCAAGGCGGTCGAGACGGGCAGCCTCGATGAGCTGGCCGACGCGGTGCTCGCGCTGCTCGATGCGAAGGGCATCGACAAGGCGCACCTGATCGGCCATTCGATGGGCGGTGCGGTCGCGATGGCGGCGGCCGAACGCGCGCCGCAACGTGTCGCGTCGCTGACGCTGATCGCGAGCGCGGGGCTCGGCACCGACATCAACCGCGCTTACATCGACGGCTTCGTCGCCGGGAACAGCCGCAACACGCTGAAGCCGCACCTCGGCGCGCTGTTCGCGGACAACGCGCTGGTCACGCGGCAGCTCGTCGAGGATCTCGTCAAGTACAAGCGGCTCGAAGGCGTGCAGGCCGCGCTGGAGAAGATCGCGAATGCCGCGTTCGACGGCGCCGCGCAGCGGCGCGTGTTCCGCGACCGGCTCGCGACGCTTGCGCCGCGCACGCTCGTGATCTGGGGCGAGCACGACCAGGTGATCCCGGCGCAGCACGCGCAGGGTTTGCCGGACGGCGTGCGCGCCGAGGTGATCGCCGGCAGCGGGCACATGGTGCAGATGGAGGCGGCCGCCGACGTGAACCGCCTGATCGTCGCGTTTCTCGGAGGCTGACGATGACCGCCGCGCTCGAACGACCCAGCCTCACGGCGCTCGGCCAGCCGGGCGCGAGAAGCCGAGACAAGCTCGCGCGCATTCCGGTGCGCGTCGAGCCCGCGGCCGGTGCGGCGTTGCCGAAGCCGCCGTGGCTGCGCGCGCGGCCGATGATGAGCGCGGCGGTCGCCGACATGGCGGCCGTGCTGCGCGACCATCGGCTGCATTCCGTCTGCGAGGAGGCGATGTGCCCGAACATCGGCGAATGCTTCGCGCAGCGCACGGCGACCTTCATGATCATGGGCGGCCTGTGCACGCGGCGCTGCCCGTTCTGCGACGTCGCGCACGGCCGTCCCGAGCCGCTCGATCCCGACGAGCCCGCGCGGCTGGCCGACGCGGTTGCGGCGCTCGGGTTGCGCTACGTCGTGATCACGTCGGTCGACCGCGACGACCTGCGCGACGGCGGCGCCGCGCATTTCGCCGCATGCATCGCGGCGGTCCGCGCGAGCGTGCCGGGTATCGGCGTCGAAGTACTGACACCGGACTTCCGCGGTCGCGTGGCCCGTGCGCTCGATGCGCTGTCGGCGGCCTGGCCCGACGTGTTCAACCACAACATCGAGACGGTGCCGTCGCTGTATCGCGCAGCGCGGCCGGGCGCCGACTATCGCGGTTCGCTCGAACTGCTCGCGCAGGCGAAGCGGGCACGGCCGGAGCTGGTGACGAAATCGGGGTTGATGCTCGGCCTCGGCGAGTGCGACGACGAAGTGCGCGACACGCTGCGCGACCTGCGTGCGCACGACGTCGACGTGCTGACGCTCGGCCAGTATCTCGCGCCGTCCGCGCACCATCTGCCCGTACGGCGCTACGTGAGCCCGGACGCATTCGCCGCGTGGCGCGACGAGGCGCTATTGCTCGGTTTCAGGGAAGTCGTCGCCGGCCCGCTCGTACGGTCGTCGTATCACGCGGCCGACGTGCTGGAGGAGACGTAGCGGCCAGCGCGTCAGGCGGACGTGGAAGCGGCGGCATGCGCGCGACTGACGCGGCGCAGGTACAGGACGAGCCCGGCGCCCGCGAGCATCAGGCTGATCGTGTTCGCGAACCAGAAGCCACGCGCGCCGGTCAGCCACGCGGGCGCGATCCCGCCCACGTCGAAGCCGAGCGCATAGCCGCCGCTGAGCCCGACACCCCACAGCGCGACCGCATAGATCACGGTCGGCACGACCGCGACCTTGTAGGCGCGCAGCACGAACGCCGACGTGACCTGCAGCGCATCGAAGACGTGGTAGCACGCGACGATCGCGACGAGCGGCATCGCGGCCGCGGCGACGGCCGGGTTCGGCGTATAGCCGCCGATGATCAGCGGGCGCAGCGCGAACACGAGCAGGCCGTAGGTCGCGGCAATGCCGCACGCGAAGATCACGCTGTGCCGGCCGAGCAGCCGGGCTTCGTCGGGCCGTCCGGCGCCGAGCGCGCGCGCGACCAGCGTCGACGCCGCCACGCCGATCGACAGCGGCGTCATGTACAGCACCGCGCCGATGTTGCCGGCGATCTGGTGGCCGGCGAGCGTCGTCGTGCCGAACTGTGCGATGAACAGCGCCATGCACGTGTACGACGTGACCTCGATCAGGTACGACAGGCCCATCGGCACGCCGAGTTTCAGGATCGCCTTCTGGCGTTCCCAGACCGGCCAGCAGAAGCGCGAGAAGATCGCGAGCGGCGCGAACACGTCGAGCTTCGCGAGCAGCGTGTAGCCGATCAGCGCGAGTGCCCAGTTGATCAGCGTGCTCGCGAGCCCGCAGCCGGGGCCGCCGAGGGCCGGCACGCCGAATCCGCCGAAGATGAACCACACATTGAGCGGAAACTTGAGCAGCAGCGCGCCGATCTGCAGGATCATCGCGAGGCGCGGCTTGCCGGCCGCGTTGGTCAGCGCGTTGTAGATGCGGAAGACGAGGCTGGCGGGCAGCCCGTACGACAGGATGCGCAGGTAGTCGACGGTGCGGTCGTGCAGCGCGGCGGGCGTATGCGCGACGCGCAGCAGCGGTTCGGGAAAATGCAGCAGGAGAAAGCCGGGCACCGCGAGCAGCAGCGCGAGCCACAGCGCCTGGCGCACTTCTTCGCCGATCTCGGCATAGCGCCGTGCGCCGTACAGCTGCCCGGTGATCGGCTGCAGCGCGGACAGGATGCCCGTCAGGCCGATATAGATCGAAATGTAGATCGACGAACCGAGCCCGAGTGCGGCCAGATCGACGGCCGAGTAGCGCCCGACCATCGCGGTGTCGATCACGCCGAACGCGATGATCGCAAGCTGACCGACGAGCACCGGCCATGCGAGACCGACGATCCGGCGGATGTCGCCGAACATTGTCAATCGGCCGGCTGGCGGCGCGGCGGACGCCGCTTGACGGGCGTCTTCGGCCGTTCGATGCGCTCGTACAGGCGGAAGCGCTCGTCACGGTCGGCGGCGCGGCGGCCTTCCCACACGAGACGCCAGACGTATTGCGACATCGAGCTCGGCTCGCCGAAGTCCGAGCGGTCCTGGCGCAGGATCACGTCACAGTCGCCGGAGAAGTCGAAGCGCATGTTGCCGAAATACGCGAAGGTCGCGATCTGCGCGTCACCGAGCCGCACCGGCGAGATGCACTCGTAGTCGGACGGCAGGTGCACGGCGATCTGCTGGGCGACATCGCGATAGGTCCGGCCGTAGTTGACGATCGGCAGCCACAGTGTCATCAGCAGCACCCACATCAGCGTGGTGCCCGCACCCGACAGCACGACGCTGCGCCACAGCACCTTCGGCTGCCGCGAGATGCGCCAGCGCACCAGGAAGCACCAGCACACGGTGGCGATCACCGCGCAGATGAACGACAGGATCTTGAAGTGCGGCTCGTAGCCGGGCACGAGGCGCGCCAGGTTGCGCGCGAGCGGATGCGGGAAGCCCGTGATCGATGCGAGCCACACGAGCCACACGAAGGTGCCGAGGATCGTAAAGCTCAGCACCGCGAACCAGTCGATCGCATTGATCGCGCCGCGCTTGAGGGTCGGCAGCGCGAACGTCGCAAGTACCGCGAGCGGCGGCAGCAGCAGCATGTACATGCGGTTCGACTGCTGGCTCTGCAGGATCACGAGCGCGACGAGCGGCACGGCGACCGACAGCGGAATCGCGATGTGCGCACGTCGGCGCATGCCGGCCCAGCTCCACCATGCCCAGATCGCGAGCGGCCACGCGGGCCACGTGAACAGCGGCAGGTTCTTCGCCGCATAGCCGAGCACCGCGGTCGGCGGGCCCGAAAAGCGCATCAGGCTGCCGTGGATCCACTGGTTGAAGAACCACGCGGCATCGTCGGGGGCCGCGACGAACGCGGCCAGCGGCCACAGTGCGAAGATCGCGGCCGCGAGCGGCACGCCGACCAGCGGCAGGCGCAGGTTGCGCATCTCGGGCGTGACGAGCCACAGCACGGCGGTGCCGGCGAGCAGCGCGACGACCAGCACCGGATTGCCGGACAGCGCGACGAGGCCCATCGCGAGGCCCCACCACAGCGCGCCCTGCATCGGCTTGTCGATGCCGCGCACGATCCCGTAGACGAGCATCGCGATCCACGCGAACTGCGCGAGCTGCGGCGTCGTTTCGTGCCCGCGCTCCGCGAGGCCGAAGCAGGCGACGAGCACCAGCAGCGCGCCGTCGGCGAGCGTGCGGCCGTAGTCGCGCGGCTCGGGCTCGCCGCCGAATGCGTATTTGAACGGCTGGACTTCGGCACGCCGGCCGAGCAGGTAGGCGGCATACCAGACGAATGCGCACGCGACGCAGAACAGCACGCCGGTGTCGACGCGCGACGCGTTGCTCGCGTCGACCCACGGGCCGAGGCCGCGGATCGACAGCGCGCCGAGCCAGTAGCCGAGCGGCCCGTCGGTCGTGATGAACTTGCCGACCAGGTTCGGCAGCAGCCAGTCGTGCCAGCCGCCCTTGGCCATCGTCCACATCACGCCAAAGCCCGCCGCGTCCTCGTTCTTCCACGGGTCGCGGCCGAACAGGCCGAACGCGGCGTAGACGAAGCAGAGCGTGAGCAGCAGCCAGCGCGGTAGCGCGCGCGTGGCAGAGGCGGTGAGACGGACGACAGGCTTCATGCAGATGAGCGATTTGTTATGGGCGGGTGGCCGGCGCGGAGGCGCGCGGTCGAGCCGGTTTCGAGCATCCGGCATTGTAGACGCGCCCGCTGTTGCACGTCAGGTCGATGCCCGGGCGCCGGCTGGCGCCTGCCGGGCGAGCAGAGACAAAAAAGGGCAGCCTGGGCTGCCCTTTTGTGCGATACCGGTGCGTTGCAACCACCGGATGCAGTGCGAAGCTTACTTCGCCTTGCCGCTGGCGCGAACGCCGAACTTGTTCTTGAACTTCTCGACACGGCCTGCCGTGTCCATGATCTTTTGCTGACCCGTGTAGAACGAGTGCGATTCCGACGACACTTCGATCTTGGCGAGCGGGTAGGTCTTGCCGTCGAGTTCGATGTTTTCGCGCGTCTGGATCGTCGAGCGCGTGATGAACTTGAAGCCGTTCGACATGTCTTGGAAGACGACTTCGCGGTAGTTCGGGTGGATGCCTTCTTTCATGGTCTTTCCTTGGTGAGAGCGGTAGCCAACCCGCCGCTTGTCGTGCCGGAGCGCGCACATTGCGCAAACCAGACGACGCCAAGCCCGGCGCGAGCCACTTGCCTAAGGTCGAAAAACGGCGATTATGCCAGAAAATCAGATGGTTGACGAATAATTTTCACGGTGCGTCGAGCACGCCAGTGCCGGCCGGATCCTGCCGGTAGTAGCGCGCGAGCAGCCGGTACAACTCCGGAAATTCGGACTCGAACGCTTTTGGCCTGACGAACAGCGCCTCGCTGCATACCGCGAAGAATTCCGACGGGTGGTCCGCGGCATAGGGATCGATCAGCGAATCCCGCTCGAAGCGCGCCCACGCACGGTCCGGCACCGCGTCGACGCGCGCGCAGAACTGGTCGTACGCGTGCTCGAACACGTCGGCCCAGGCTTGCGCATCGAGGTGCGGCGCGTGCCAGCGGCGAAATAGGGGCGGATAGCCGTCGGCCGCGCCGTTGACCATGTCGATCTTGTGCGCGAACTCGTGGATCACGACGTTGTACGCGTCGCGGCCGTCCGTCATCTGCGCGTCCTCCCAGGACAGGATCACGGGGCCGCCTTCCCAGGCCTCGCCGCTCGCGTCCTGCTCGACTTCGTGGACGACACCGTCCTCGTCCTGCACCGTCTTGCGGATCACGAATTCGCCCGGATACACGACGACGCCGACCCAGCCGTCGTACAGCGACAGGTCGAGATTCAGCACGGGCAGGCAGGCCTGCGCGGCGATCGCGACGATCATCGCGTCGGTCAACTCGAGCCCGTGCGCGGTCGAGAACGATTTCTTCGCGACGAACAGGCTCGTCAGTTCGCGCAACCGGCCGAGCGCGTCGGGCGACAGCGCCGCGAGGAACGGCAGGCGCTCGACGGTGTCCTGCCACAGCGCGTCGGGAATCGGGTGGCTGCGCAGCGCGCGGTCGCGGCGGCGGTCGTCGAACCAGCGGGTCAGTTTCGAGAGCATGAAGGCGTTTCGCGGAAATCCAATGCCTGTCTTTTAACTCAATCGATCTCTTTTTGCCATGCCGCGAAGAGGCCGCCGACGAGCGCCACGCCCGCCAGGAAGTAAAAGCCGTCGAGCGACGCGAGGAACGACGCCTGTTGCGCGACCATGCGCGCGATCGACGCGATCGCGAGGCCGTGCGCCTCGTTCAGCGCGTGGCCGGCGGCGGCATAGCTGCGCGTCAGCGCATCGACGGTCTGCTGGAACAGCGGGTCGAACACGTTTGCACGCTCGACGAGCCGCGTCTGGTGCACGGCCACGCGGTGCTGCTCGACGATGATTACCGACGACGTCGCGAACGAGATCGTCAGTTGCCGCACGATGTTCTTCAGCCGGTAGCCGTGCGTGTATTCGTCGATCGCGAAGATCCGGAACGTCAGGTTGGCCACCGGCAGCACGATGAAGAGCAGCAGCAATCCGCGCAGCAGCAGCGGGACGATCAGCGCGGCTTCGCCGACCTGCGGCGTCATCCGCGTCATCCACAGCGCGGCCGTGATGGCGATCGCGAACCCCGGCACGACGAACCACTTCTTGTGCGCGACGAATTTCGCGTAACGCAGGTACGCGAACAGCGCAGTGGCCGAAATCAGCGACATCGTGCCCACCAGCCGCCCGGCGTTCTCGACCGGGTAGCCGAGCCCGCTTTCGAGAAAACGCGACGTCAGGTAACTGAAGCCCGTCGACTCGTAGTAATAGAACATGTAGAGCAGCAGTCCGATCTGGAACGTCCGCTCGCGGAACGCGTGCAGGCGCACGAGCGGCGTCGGATGATGCCACTGGTGATACGCGAACCACGCAAGCGCGCCGATCCCTGCGATCGTCAGCAGGATCAGCATTGGCGAGCCGCTGTAGAGCTGGTAATGCACCTGCTGCAGCACGATCTGCAGCGCGCCTTGCGCGAGCGCGAACACGACATACGGCCAGAAGTGTCCGGAGCCGCGTTCATCGTCGGGTGTCCGGCCCGAATCGGGCAGCGTGAGCAGCGCGAGGATCGCGAACGCGATGCCGGCCGGCGCCGAGCACGCAAACAGCGCGCGCCACGTCGAATGTGCGACGAGCAGGCCGCCGACGATCGGCGCAAGCGCGCTGCCGAGCAGGATCATGATCAGGAACGCGCGCGTCGCGGGCGGCCGATCCTGCGGCTTGAAACTGATCTGGATCAGGATCCGGCACGCGCCCATCATCGGGCCGATGAAATAGCCCTGAAAACCGCGCGCGAACGCGAGTTCGAGCGACGTGTCGGCGAGCGCGGCCGCGATCGCGCCGAACGAGAACATCAGCATGCAGCCGGCGACGTAGCGGCGATGGCCGAGCCGGTCGACCCACCATTGCTGCTGCAGGATGCCGAGCACGGCGGTGACCGCGTAGGCGCTCGACGACCACACGAGTTCGTCGGGCGATGCGTTGATGCCGCCCGCGATGTAGCTCGCGAAGAACGAGAAGATTGCGTTGTCGAAGTAGTCGATGCCGGTGACAAGCGCGAGCGCCCACGGGAACAGGTCCGCGCGCAGGTTTGCGCGGCTCCACAGTGGCGAGCGACCGGGCATCGCGTTCATTCGCGAGCCTTGCGCGTGCGCCGCGTGCCGGCTTCGGCCTGCCGCTGCGCGATCAGCGCATCGGCGTTTTCGCCGGCAAGACGCCGTTCGACGTAGTCGATGTCGTGCTGCAGTTCCTTGCGCAGCGCGACGGCTTCCTTCAGTTCGCGCTGGACGGCCGCGATCCGCCGGTCGAGCGTGTCGACCTGCTCGGCAAGGCCGGTGCGGATCTCGCGCAGCGACGCGTCCGAATAGCGGCGCCGGCCGTCGCCCGTTTCTTCCAGCGGGCGCTTCAGCATCTCGGTGATGCCGTGCAACGAGAAACCGAGCGCGCGCAGCCGCAGGATACGCGCGAAGCGTTCGAGGTCGGCTTCGTCGTAGAGGCGGTAACGGCCTTCGCTGCGCGACGGCGTGACGAGCCCGCGCTCTTCGTAATACTTCAGCGTGCGCGGCGTGACGCCGAGCCGTGACGCCGCATCGCTCACGGTCAGCAGCGGGGTGGAGGCGTCGTTCGGCATCGGGAGGAGGATTGGGTTTGGACGATGACGCGATTATAGATCAACCTGTACGTTCACGTTCAGGTTGACACCGAAAAACGGCCGCCGGGCAGGATGCGCGGGCGGCCGTTTCCGGGGTGCGGGGCGGGGGTGATCAGCCGCCGCGGCGCATCAGGTCGAAGAACTCGGAGTTGCTCTTCGTCTGGCGGATCTTGTCGAGCAGGAATTCCATCGCTTCGACTTCGTCCATGTCGTGGATGAACTTGCGCAGCACCCAGATCTTCTGAAGGATCTCGGGCTTGATCAACATTTCTTCGCGACGCGTGCCCGACTTGTTCAGGTTGATCGACGGATACACGCGCTTTTCCGCGAGGCGGCGCTCGAGGTGCACTTCCATGTTGCCGGTGCCCTTGAACTCTTCGTAGATCACGTCGTCCATGCGGCTGCCGGTTTCGATCAGCGCGGTGCCGATGATCGTCAGCGAACCGCCTTCCTCGATGTTGCGCGCCGCGCCGAAGAAGCGCTTCGGACGCTGCAGTGCGTTCGCGTCGACACCACCCGTCAGCACCTTGCCCGATGCCGGGATCACGGTGTTGTACGCGCGTGCGAGACGCGTGATCGAGTCGAGCAGAATCACGACGTCATGCTTCATTTCGACGAGGCGCTTGGCCTTCTCGATCACCATTTCGGCGACCTGGACGTGGCGCGTGGCCGGTTCGTCGAACGTCGATGCGATCACTTCGCCGGCGACCGAGCGCTGCATTTCGGTCACTTCTTCAGGGCGCTCGTCGATCAGCAGCACGAACAGGATCACGTCCGGGTGGTTCTGCTTGATCGCGTGCGCGATGTGCTGGAGCATCACGGTCTTGCCGGACTTCGGCGACGCGACGAGCAGGCCGCGCTGGCCCTTGCCGATCGGCGCGATCATGTCGATGATGCGGCCCGTGACGTTTTCCTCGCCGCGCATTTCGCGTTCGAGCGACAGCGGCTTGTTCGGGTGCAGCGGCGTGAGGTTCTCGAACATGATCTTGTGTTTCGAGGCCTCGGGCGGCTGCCCGTTGACTTTGTCGACCTTCACCAGCGCGAAGTAGCGCTCGCCGTCCTTCGGCGTGCGGACTTCACCTTCGATGGTGTCGCCGGTGTGCAGGTTGAAGCGGCGGATCTGCGACGGGCTGATGTAGATGTCGTCGGTGCTCGCGAGGTACGACATTTCCGGCGAGCGCAGGAAGCCGAAGCCGTCCGGCAGCACTTCGAGCGTACCGTCGCCGAAGATCGTCTCACCCGTCTTGGCGCGCTTTTTAAGAATGGCAAACATCAACTCCTGCTTGCGCAGGCGGTTCGCGTTTTCGATCTCCAGGCCATTGGCCATTTCGATCAGTTCGGAGACGTGCAGAGACTTGAGCTCGGATAAATGCATACGGAGAACCCGCCAGGGAGGAGACGACGAAAGAAATAAAGGGAGGAGGGCGAGCGGAAGCGCTCAGAGACTTAAATGCGTCTTGTAGACGTTTTTTAATTCTAGCATAGGCCGATTCGCGCTTGAGCGAGCGATCGGCGGCTTGTCGACGGACGTGTTGCCGGCTGACAACACGTCCGCGGAACTGCCTGTATTACAGGTGGCTGTCCAGGAATGCGGTGAGCTGCGACTTCGACAGCGCGCCGACCTTCTGCGCGGCGGCCGCGCCGTTCTTGAACAGGATCAGCGTCGGGATGCCGCGCACGCCGAACTTCGCGGGCGTTGCCTGGTTGTCGTCGACGTTGATCTTCGCGATCTGCAGCTTGTCGCCGTAGTCCTTCGCGACTTCGTCGAGGATCGGGGCGATCATTTTGCACGGGCCGCACCATTCGGCCCAGAAATCGACGAGCACGGGCTTGTCGGATTTGACGACGTCCTGTTCGAACGATGCGTCGCTGATGTGTTTGATCTGTTCGCTCATTGGGTCAATACCTCTTACGGTTCGGGGACTGCCTGCTTGCGCGTTGCGGCGTACCGGCCGCCGTTGGCGGCCGGCCGCTGCGGCAGGTCACTCCACTCTCCGGAAAGGAGGCGTGTAAGCGCTGCATGCCGCGGCTCGCGGGTCGTTCGGGCGTCATATTAGCCTAAATTGCTATCTGCTGCGGGCGGCGATAGTAGCCGCTACGCGAGTAGGGGTACGACGCGACGTTCGACCGGTGTGTCCTGCAGGTGGAGGCCGGCTCGCAAATTACAAGGGGTGGACGCGCAGGCCATTCGCGTCGGGTGAGCTTCGCGGCGCCCGATGCGCGTCGATTTGTCGGGTCATATTCGCATTGGTGCGAACAAACGGTCGCATTCATCCGGAAGCGGTGATAGAATATGCCGTGACGGGCCTCCTCGCATGGTGGGGCGGTGAACCTGGTCAGGTCGGGAACGAAGCAGCCACAATCGTTTTCCGCCAGTGCCGAGGGTTGGGCTCGTCACCTTCCTTCTCGCCCCGTTCGCCGGGCGTTTTTTATTTCTGCACCACACTCCGTTTTACCTGCGCGTTGCCTGTCTTCCGCACCGTTTCGCGTGTCGGCGCGACGCAGCGTTACTGATACAATTTCCCGATGACCTATCAAGTTCTCGCACGCAAGTGGCGTCCGAAGGATTTCGCTTCGCTCGTCGGCCAGGAGCACGTCGTCAGGGCGCTCACGCACGCGCTCGACGGCGGGCGTCTCCATCACGCCTATCTGTTTACCGGAACCCGCGGTGTCGGCAAGACGACGCTGTCGCGGATCTTCGCCAAGGCACTCAATTGTGAAACCGGCGTCACGTCGCAGCCGTGCGGCGTGTGTCGCGCCTGTCGCGAGATCGACGAAGGGCGTTTCGTCGATTACGTCGAGATGGATGCCGCGAGCAACCGCGGCGTCGACGAAATGGCCGCGCTGCTCGAGCGCGCGGTGTACGCGCCCGTCGATGCGCGCTTCAAGGTCTACATGATCGACGAAGTGCACATGCTGACGAATCACGCGTTCAACGCGATGCTGAAGACGCTCGAAGAGCCGCCGCCGCACGTCAAGTTCATCCTCGCGACCACCGATCCGCAGAAAATCCCCGTCACCGTGCTGTCGCGCTGCCTGCAGTTCAACCTGAAGCAGATGCCGGCCGGGCACATCGTGTCGCATCTCGAACGGATCCTCGGCGAAGAGCAGATCACGTTCGAGCCGCAGGCACTGCGCCTGCTCGCGCGTGCCGCACAGGGCAGCATGCGCGACGCGCTGTCGCTCACCGACCAGGCGATCGCCTATTCGGCCAACGAGGTGACCGAGTCGGCCGTGTCGGGCATGCTCGGCGCACTTGACCAGACTTACATGGTGCGTCTGCTCGACGCGCTCGCCGCGGGCGGCGGCCCGGAAATCCTCGCGATTGCCGACGAGATGTCGCTGCGCAGCCTGTCGTTCTCGACCGCGCTGCAGGATCTCGCGAGCCTGCTGCATCGCATCGCGTGGGCGCAGTTCGCGCCGGGCTCGGTGCTCGACGAATGGCCCGAAGCGGGCGACCTGCGCCGCTTCGCCGAGACGCTGAGTCCCGAACAGGTCCAGTTGTTCTATCAGATCGCGACGGTCGGTCGTGCCGAGCTCGGCCTGGCGCCGGACGAGTACGCGGGTTTCACGATGACGCTGCTGCGGATGCTCGCGTTCGAGCCGGCGGTTGCCGCCGGCAGTGCGCCGGGTGGCCAGCCGTCCGTGCCGCGTGCGGTGCCGGGCCCGCGCGTGGCGGCGGCATCGGCCGCTGCGGCGAAGCCGGTGTCGGTCGCACCTGCCGAAGCAGTGCGGCCGCAGGCTATTGCCCCGGCAGCGCACGCGGCGCCGGTTGTGCGTGCAGCGCCGGTGCAGTCCGGCGACGAAACAGGCCGGCCGGCCGCGAAGCCGGCTGCCGTCGAAGCAGCCGCGCCGGCCCCGGTTGACGCGCCAGTCATCGAAACGCCGCAGCCGCAGACGGCTGCAGCACCGCAAGCGGAGCCGGCCGGCGATAACCCGGCGCCTGTCCGCAAGGAACCCGAGCTGCCTGTTGCCGTTGCACAGCGAAGCGACGAGCCGGCTGCGCCGGCCGAACCGATGCCGCGCGCTGCGCCGCCTGAGCCCGCCGCGCGTTCGGCGACGCGTTCCGGAGGCGCAGCCGCCGCGCTCGACGTGTTGCGCAATGCGGGGATGCGCGTGTCGTCCGACCGCGGGCGCGCGGGCGCCGCCGCCGCGAAACCGGCAGCCCAGCCGGCTGCCGAGAAGCCGGCCGCGCCGCGTCCCGCCGCCGTACAGGTGCCGACGCCGCGCGCTGCGGCCCGTGCGCCGCAGGCGGCCGATTCGCGCCAGGCCACGCCGCCGTGGGAGGACATTCCGCCGGACGACTACGTGCCGCTCAGCGCCGACGAGATGTTCGGCGGCCCGCCCGACGACGGCTTCGTGCCGGTGTTCGACAGCGGCCCCGACGACGTGCGCGTCACGCCGAGGCCGGCGGAAACCCGTCCGTCCGCACCGGTCGACACGCGTCCGTTGCCGCCCGCGATCGCACTCGATCCGGTCGGCTTCGACGGCGAATGGCCGGCGCTGGCCGCGCGGCTGCCGCTCAAGGGCGTCGCGTACCAGCTCGCGTTCAACAGCGAACTGACGGCCGTCGATGCGACGACGTTGAAACTTTCCGTGCCGGTGCCGCAATATGCGGACGCCGCGCAGGTGGCGAAGCTCAAGGCCGCGCTGGCCGATGCGCTCGGCAAGCTGGTCGAGGTGACCGTCGAAGTCGGGCCCGCACGGCGTACGGCGGCGGCGCTCGATGCGGCCGCGCGCGCGGCGCGCCAGCGCGAGGCCGAGCAGGAGATTCACGGCGATCCGTTCGTCCAGCAGCTCGTGCGCGATTTCGGTGCGCGCATTGTCGAGGGTTCGGTGCGTCCGCTCGCCGATGCGGCGCCGGACGGCCCGCCGCCGACGCTGCATTGAACTGAGCGCCTCGCGACAGGCACAATCACGCCCACACATTGGCCGGCACGCGCCGCGTGCCGGTTTTCACACGATCAAGAAGGAGTATTCCCATGTTGAAAGGCAACCTCGCCGGTCTGATGAAGCAAGCGCAGCAAATGCAGGAAAACATGAAGAAGATGCAGGAGCAGCTTGCGCTGATCGAAGTCGAAGGGCAGTCGGGCGCCGGCCTCGTCAAGGTGACGATGACGTGCCGCAACGAAGTGCGTCGCGTGTCGATCGACCCGAGCCTGCTCGCGGACGACAAGGACATGCTCGAGGATCTCGTCGCGGCTGCGTTCAACGACGCCGTGCGCAAGGCCGAAGCGACGTCGCAGGAAAAGATGAGCGGCATGACGTCGGGCCTGCCGCTGCCCCCGGGCTTCAAGCTGCCGTTCTGAGCGCAGCGTCCGTGTCACTTTTTGCTGCCGTATGAAACAGCCGTCCGCCCTGTCCGCGCTCGTCGAAGCGTTGCGCGTGCTGCCCGGCGTCGGGCCGAAATCCGCCCAGCGCATGGCGGTCCACCTGATGCAGCACGATCGGGAGGGCGCGGAGCGGCTCGGCCGGTCGCTGCTGTTCGCGACCGAGCACCTGCAGCACTGCGAGAAGTGCAACACGTTCACCGAAGCGCAGATCTGCGAGGTCTGCAGCGACGAGGAGCGTGATCCGACGCTGCTGTGCGTCGTCGAGACGCCTGCCGACCAGATCATGCTCGAGCAGACGATGACTTACCGCGGGCTGTATTTCGTGCTGATGGGCCGGCTGAGCCCGCTCGACGGGATCGGCCCGAAGGAAATCCATTTCGACCGCCTCGTGCGGCGCGCGTCCGATGGTGTCGTCAAGGAAGTCGTGCTCGCGACCAACTTCACGAACGAGGGCGAAGCCACCGCGCACTACCTCGGCCAGACGCTGAAGGCGCGCGGGCTCGCGGTCACGCGCCTCGCGCGCGGCGTGCCGGTGGGCGGCGAGCTCGAATACGTCGACGCGGGCACCATCGCCCGCGCGATGCTCGACCGCCGCACGATGTAAGCCGGGCGCCGCCGGCCGGCGGCGCCGTTCCTCATGCTAGGGTCTGTTTACATATGGAACGTGCATGCGAATGCCCGAAATCGCTCGTAGGGCAAGAAGTGAGGAGCGCCGTTTGGCCGAGCCAAACAAGCGACGAGCGACGCCGCCATACGGGCGATTTCGGGCATTCCCGTGGGATGAGTTTTTTTGATTTGGGGTTGCCACGAGAACGGCCGCTCGCCGCGTTGCGCTCCTTGCGAATACGTCCAGTATTCGCGGCGTCGCGCGCCTTGCGAGCGGCCGTTCTCGTGGCAACGCATGCACGTTCCATATGTAAACAGACCCTAGGAGACACATGAGCACCAGCCAGGGCCCGCTCGCGGGCGTCAAAGTGCTCGAATTCGGAACGCTGATCGCGGGGCCGTTCGCGTCGCGGCTGTTCGCCGAATTCGGCGCGGAAGTGATCAAGATCGAGGATCCGAACGGTGGCGACCCGCTGCGCAAGTGGCGCAAGCTCCATCCGGAGCAGGGCGGCACGTCGCTGTGGTGGTCCGTCCAGGCGCGCAACAAGAAATCGGTCACGCTCAACCTGAAGGCCGACGCCGGCAAGGCGATCGCGCGGCAACTCGCGCGCGAGGCCGACATCGTGATCGAGAATTTCCGCCCGGGCCTGCTCGAAAAGCTCGGGCTCGGCTACGACGTGCTGTCGGCCGAGAATCCGGGCCTCGTGATGGTGCGCCTGTCCGGTTACGGGCAGACCGGCCCGTACCGCGACCGGCCCGGCTTCGGCGCGATCGCCGAATCGATGGGCGGGCTGCGTCACATTACCGGCTATCCCGAACTGCCGCCGCCGCGCATCGGCATCTCGATCGGCGATTCGATCGCCGCGCTGCACGGCGTGATCGGCGCGCTGATGGCGCTGCATCACCGCAAGGTCAACGGCGGTGCGGGGCAAGTGGTCGACGTTGCACTGTATGAAGCCGTCTTCAACATGATGGAAAGCGTGGTGCCCGAATACGGCGTGTACGGGATGGTGCGCGAGCGCACCGGCGCGTCGCTGCCGGGCATCGTGCCGTCGAATACGTATGCGTGCCGCGACGGCAGCATCGTGATCGGCGGCAACAGCGACCCGATCTTCAAGCGGCTGATGAAGGCGATCGAGCGCGACGACCTCGCCGACGATCCCGCGCTCGCGCAAAACGACGGGCGCGTGCCGCGCACGCAGGAGATCGACGATGCGATTGCCGCGTGGCTCGCGCCGCGCACGATCGAAGAAGCACTCGTCGTGCTCAACGCGGCCGACGTGCCGGCCGGGCGTATCTACAGCGCCGCCGACATGTTCACCGATCCGCAGTTCGTCGCGCGGCAGATGATCCAGCGCTTCAAGCTGGCCGACGGCACCGACATTCCGCTGCCGAACATCACGCCGAAGCTGTCCGACACGCCGGGCGAAACGCGCTGGCTCGGGCCCGAACTCGGCGAGCATACGGACGAGGTGCTGCGCGGCCTCGGCTACGACGCGCCGGCGATTGCCGCACTGCGCGACGCGGGCGCGATTTGAGCACCCTCGAGCCTGTCGCTTCGCGCCGGGCTCCCGGAACGGCGCATTCCCCAAGGGCGCTCCATTGACGGGGGAAAACCCGGGGCGGCGCGGCGTTTTCCTGAGCACGCGGAACGCCGCGCCGCAACGCGACGGCGCAGCGTGTCCGGGTGCCCGCAGCCGCCCATCCGCAGTCGCCGGACTGTCGCTCTCGCGCCATCTTTCCTCGGTTACAATCGCCGGATGCGAATCCTACTCAGCAACGACGACGGCTATCTCGCCCCCGGTCTCGCCGCGCTCAGCGACGCGCTGCAGCCGCTGGCCGAGCTCACGGTGATCGCGCCCGAGCAGAACTGCAGCGGCGCGTCGAATTCCCTCACGCTGTCGCGGCCGCTGTCGGTGCAGCGCGCGGCGAGTACGGGTTTCTTCTACGTGAACGGTACGCCGACCGATTCGGTGCACGTCGCGTTGACGGGGATGGTCGACGCCAGGCCGGACCTCGTCGTTTCCGGGATCAACAACGGCCAGAACATGGGCGAAGATACGCTCTATTCGGGGACAGTTGCGGCCGCCACCGAAGGCATCATGTTCGGCGTGCCGGCCATCGCATTCTCGCTGGTCGACAAGGGCTGGGCCCATCTGGCGGACGCCGCGCGCGTCGCCGCGGAAATCGTCGAGCACTTTCTCGCGCACCCGCTGCCGGGCCAGCCGCTGCTCAACGTCAATATTCCGAACCTGCCGTACGACGAACTGAAATGCTGGAAGGTCACGCGCCTCGGCAAGCGTCATCCGTCACAGCCGGTGATCCGACAGACCGACCCGCGCGGCGAACCGATCTACTGGATCGGTGCGGCGGGTGAAGCGCTGGACGCCAGCGACGGCACCGATTTTCACGCAGTGGCAAACGGTTTCGTGTCGATCACGCCGCTGCAGCTGGACCTCACGCACACGCAGATGCTGCCCGCGACGCGCGAATGGGCGCGCGCCGGAGGGCGGGCTTCATGAGCGGCGAGCGCGCGAAGCGGTTCCCGCTCGCGCTCGAAGATCTCAAGCGAGCGCCACGCAAGTCGGAAGGTCGGGCCGGTGAACGCCATGCGGCGGTTGCGGTGTCGAAGGCCGCCGACAAGCCAGCGGCCGTGCTGAAACCGGTTGCGGCGAAGCCGGCTGCGACGCGATCGGCATTGCCCGGCTCCACCGCCGCGAAGCCGGCGACCGCACCGAAACCGACCGCACTGAAGCCCGCGATGCCGAAGCCGGCCGCGCCGAGCATTGCGCCGGCCGGCGCGTTCGCGCTTACGTCGGAACGTGTGCGCGAACGGATGGTCGAACGGCTGCGCGCGAACGGTGTGACCGACGCGCGCGTGCTGGAAGCGATGGCTGCGGTGCCGCGACACATGTTCGTGGATCCGGGGCTCGCGACGCAGGCTTACGAGGATTCGGCGTTGCCGATCGGCCACCAGCAGACCATTTCAAAGCCGTCGGTCGTCGCGCGCATGATCGAGCTCGCGATGGCCGGCCGCACGCTCGAGCGCGTCCTCGAGATCGGCACGGGCTGCGGCTATCAGGCCGCCGTGCTGAGCCACGTGGCACGCGACGTGTATTCGATTGAACGCATCAAGCCGCTCTACGAGCGCGCGAAGCTGAACCTGCGGCCGCTGCGCGTGCCGAACATCCGTCTGCACTACGGCGACGGGCGTGTCGGCCTGCCGTCCGCGGCCCCGTTCGACGCGATCGTGATTGCGGCGGCGGGGCTCGACGTGCCGCAGGCGCTGCTCGAGCAGCTCGCGATCGGCGGGCGGCTCGTCGCGCCGGTCGGCGCGCAGAGCGGGCAGCACCAGGTGCTCACGCTCGTCGAGCGCGTCGCTCACGCGCAATGGAGAGAGTCACGGCTTGATCGCGTTTTCTTTGTCCCTTTAAAATCCGGAGTAATTTGAAACCGATGAGTATGTTGCGCGCGATGCAAAACAACCGTTCCAGGGAACCGCTCACGCTCGCCCAGCGGGCGATCTGCGTAGCTGCGTTCTCCACGCTTCTGGCCGCCTGTGCGACGCGGCTCGACAACGCGCCCGTCGTCGATCGCTCCGGTTCGCTCGGCACGACCGGCACCGCGCAGCCCGCGGCGCCGCTTCCCCCCGCGCCACCGGGTTACTACCGGGTGAAGCCGGGCGACACGCTGTACCGGATCGCACTCGAAAACGGGCAGAACTATCGCGACATCGCCGCGTGGAACAACCTGGCGAACCCGAATCAGATTGAAGTCGACCAGCTGCTGCGCGTTTCGCCGCAGGCCGGTGCCGCCGTTGCGGGCACGCAGGTCGCCGCGCCGATCGCGGGCGCCGCCGTTGCAACTGCGCCGCTCAGCAGCGGCCCGGCAACGCCGGCCGCCGGTACGTCGTCGTCGATCGCGACGCCGCCTGCCGCGGCCGCCGCATCGAGCGATACGGCAGCCGCGCCGAGCGGCCCCGTGACGTTCGCATGGCCCGCGCGCGGTCCCGTGCTGAACGGTTTCGATGATGCGAAGAACAAGGGCGTCAATATCGGCGGGTCGGCCGGCGAGACCGTGAAAGCGGCGGCCGACGGTCGCGTCGTCTACTCCGGCAATGGCCTGCGCGGCTACGGCAACCTCATTATCATCAAGCACGATGCAACTTACCTCACGGCGTATGCACACAATCGCGCTTTGATGGTAAAAGAGGGGGATGCGGTAACGAAGGGGCAGAAGATCGCCGAGATGGGGAACAGCGATTCCGACCGCGTGATGCTGCATTTCGAGGTTCGCCGGCAGGGTAAACCTGTCGATCCGCTGAAGTATTTGCCGCCTCAATAACCGAGACGACCATGCCGAAATCGAAGCGCCACGAGCCGCAAGCCGAATCTGAGAAAATCAGTCGAGCCACGCAAGCATCGGTGGGGCGAGCTGGTGCTTCGACGGACGACGAAGACGACGTCGCGGACAACGAGCGTGACCTCGAGGCACGCGACTCTGAAGCGGACGGTGGCGACGACGAGCGCGAAGGCCGCGCCGAGGCGGTGCCCGACGTCGACGATTTCCGCACGATGCTGCAGGCCGAGCTCACGGCCGACACGATCCAGCATTACCTGAACCGCATCAGCGTGAAGCCGCTGCTCACCGTCGAGGAAGAGCAGCGCTATTCGCGTCTGGCCAAGGCCGGCGAATTCGAGGCGCGGCAGGTGATGATCGAGCGCAACCTGCGCCTCGTCGTCAGCATCGCGAAGGGGTATCTGAACCGTGGCGTGCCGCTGCTCGACCTGATCGAGGAAGGCAACCTCGGCCTGATGCACGCAATCGAGAAATTCGACCCGACGCGCGGCTTTCGCTTCTCGACCTACGCGACGTGGTGGATCCGGCAGAGCATCGAGCGCGCGATCATGAACCAGGCCCGCACGGTGCGCCTGCCCGTGCACGTGATCCGCGAACTGAACCAGGTGCTGCGCGCGAAGCGTCACCTCGAAAAGAACTCGATGTCGACGGGTGAAGCGGCCGAGCGCCGCGAAGCCAGCATCGACGACATCGCCTATCTCACCGGCAAGACCGCCGAGGAAGTCACCGACATCCTCGCGCTCAACGAGCACACGGCGTCGCTCGACGCGCCGCTCGACCTCGATCCCGCGAGCAGCCTGCTCGACCTGCTGCCCGACGATCAGAGCCAGTCGCCCGACGCCGAGGTTCAGCACCGCGAGCTCGAGACGCTGACGCGCGCGTGGCTGTCGCGGCTGTCCGACAAGCATCGGCATGTGATCGAGCGCCGCTTCGGCCTGAACCACATCGAACCGGCAACGCTCGAAGAGCTGGCTGACGAGATGGGGCTCACGCGCGAGCGCGTGCGCCAGATCCAGCAGGAAGCGCTGGTGCGCCTCAAGCGGTTTTTCGCCTCCAACGGCGTGCGCAAGGACGCCGTTCTGTAACTGATGACTCCGATTCTTGTTTTTGACATCGAGACGATTCCCGATGTCGACGGCATTCGCCGTCTGGAAGATCTGCCCGCGACACTCGACGATGCCGCGGTGGCCGAACACGCGTTCGCCGCCCGCCGCGAGAAGACCGGCGGCGATTTCCTGCCGCACCACCTGCAGCGCATCGCTGCGATTTCGTGCGTGTTCCGCGACAACAACGGTTTTCGTGTGCGCTCGCTCGGCACGCCGCAGGACAACGAAGCGACGCTGATCCAGTCGTTCTACCGCGTGATCGAGAAATACACGCCGCAGCTCGTGTCGTGGAACGGCGGCGGCTTCGATCTGCCGGTGCTCCATTACCGAGCGCTCGTGCACGGCATCCCCGCCAGCCGCTACTGGGATCTCGGCGAGGACGACCGCGATTTCAAGTGGAACAACTACATCTCGCGCTACCACTCGCGGCATACCGACCTGATGGATGTGCTCGCGATGTATCAGGCGCGTGCGAACGCGCCGCTCGACGCGCTCGCGAAGATGTGCGGTTTTCCGGGCAAGCTCGGGATGGACGGCAGCCAGGTGTGGCCGGCGTTCCAGGCCGGGCGGATCGAAGAAATCCGCAACTATTGCGAAACCGACGTCGTCAATACCTACCTGTTGTATTGCCGGTTCCAGTTGATGCGCGGTGGCCTGACGCCGAGCGAGTATGCGGACGAGATCCTGCTCGTGAAAAACTCGCTTGCGCAGGAGCCTGCGTCGCACTGGGCCGAATACCTGGCCGGTTTCGACGCATAGCGCGGGCGAGGTGCGCCGCGGCCGGTGGGGCGATCATGCCAGTTCGAGCAGCACCGGCTGGTGATCGGACGCCCGCACGTCGCCGTCGATCTCGCAGCGCGTGACGCGCGGCAGCAGCGTATCGGTCACGAACACGAAGTCGCACGCGAGCGGCCCCTCCGACCATTGCACCGTATCGTAGACACCCGCCGTCGGCGGTGGCACGCGACCGGGGTGCCGAGCGACCCAGGCGTCGATGAAGCGCGGCGCGTCCGGGATCGGCTCCAGGAGTCGGCAATAGGCCTCGCTGCCGAACGCGCTGTTGAAGTCGCCGCAGATGATCGCATCGCATGGCTGGCCGGTCGCGCAATGCGTCGACCTGGGCGCGCCGCTGGCGCGCCGAATAATATTCCAGATGCGTGGTGACTACCCGCAGTGGCCCGACAGGCGTCTGCAACTCGACGTCGAGCGCGACGCGCGGCATAGACGGCGCGCCGGCGTCGGCCGGCCACGGCAGCAACTGGCGGAGCACGCGCCCGACCGGCAGCCGGGTCGCGATTGCGTTGCCGAACTGGCGGCGCGGTGCGCCCGGCTCGATGGCCGGCAGGTCGGCGCCGATCGCTTCGACGATCGTATATCCGGGCAGCAGCGCCGCGAGCTCGGCAAACTGGTCGGCGCCGGGCCGGCCGGGCAGTGCGCCAAAGCCGCGCGTGACTTCCTGCAGGCACAGCACGTCGAAGTCGCCGAGCGCGCGGATCGCCGCGACGGTGCGTGAAAGATCGACGCCGCCGTCCGCGTCCCGACCCCATTGGATGTTCCAGTCGATCAGTTGCATGGTCGAATCTCCTGTCTGGCGGATCTCGGGCCCAGGGCCGCGCCTGAGTCGGCGCCACGGGTCACGCGGCCGCTGGCGCTCTCGGGCCCGTCTTTCTGGCGGATCCGGCGCAATGCTGGGCCGTCTATCCTTAAGTATCGACCCTCGACGCATGCAAAGCGGGCGATGCGAGCCTGCGTCGTCTACAATCTCGCCTTCTTCAACGTTTGTCAGGAAAAGCTGGTGTCCGAAGCCGTCCCCACTTCTGCGCGCAAATCAAGAAACGCGCCCGTCGCGCCCGGAATCGCCCCGGTTCTCGAGATCGAATCGCTCGACATGGAAGCGCGCGGTGTCGGCCGCACGATCACCGAGGACGGCGAGCCAGGCAAGGTCATCTTCGTCGAGGGTGCGCTGCCGGGCGAGCGTGTGACTTATTCGAGCTTCCGCCGCAAGCCGAGCTACGAGCAGGCGACGGTCGTCGACATTCTGCGCCCGAGCGTGATGCGCACGAAGCCTAAATGCGCGTTCTTCGGTACCTGCGGCGGCTGCTCGATGCAGCATCTCGACATGCGGGCGCAGGTGGCGGTCAAGCAGCGCGTGCTCGAAGACAACCTGTGGCACCTGGCGAAGCTGCGCGCGGAAACGATGTTCGCGCCGATTCACGGCCCGTCGTGGGGCTATCGCTACCGCGCGCGCCTGACCGTGCGCAACGTCGCGAAGAAGGGCGGCGTGCTGGTCGGGTTCCACGAGAAGAAGAGCAGCTACGTCGCCGACATGACGAGCTGCGAAGTGCTGCCGCCGCACATGTCGGCGATGCTCGTGCCGCTGCGCCGGCTCGTCGAGGGGCTGTCGATCCGCGATCGGATGCCGCAGATCGAGCTCGCGGTCGGTTCGGAAGTCACGGCGCTCGTGCTGCGCGTGCTGGAGCCGATCAACGCGGATGACGAAGCGCTGCTGCGCGCGTTCGCTGACGAGCACAAGGTGCAGTTCTGGCTGCAGCCGAAAGGGCCGGACACGGTGACGCCGTTCTATCCGCTCGACGTGTCACTCGACTACACGCTGCCGGAATTCGGCATCCGCATGCCGTTCAAGCCGACCGACTTCACGCAGGTCAACCACCAGATCAACCGCGTGCTGGTGGGCCGCGCGCTGCGCCTGCTCGCGCCGTCGCGCGACGACCGCGTGCTCGACCTGTTCTGCGGGATCGGCAACTTCACGCTGCCGCTCGCACGACTGTCGCGCGAAGTGATGGGCATTGAAGGCAGCGATACGCTGACGACGCGCGCGCTGGCGAATGCGCGCGAGAACGGTGTCGACGGCCACACGACGTTCGCATGCCGGAACCTGTTCGAAGTGACGGGCGACGACATGCGTGCGCTCGGCGCATTCGACAAGTTCCTGATCGATCCGCCGCGCGAAGGTGCGCTCGCGGTGTCGAAGGCGCTGGCCGAGATCGCGCAGAGCGGCGAAGGCCCGTTGCCGAAGCGTATCGTCTACGTGTCGTGCAACCCGTCGACGCTGGCGCGCGACGCGGGCCTGCTCGTGCACGAGGCCGGCTACCGCCTGAAGGGCGCCGGTGTCGTGAACATGTTCCCGAATACGTCGCACGTCGAATCGATCGCGCTGTTCGAGCGCGACTGAGCCCGGCGGCGGACGTAAAAAAACCGGCCCGCGGGCCGGTTTTTTCATGGGGTGTAGCGAACGTCAGTTGCGGTTGCCGCCGAAGATGCCGAGCAGCGCGAGCAGGTTCGTGAACACGTTGTACAGGTCGAGGTAGATCGCGAGCGTGGCCGAGATGTAGTTCGTCTCGCCGCCGTTCACGACGCGCTGGACGTCGAACAGCATGTAGGCGGAGAAGATCGCGATCGCGAGCACCGACACGGTGAGCATCAGCGCCGGGAGTTGCAGGAAGATGTTCGCGACCGATGCGAGCAGGATCACGATCACGCCCATGAACAGCCACTTGCCGAGCCCCGAGAAGTCGCGTTTGCTGACGGTGGCGATCGTCGCCATCGCGGCGAAGATGATACCGGTGCCGCCGAACGCGAGCATGATCAGCGACGGGCCGTTCGAGAAGCCGAGAATGAAGCTCAGCAGCCGCGACAGCATCAGGCCCATGAAGAACGTGAAGCCGAGCAGCACGAACACGCCGGCCGCGCTGTTTTTGGTCCGCTCGATCGCGAACATGAAGCCGAATGCGATCGCGAAGAACGCGAGCAGGCTCATCATCGGGCTCGTGGCCGCGAACAGCGAGAAGCCCGTCGCGACGCCGACCCAGGCGCCCAGCACGGTCGGCACCATCGACAGCGCGAGCAGCCAGTACGTGTTTCGCAGCACGCGGTTGCGAACCTCGGCGGTGCTGACGGAACCGCCGCGGCCGAAATTGTACGGATAGTCGTTCATGGTTTCTCCTAACATTGAACGCGTGGGCGTCCGGGGCCGGTTCGGCGCACGCGGTGTGCGGCGCAGCAAACCGGAGCAGCTATGGCTAAGATACGTTCCGTGCCGGGAGGTTTCAATGGCCAGGCGGCACAAAACATATGGATTCGGAACCTTTCACGTGTGTAAGGGTTCAATCGCAATGATACACGGGATCGTGCTACAATAGCGGATTCATTTGAACCTGTAACTTCTTAATTTTTTGGAGTTTTTATGGCAATCGAGCGCACCCTGTCGATCATCAAGCCGGATGCGGTGGCAAAGAACGTGATCGGCCAGATCTACAGCCGTTTCGAAGGCGCCGGCCTGAAGATCGTCGCATCGCGCATGGCGCACCTGTCGCGTGCTGACGCAGAGAAGTTCTACGCGGTTCACGCAGCGCGTCCGTTCTTCAAGGACCTCGTCGATTTCATGATCTCGGGCCCGGTGATGATCCAGGTTCTGGAGGGTGAAGGCGCGATCCTGAAGAACCGCGACCTGATGGGCGCGACGGATCCGAAGAAGGCGGAAAAGGGCACGATCCGCGCCGACTTCGCCGACAGCATCGACGCGAACGCCGTGCACGGCTCGGACGCTGCTGAAACGGCAGCGGTCGAAATCGCGTTCTTCTTCCCGGAAATGAACGTTTACTCGCGCTAAGCCCTGGCTGGCAGCAAGTAGGCAGGATTCAGCGCACGCGGCAAGGCAGCACATCATGACGAGCGAAACTTCCGTCAATCTTCTCGACTTCGATGCCGAGGGTCTTGTCGCGTACTGCGGCAGCCTCGGCGAGAAGCCGTTCCGCGCCAAGCAGTTGCAGCGCTGGATCCACCAGTACAACGCTGGCGACTTCGACGGCATGACCGATCTCGCGAAGTCCTTGAGAGAAAAACTCAAGGGCCGCGCGTCGATCGGCATGCCCGAGATCGCCAGCGATCACGTTTCCACCGACGGCACGCGCAAGTGGCTGATCGACGTCGGAAACGGCAATGCGGTTGAAACCGTGTTCATCCCGGAAGAGACGCGCGGCACGCTGTGCGTGTCGTCGCAGGCCGGGTGTGCGGTCAACTGCCGCTTCTGTTCGACGGGCAAGCAGGGCTTTTCCCGCAACCTGTCGACAGCTGAAATCATCGGCCAGCTCCGGATGGCCGAATTTGCATTGCGAGCGTCACTGGGTCGCGCGCCCGGTCCGAACGGCAAGGCCGAACGGGTCGTCACCAACGTCGTGATGATGGGCATGGGCGAGCCGCTGCTGAATTACAGCGCGGTCGTGCCGGCGATGCGGCTGATGCTCGACGACAACGCGTACGGCCTGTCGCGCCGCCGCGTCACGCTGTCGACGTCCGGCGTGGTGCCGATGATGGACCGCCTCGGCGCCGAGCTGCCGGTCGCGCTGGCCGTTTCGCTGCACGCGCCGAACGATCCGCTGCGCGACGAGCTGGTGCCGCTCAACAAGAAGTATCCGCTGCGCGAGCTGATGGCGGCTTGCCAGCGTTATCTGAAAGTCGCGCCGCGCGACTTCATCACTTTCGAATACTGCATGCTGGACGGCGTCAACGACACCGAAGCGCATGCACGCGAACTGCTGGCCGTCACACGCGACGTGCCGTGCAAGTTCAATCTGATCCCGTTCAATCCGTTTCCGGAATCGGGCCTCATCCGCTCGAAACCGGAGCAGATCAAGCGCTTTGCACAGGTCCTCATCGACGCGGGTGTCGTCACGACCGTGCGCAAGACGCGCGGTGACGACATCGATGCCGCGTGCGGCCAGCTGGCCGGCGCGGTGAAGGACCGCACGCGCCTCGCGGAACGGACGGGCGCAGCAGGAAAAATCATCGAGGTTCGGGCGATTTGACAGGGACGCCTAGCCGGGGATGCTAGGGCCTTTGAGCGGTACAACACGCGAATAGCGATCGGTCGCGGCGCCTCGGCGTCGCGCATGGTAAGGACAGTTGCGGGTGCCGGCCGGCGGGAACCGGCGGCGGCCGCCAGTGAAGAAGAATCGACGCGAGGACGAGGATGAGTGAGCCGCAGCCGTCTAACGGCGCAGAGACGAATGGCGCGAAGCCGGCACCGGCAGGGTTGGAATCGCTTGCGGCAGTCGGCAGCCGACTGGCGCAGCTTCGGGAGACAAGGGGGTGGACCGTCGACGACGTGTCGGCGCGACTCAAGGTCGCACCGCAGAAGCTTCGGGCACTCGAGGCCGGTGACATCAGTCATTTGCCCGGCGTGACGTTCGCGCTCGGTGTCGTGCGCAGCTACGCGAAGATGCTCGGCGTCGATCCGGAACCGTTCGCGCAGGCGTTGCGCCGCGAGCGCGGCGTGCCGGAAGTCGACCTGTCGATGCCCGCGTCGTCGGGCACGGACCTGCCGCGTGGCCGCGTGTCGATTCCGCTGGGCGGGTCGTCGCGGCATCACCCGTGGCTCTGGGGCACGGGGATCGTCGTCGTCGCGGTGGTAGCCGTACTGATGTGGCACACTGGCGGCGATTCGTCGAGCCTGCTCGCGCGCTTCAAGAGCGGCGATGCCGAGCATGCGTCGGCCGCGAGCGCGCCGGCGGCATCGTCGTCTTCCGTCGAAGAGGCGGCCTCGAGCGGTGCGTCTGCCGGAATCGCGAATGAGGTTCCGGCCCCGGCTGTTGCGTCTGCAGCCCCGGCACCGGCAGTTGCATCGGCTGCTCCGGCGCCTGCGCCCGTGGCGCCGGTCGTGACGGCAGCCGCATCGCAGCCCGTCGTGGCAACGACGGCGGCCAGTGCCGCCGCGCCGGCCCAGCCGACGAGCGTCGCGGTGGCGGCCGGCCAGTCGATGATCGAACTGAAGGTCAAGCAGGACAGCTGGTTCAGCGTACGCGACAAGAGCGGCAAGGAGCTGTTCTCCGGGCTGGTGCACGGCGGCGAGGCGAAGCAGGTCGCCGGCGACGGCCCGTTCAAGGTCACGATCGGCAACAAGGCGGGCCTCGACGCGATCGCGTTCGACGGAAAACCTGTCGATCCGGCAAAATATTCGGCAGCGCGGGGTAATGTGGCGCGGTTCACGTTGCCCTGACGTCAAGCGCCGTGGCGAAGGCCTGTCGTCGATATCGGCAGGCCGTGAGGGCACGGCGCTTTTTCAATTCATGCGCCGCGTCGCGGCGCATTCCGCGTAAATGGATCTATCGATGCAATCCGAAGCTCAATCCCCACGCAGCAGTCAGATTTGTTCAACCGAGCCGGTGTTCGGCGGGCACCAGCCGCGCCGTGTATCGCATGCGGTGGATGTCCGCTGGGGCGGGCAGCTCGTGACGATCGGCGGCGACGCGCCGGTGCGCGTGCAGTCGATGACGAATACCGACACGGCCGACGCGATCGGCACGGCAATCCAGATCAAGGAACTCGCGAACGCGGGCTCCGAACTGGTGCGCATCACGGTCAACACGCCCGAGGCCGCGGCCGCCGTGCCGGCCATCCGCGAGCAGCTCGACCGCATGGGCGTAACCGTGCCGCTCGTCGGCGATTTCCACTACAACGGCCACCTGCTGCTGCGTGACTACCCGGGCTGTGCCGAGTCGCTGTCGAAGTACCGGATCAACCCGGGCAATGTCGGCCAGGGCGCGAAGCGCGACACGCAGTTCGCGCTGATGATCGAGGCGGCTGCCAAGTACGACAAGGCGGTGCGGATCGGCGTGAACTGGGGCAGCCTCGACCAGGACCTGCTCGCACGCATGATGGACGAGAACGGCGCGCGTGCGCAGCCGTGGGATGCGCAAAGCGTGATGTACGAGGCGCTGATCCAGTCGGCGATCGGCTCGGCCGAGCGTGCGGTCGAACTGGGCCTCGGCCGCGACCGCATCGTGCTGTCGTGCAAGGTCAGCGGCGTGCAGGACCTGATCGCCGTATACCGTGAGCTTGGCCGCCGCTGCGGCTTCGCGCTGCACCTCGGGCTGACCGAGGCCGGCATGGGCTCGAAGGGCATCGTCGCGTCGACGGCTGCACTCGGCGTGCTGCTGCAGGAAGGGATCGGCGACACGATCCGCATCTCGCTGACGCCGGAACCGGGCGCGCCGCGCACGGGCGAAGTGATCGTCGGCCAGGAAATCCTGCAGACGATGGGCCTGCGCTCGTTCGCACCGATGGTGATCGCTTGCCCGGGCTGCGGCCGTACGACGAGCACGCTGTTCCAGGAACTCGCGATGCAGATCCAGACCTACCTGCGCGAACAGATGCCAGTCTGGCGCAAGGCGTATCCGGGCGTCGAGAAAATGAACGTCGCGGTGATGGGCTGCATCGTCAACGGCCCGGGCGAATCGAAGCACGCGAACATCGGTATCAGCCTGCCGGGCTCGGGCGAGAACCCGGCCGCGCCTGTCTTCATCGACGGCGAGAAGGTCAAGACGCTGCGCGGCGAGCGGATCGCCGAGGAATTCCAGCAGATCGTCAGCGACTACGTCGAACGCAACTACGGCCGCGCTGAGGCCACGAACTAATTCGTCCACACACACGATGACTGAACAAAAACGCAAGATCGAGAAGCTCACCGGCGTCAAGGGCATGAACGACATCCTTCCGCAGGATGCCGGCCTTTGGGAGTTCTTCGAAGCTACCGTGAAATCGCTGCTGCGCGCCTACGGTTACCAGAACATCCGCACGCCGATCGTCGAGCACACGCAACTCTTCACGCGCGGCATCGGCGAGGTCACCGACATCGTCGAAAAAGAAATGTACAGCTTCACCGACGCGCTGAACGGCGAGAACCTGACGATGCGCCCGGAAAATACCGCGGCCGTCGTGCGCGCGTCGATCGAGCACAACATGCTGTACGACGGCCCGAAGCGCCTGTGGTACATCGGCCCGATGTTCCGTCACGAGCGTCCGCAGCGCGGCCGCTATCGCCAGTTCCACCAGGTCGGCGTCGAGGCGCTCGGCTTCGCGGGCCCTGACGCGGACGCCGAGATCATCATGATGTGCCAGCGCCTGTGGGACGACCTCGGCCTGACCGGCATCAAGCTCGAGATCAACTCGCTCGGCCTCGCCGAAGAGCGTGCCGCGCATCGCGTCGAACTGATCAAGTACCTCGAGCAGTTCGCCGACGTGCTGGACGAAGATGCGAAGCGCCGCCTGTATACGAACCCGCTGCGCGTGCTCGACACGAAGAACCCCGCGCTGCAGGAAATCGCGCAGAACGCACCGAAGCTGATCGACTTCCTCGGCGACGAATCGCGCGCGCACTTCGAAGGGCTGCAGCGCCTGCTGCTCGCGAACAACATTCCGTTCAAGATCAACCCGCGTCTCGTGCGTGGCCTGGACTACTACAACCTGACCGTGTTCGAGTGGGTGACCGACAAGCTCGGCGCGCAGGGCACGGTCGCGGCCGGCGGCCGCTACGATCCGCTGATCGAGCAACTCGGTGGCAAGCCGACCGCCGCGTGCGGCTGGGCGATGGGCATCGAGCGGATCCTCGAGCTGCTGAAGGAAGAGGATCTCGCACCCGAGCAGGAAGGCGTCGACGTGTACGTCGTGCACCAGGGCGAGACCGCGCGTGAACAGGCGTTCATCGCGGCCGAGCGCCTGCGCGACACGGGCCTCGACGTGATCTTCCACTGCAGCGCCGACGGCGCGCCGGCGAGCTTCAAGTCGCAGATGAAACGGGCCGACGCAAGCGGCGCCGCGTTCGCGGTGATCTTCGGTGAAGAAGAGGTTGCAAACGGCACGGTGGGCGTGAAAGCGCTGCGCGGTGCGGGCGGAGACGGGGAAAAGAACGTTCAGCAGACCGTACCGGTCGAAGGCTTGACCGAATTCCTAATCAATGCGATGGTTGCATCCGCCGAAGACGGCGACGACTGATCGCGCTGGCATCCGCTCGACAAGAAAAGCCTGAACAGGAAGGAATCGCTCGCCGATGAGTTATCACGACGAACAAGAATCGATTGAAAGCGTCAAGGCGTGGTGGGCCCGCTGGGGCAATCTCACCACGTGGATCGTGCTCGCGGCGCTCGTCGTCGCGGCCGGTTTCAACGGCTGGAACTACTGGCAGCGCCGTCAGGCTGCCGAGGCGTCCGGGCTGTACGAACAGGTCCAGAAGGCCGCCGCCGCGAACGACAAGGCGACGATCGCTCGCGCGGCCGCCGACATGGAAGACAAGTTCGGCAGCACGCCGTATGCGCAGATGACTGCACTCTCCGCTGCGAAGACGCTGTACGCAGCCGGCGACTCGGCCGGTGCGAAGGCACAGCTGCAATGGGCCGTCGATCACGCCAAGGATGACGAGTACAAGCAGATCGCGAAGCTGCGTCTCGCGTCGCTGCTGCTCGACGAGAAGGCGTACGATGCGGGCCTCGCGCTGCTGTCGGGTACGCCGGTCGATGCATTCAAGGGCCTCGTGGCCGATCGCCGCGGCGATCTGCTTGCCGCGCAAGGCAAGACCGACGATGCGCGCGCAGCTTACAAGCTCGCGCTCGACGGCCTGTCGAAGGACGACCAGTCCGCGCGTCAGCTCGTGCAGTTCAAGCTGGACGCGCTCGGCGGCTGAACCCCGGTCCCCTCAACCTCTTAACTCTGCTTCGCTAACCGATGAATTTGCTGAAACGTTACGCTGTGCCCGTTGCCTGCGCGGCGGCTGTCCTCGCACTGGCGGCCTGCTCGTCGTCGAAGGATGCGCGCCGCGTGCCGACGCCGCTCGCCGAGTTCAAGCCCGTGATGGACGTGCAACAGGTCTGGAAGGCGAGCGTCGGCAAGGGCGGACGCTACCTGTTCTCGCCGGTGGCCGTGGGTGACGCCGTCTACGCGGCGGGCGAAAACGGTTCGGTCGAGAAGATCGACGCGAAGACGGGCCAGACGCTCTGGCGCGCGAAGGTCGGCTCCGACCTGTCGGCCGGTGTCGGCAGCGACGGCAACCTGACCGCGGTCGGTGCGTTGAAGGGCGGCGTGTTCGTGCTGGGTCCGGACGGCAAGCAACTGTGGAAGACCACCGTGCAGGGCGAGATCTTCTCGCCGCCGCTCGTGGGCAACGGCCTCGTGGTCGTGCGCACGATCGACGGCCAGGTGATCGCGTTCAACGCGCAGACGGGCGAGCAGAAGTGGAACTACCGCAACCGCGCGGTGCCGCTGAACCTGCGCGTGTCGGCCGGCATGACGTTTGCGGGTGACGCGGCGGTGCTGGCGGGCTTCCCGGGCGGCGGGCTGGTCGCGATCAACCTGCAGACGGGCGAGCCGTTCTGGCAGGCGCCGGTGTCGTTCCCGAAGGGGGTCACCGAGGTCGAGCGCATCAACGACGTCAGCGGTCCGCCGACGCTCGTGGGCGCGGAAGCCTGCGCGGTGACGTTCCAGGGTCAGCTTGGCTGCTTCGATGCGAACTCGGGCCGCCCGCTGTGGGAAAAGCCGTTCTCGAGCCGTAGCGGCCTCGCGCAGGACGATTCGGTGGTCGCCGGCGGCGACGACTGGTCGGTCGTCACCGCGTACGACGCGGCCACGGGCAACCAGCTGTGGCGCAACGACAAGCTGAAGAGCCGTGACGTCGGCGTGCCGTATCTGCTCGGGCACGCGGTCGTGATGGGCGATTACAAGGGCTTCGTGCACTTCCTGTCGCGCGAAGACGGCAGCTTCATCGCACGGATGAAGACCGACGGTAGCGCGATTACGGCGGCGCCGGTCCTCGCGGGCAATACGCTCGTCGTGCAGACGAAGGACGGCGGCCTGTACGGATTCCGTCCGCGCTGACGCGCAGGAAACATGCGCGGCCGTGGCGCGATGGGCTTGTCCCGCGCGCCGCGGCCGCGCGACTTGAAGGCGGCCGGTGCTCCCGGCCGCTCGGTATTTGAAAGGCAGTTCGAGACGAAAGACGACGGCGCGCGACGCGCGCCAGGCGCGCGCATCCGGCGCGGCGCGAATTCGTGATATTTTCATTCAGCGCAGCCGCCCGCAGCAGCGGGCCTCCCGCTGCTGCGCATCACCGTAGAAAACACAGATGAAACCGGTCATTGCCCTCGTTGGGCGCCCCAATGTGGGGAAATCCACGCTGTTCAACCGGCTCACGCGCTCGCGCGATGCGCTGGTCGCCGACTTGCCGGGCCTGACGCGCGATCGCCATTACGGCGAAGGGCGCGTCGGCGAGCGGCCGTACCTGGTCGTCGACACGGGCGGCTTCGAGCCCGTCGCGAAGGACGGCATCCTGCACGAAATGGCCCGCCAGACGCGGCAGGCGGTCGAGGAAGCCGACGTCGTCGTGTTCATCGTCGACGGCCGCAACGGGCTCGCGCCGCAGGACAAGTCGATCGCCGACTACCTGCGCAAGACCGGCCGGCCGATCTTCCTCGTCGTCAACAAGGCCGAGGGGATGAAGTACACGGCGGTCGCGACGGACTTCTACGAGCTCGGGCTCGGCGATCCGCGTGCGATCTCGGCTGCGCACGGTGACGGCGTCACCGACATGATCAACGAGGCGCTGGACGTCGCGTATGCGGACCGTCCGGAGGAAGAGGACGAGAACGATCCTTCGCGCGGCATCAAGATCGCGATCGTCGGCCGCCCGAACGTCGGCAAGTCGACGCTCGTGAACGCGCTGATCGGCGAGGATCGCGTGATCGCGTTCGACATGCCAGGCACGACGCGCGATTCGATCTACGTCGACTTCGAGCGTAACGGCAAGAAATACACGCTGATCGACACGGCCGGCCTGCGCCGCCGCGGCAAGGTGTTCGAAGCGATCGAGAAGTTCTCGGTCGTGAAGACGCTGCAGTCGATCTCCGATGCGAACGTGGTCATTCTTCTGCTGGATGCGCAGCAGGATATTTCCGACCAGGACGCACACATCGCCGGCTTCGTCGTCGAACAGGGCCGTGCGCTCGTGATCGGCGTCAACAAGTGGGACGGGCTCGACGAGCATGCGCGCGATCGCGCGAAAGCGGATTTGACCCGCAAGCTGAAATTCCTCGACTTCGCGAAGTCGCACTTCATTTCGGCCACGAAGAAGACGGGCATCGGCACGCTGATGCGCTCGGTCGACGACGCATACGCGGCGGCGATGGCGAAGCTGCCGACGCCGAAGCTTACGCGCGCGCTGATCGAGGCGGTCGAGTTCCAGCAGCCGCGCCGTCGCGGCCCGGTGCGTCCGAAGCTGCGCTACGCGCACCAGGGCGGCCAGAATCCGCCGATCATCGTCATCCACGGTAACGCGCTCGACGCCGTGACGGAAACGTACAAGCGTTACCTGGAAAACCGGTTCCGCGAAACTTTCTCGCTGACCGGGACTCCATTGCGCATAGAGTTCCGTTCGTCGAACAATCCGTACGCGGACAAGAGCTGAAGACGTCTGTTACACGCGTCACGCAAGGGGTTGGCCGCAAGGCCTATGCCCCCGGCGGGCCAGACAAAATCGGCTATAGTGTAGCGATTGGCGCCGGATCTCTTTTTCTTCGCCGCCAATCCAGATCAACCTGCAAAAAAAGATGGAGTACGCCATGAGCAACAAAGGGCAATTGTTACAAGACCCGTTTTTGAACGCACTGCGCAAAGAGCACGTTCCCGTTTCGATCTACCTCGTCAACGGCATCAAGCTTCAAGGGAACATTGAATCGTTCGACCAGTACGTCGTGTTGCTCCGTAATACGGTGACCCAGATGGTGTACAAGCACGCCATCTCGACGGTCGTGCCGGCGCGCCCGGTGAATTTCCACCCGGACGCGGAAGCCTCGTCCTAACCTATCGCAGCGGCCGGCATCCGGTCGCCGCGAGCGACCGATGCCAGCCGCCTTATCTTGACACCTGAAAATTTGATCAACGCAGCGCTCGTCGGCATCGATTTCGGCAAGACCGATTTCGAAGCCAGTCTCGAAGAACTCAGTCTTCTCGCCTCCAGCGCGGGGGCCCGTCCCGCAGTCACCCTCACGGGTCGTCGTTCCAGTCCCGATGCCAAGATGTTCATCGGCAGCGGCAAAGCCGACGAACTCCGGCTCGCCTGCGACGCGCACAACGTCGAAATCGTCATCTTCAACCACGCATTGGCGCCTGCCCAGCAACGTAATCTGGAGCAGGCACTTAACAGGCGCGTGGTCGATCGCACCAGCCTCATCCTCGACATCTTTGCACAGCGTGCCCGCAGCCACGAAGGCAAGCTGCAGGTCGAACTCGCGCAGCTTCAGTACCTGTCGACGCGGCTCATTCGCGCATGGACCCACCTTGAACGGCAGAAGGGTGGTATCGGCCTGCGCGGTCCGGGTGAAACCCAGCTCGAAACCGACCGCCGGCTGATCGGCGAACGCATCAAGATGCTGAAGTCGCGGCTCGACAGGCTGCGCCGGCAACACAGCACGCAACGCCGCCAGCGCGCGCGCAGCGGCACGATGTCGGTGTCGCTCGTCGGCTATACGAACGCGGGCAAGTCGACGCTGTTCAACGCGCTGACGAAAGCGCAGGCCTATGCGGCCGACCAGCTGTTCGCCACGCTCGATACGACGTCGCGGCGCGTGTACCTCGGCGACGAGGTCGGCCAGATCGTCGTGTCGGATACCGTCGGGTTCATCCGCGAGCTGCCTCACCAACTGGTCGCCGCATTCCGCGCGACCCTCGAGGAAACGATCCACGCGGATCTGCTGCTGCACGTGGTCGATGCGTCGAGCGCGGTCAGGCTTGAACAGATCGAGCAGGTCAATGGTGTGCTGCACGAGATCGGCGCGGACACGATCCGCCAGGTGCTGGTGTTCAACAAGATCGACGCCGTGCCTGAGCTGGCGGCCCGCGGCGACGCGGTCGAGCGGGACGAGTATGGTAATATTTCGCGCGTCTTTTTGAGCGCGCGCACCGGTCAGGGTCTTGACGCGTTGCGTGCCGCCATCGCCGAAATCGCCTCCGCGGAACACCTTTCCAGCGCGACGTTACCCAACGGCGCGCTCGACGGCGCCCCCGCTGAACCACACGAAGACCACACGATTTCCGAACACGGGCGCTAACCGGTCCCGGCCGGTTCGTCGGCGTCTAATCTGGTGAACAAACTCTGGTGAACGAATACAACGAGCGGAGTACCTGGCGGCGGATGCGCGCCTTGCTGTCGATCAACGATCCCCGCTGGGGACGCGGCGAAGGCAATGGCAAAGACGGATCCCGTCCCCGCCCGAACGAATCGAAGCGTCCGCAAGGCGACGGCGATGGTCCGCCCGATCTCGACGAGATGTGGCGCAACTTCAACCGGCGCCTGAACGGCCTGTTCGGCGGCAAGGGCGGCAACGGCTTCCGTCCTGACAACGGGCGAGCCGCGCGCGTCGGCGTCGGCATCGTGATCGGCGTGCTGGTCGCGGTCTACGCGGGCAGCGGGCTGTTCGTCGTGCAGGAAGGGCAGACGGGTGTCGTGCTGCAGCTCGGCAAGCTGTCGGGCACGGTCGGCCAGGGCGTGCACTGGCGCGCGCCGTATCCGTTCGCGTCGCACGAAATCGTCGATACGTCGCAGGTCCGCTCGATCGAGATCGGCCGCAACAACGTCGTGCGACTCGCGAACGTGAAGGAAGCGGCGATGCTGACGCGCGATGCCGATATCGTCGACGTGCGCTTCATCGTCCAGTACCGCATCCGTTCCGCGACCGATTACCTGTTCCGCAGTGTCGATCCCGAGCGCAGCGTCTCGCAGGCCGCCCAGGCCGCGGTACGTGCGATCGTCGGCACGCGCAGCGCGGCCGACGTGCTGAACCAGGACCGCGACGCGCTGCGTGGGCAGCTCTCCGCCGCGATCCAGCGCGATCTCGATCGCTACCAGTCGGGGCTCGAGGTGACGGCCGTCACGATGCAGAGCGTTGCGGCGCCCGAGCAGACGCAGGCCGCCTACGGTGAAGTCGCGAAGGCGCGCGACGAGCGCGAGGCCGCGAAGCGTGCGGCGCAAGCCTATGCAAACGATCTGCTGCCGAAGGCGCAGGGCGATGCGGCGAAGCTCGTCGACGAAGCGAAGGCGTATGCCGATCGCGTGGTCACGGAAGCCGAAGGCGATGCCGACCGCTTCAAGCAGGTCTATGCGCAGTACTCGAAGGCGCCCGCGGTGATCCGCGAGCGGATGTATCTCGAGACGATGCAGGAAATCTATTCGAATTCGACGAAGGTGTTCATCGGCAACAAGGGCGGCAACAGCGTCGTGTATCTGCCGCTCGACAAGCTCGTCGAGCAGGGGCGGCAAAACGCCGCGGCGTCTACCGGCGCATCCGCGCCCGATGCGGCGTCGGCACCGGCGGCCGTCGCGCCGGCAGCAGCGGCACCCGCGAGTGCGGCGTCGGCCGCGGCCGCGTCGGGCAACGACGTGCTGCGATCGCGCGAAGCGTTTCGCAGCCGGTCGCGCGAAGACGATACGAAGTAACGGGGAGCGCAGAACATGAACCGAATCATTGCGCTCGTCGTCGCAATCGTGATCGTTGCCTTCGCGGCATCGTCGACCGTCCTTACCGTCGATCCGCGCCACACGGCCGTGCTGTCGGGGCGTGACGGCGCGCAGCCCGAGCTGGCGGGCCCCGGCATCCATTTCAAGTTGCCGCCGCCGCTGCAGACGGCCACGCTGATCGACACGCGGCTGCAATCGCTCGAGTCGTCGGATCCGCTGCAACTGGCAACCGAAGACAAGCACGACCTGCTCGTCGCTTACGCGGTGAAGTACCGGATCAGCGATCCGATGAAGTACTTCACGACGACGGGCGGAGACCCGTCGGCAGCCGGCGACCGTCTCGCCGGCGCGCTGAAGAGCGCACTCGGCGACGCGTTCGGCAAGCGTGCGCTCGACGACGCGCTCGGCGGCCAGCGTGCGATCGCCGATGCGGCTCGTGACGAAGTGAAGGCGAAGGCGTCCGGTTTCGGCGTCGACGTCGTTGACGTCCAGCTGACGCGTGTCGACTTGCCGGCCGCTCAGACCGACGCCGTTTATCAGCGGATGATCGGCGCGCTGCGCGATCAGGCGGCGCAGGTGCGTGCGCAAGGCGCGGCCGACGTCGAGCAGATCAAGGCGGACGCCGAACGCGAGCAGCAGGCCGTGCTCGCGAACGCGTACAAGTCCGCGCAGACGATCAAGGGCGAGGGCGACGCGAAGGCCGCGACGATTGCCGCCGACGCGTTCGGTCGCGATCCGCAGTTCTACCAGTTCTACGCGAGCCTGCAGGCTTACCGGTACACGTTCAAGCGCAACGACATCATCGTCGTCGATCCCGACAGCGAGTTCTTCCGCTTCATGCGCAGCCCGACGGGCGGTGCCGCACCGGCGGCGCCTGCTCCCCGCAAACACTGACCTTGGGGCGCCGCGTCGAGCGGCGCCGTCGCTCGCATGGACCTGGCTGGCTCGTTGTTGCTCGCAGTAGCGCTGATGCTGATCATCGAGGGGGCGTTCCCCTTCGTGTTTCCCGTCGCCTGGCGCGACACGTTTCGTAGAATAGCTGAGCGGCCGCCGCATCATATCCGGATCGGCGGGCTGATCGTGATGGTGCTCGGGCTCATACTGCTGCTGCTCGCCACCTGACCGGGACCTGATCCAGCCGGCTTATCCGCCGTTCGTCCCGCCCGAATTCAGAATTTCCGATTCACATCGCGGCGCGCGTGTCGCGCGCTGTTTCCCGTCGTAGGACCGTACCGATGTCGACCTGGTTACTTCCCGAGAATATCGCCGACGTACTGCCGTCGGAAGCGCGCAAGATCGAGGAGCTGCGCCGCAGGCTGCTCGACCGCTTCCGTTCGTATGGCTACGAAATGGTGATGCCGCCGCTGCTCGAGTATCTCGAGTCGCTGCTGACGAGCGGCGGCGCAGACCTGCGCCTGCGCACCTTCAAGCTGGTCGACCAGCTGTCGGGCCGCACCCTCGGCCTGCGTGCGGACATCACGCCGCAGGTCGCGCGGATCGACGCGCACCTGTTGAACCGCCAGGGCGTGACGCGCCTTTGCTATGCGGGCCACGTGATGCATACGCGTCCGCGCGGCCTGCACGCGACGCGCGAGCAGATCCAGATCGGCGCCGAAATCTACGGGCATGCGGGGCTGGAAGCCGACCTCGAGATCCAGCAACTGATGCTCGACGCGCTGCATCTCGCAGGCCTGTCGCGCATCCGTCTCGACCTCGGCCACGCGGGCGTGCTCGCTGCGCTGCTGGCGCGCGACGCGCAGGCCGCCGAGCGCGGCGAGTCGCTGTACGACGCGCTGTCGGGCAAGGACGTGCCGCTGCTGAACGAGCTCACCGACGATCTCGGTGCCGATACGCGCGCCGCGCTGCGCGCGCTGCCGCATCTCTATGGCGACGCGAGCGTGCTCGTCGAGGCGCGCGCACGCTTGCCGGTGCTGCCCGAAATCACGCGGGCGCTCGACGATCTGGCGCAGCTCGCGGCACAGGCGAAGGGTGCCGAGGTGGCGATCGATCTCGGCGACCTGCGTGGCTATGCGTATCACAGCGGCGCGATGTTCAGCGCCTACATCGACGGCGTGCCGAACGCGATCGCGCGGGGCGGCCGCTACGACCACGTCGGCCAGGCGTATGGCCGTGCCCGTCCCGCTACGGGCTTCTCGCTCGACCTGCGCGAGCTCGCGCGGATTTCGCCGGTCGAGGCGCGCGGCACCGCGATTCTCGCGCCGTGGGCGCAGGACGATGCGCTGAGCGCGGCCGTCGCGGCGCTGCGTGATGCCGGTGAGGTCGTGATCCAGGCGCTGCCGGGCCACGATCATGTGCTCGACGAATTCGCGTGCGACCGTTCGCTCGTCGAGCGCAATGGCGCATGGGTGGTCGAACCCCGATAAACAGGCGTTCGCGGGACGTGCTTCGGCGTGCATATCGTTGAAGCGAAACGGAAAAATTCGGAATCGCCCGCGAACATAGGTAGAATACGTTTTTAACCAGCTAACGAATCAACATGTCTGCCAGCGCAGTGAACGTGACTCCCGGGCGCAATGTCGTCGTCGTGGGAACGCAATGGGGTGATGAAGGCAAGGGCAAGATCGTCGACTGGCTGACGGACCACGCTCAGGGCGTCGTGCGTTTCCAGGGCGGTCACAACGCCGGCCACACCCTCATCATCGGCGGCAAGAAAACGATCTTGCGCCTCATTCCGTCGGGCATCATGCGTGAAGGCGTCGCCTGCTACATCGGCAACGGCGTCGTGCTGTCCCCCGAAGCACTGTTCAAGGAAATCGGCGAGCTCGAAGAAGCCGGCGTGAACGTACGCGACCGTCTGTTCATCTCCGAAGCCACGACGCTGATCCTGCCGTACCACATCGCGATCGACCAGGCGCGCGAAGCGCGCAAGGGCGCGGGCAAGATCGGCACGACGGGCCGCGGCATCGGCCCCGCATACGAAGACAAGGTCGGCCGCCGCGCGCTGCGCGTGCAGGACCTGTTCGACGCGAAGACCTTCGCCGACCGCCTGCGCGAAAACCTCGATTTCCACAACTTCGTGCTGACCCAGTACCTGGGCGGCGCGGCTGTCGATTTCCAGGCCACGCTCGACACGATGCTCGGTTATGCCGACCGCCTGAAGCCGATGGTGGCCGACGTCTCGCGCCGCCTGTACGACGCGAACAATGCGGGCCAGAACCTGCTGTTCGAAGGCGCACAAGGCACGCTGCTCGACATCGACCACGGCACCTATCCGTTCGTCACGTCGAGCAACTGCGTCGCAGGTGCGGCGTCGGCTGGCGCGGGCGTGGGTCCGCAGAAGCTCAACTACATCCTCGGCATCACGAAGGCATATTGCACGCGCGTCGGCTCGGGCCCGTTCCCGAGCGAACTGTACGATGCGGACAATCCGCAGCGTCAGGACCAGGTCGGCGTCACGCTCGCCAACGTCGGCAAGGAATTCGGTTCGGTCACCGGCCGTCCGCGCCGTACGGGCTGGCTCGACGCAGCCGCGCTGCGCCGCTCGATCCAGATCAACGGCGTGTCGGGCCTGTGCATGACGAAGCTCGACGTGCTCGATGGCCTCGACGAAGTCAAGCTGTGCGTCGGCTACAAGATCGATGGCAAGGATGCGGACATCCTGCCGCGCGGTGCCGCTGATGTGGCCCGTTGCGAACCCGTATACGAAACGTTTGCCGGCTGGAAGGAAAGCACGGTCGGCATCAAGACGTGGGAAGCGCTGCCGGCGAACGCGCAGGCTTACCTGAGCCGCGTCCAGGAAGTGGCTGGCGTGCCGGTCGACATGGTGTCGACGGGTCCGGACCGCGACGAAACGATCCTGCTCCGCCATCCGTTCAAGGTGTAATTTTCAGATGACGCAGCAAATCACGATGACGGCGGCAGACTTGATGACTGATCCGCGCAACGACGACAAGAATCTGTGGGTAGGCTGGGACGAGTATCACCGTCTCATCGAGCTGCTCGCGCTCCAGGTACATGCATCGGGCTGGAAGTTCGACCAGATCCTGTGTCTCGCGCGCGGCGGCCTGCGCGTCGGCGATCAACTGTCGCGCATCTACGACGTGCCGCTCGCGATCCTCGCGACGAGTTCGTACCGCGAAGCGGCCGGCACGGAGCAGGGCGACCTCGATATCGCGCAGTACATCACGATGACGCGCGGCAACCTGGCGGGCAACGTGCTGCTGGTCGACGATCTCGTCGATTCGGGCGTCACGCTTGCGCGCGTGCAGGAGCACCTGAAGGAGCGCTATCCGTCGGTGACGGCTGTGCGCTCGGCCGTGCTCTGGTACAAGGGTTGCTCGAAGGTCAAGCCCGACTATCACACGCAGTTCCTGCCGACGAATCCGTGGATTCATCAGCCGTTCGAGGAGTGGGATACGGTTCGCCCGCACAACCTCGAGGCGTGGATCAAGCGCGGTCGCGCACAGCGCGACGGCTCGGGCGCATAAACGGCCGGCCAATCGAAGGAAAGCCTTGTACGGCGCCGCTCGCGGCGCCGTTTTTCATTGGGGCGCGATACGCGCCGGCGCCGCGCGTACCGTGGATCCGGTAGGCAGACGGTGCTGCCCCGGCTATGATTGACAGCCCTGCCACAGCTCGCGCCGGATTGCATGCGCAGCGTGGATCGCGTGGTTACAAGGCAACAGAGCAGGGCGGTGTTTCACGGGGGCGCGAGTAGAATAGCGCTCGTTTTGTCCGACCCGGACCCGATTATTACGCTTCATATGAACGACACGATCCACGCGACCGACGCAGCACACGCGCCGCATTCGACGCAACAACACTCGATGCGGGCGCTGGCGATAGCAGCCATCGGCGTCGTGTTCGGCGACATCGGCACCAGCCCGCTGTATTCGCTCAAGGAGGCGTTCAGCCCCGCACACGGCATTCCGCTCACCGAAGGATCGATTCTCGGCGTGATCTCGCTGCTGTTCTGGGCAATCATCCTGGTGGTCGGCATCAAGTACCTGCTGTTCGTGATGCGCGCGGACAACAACGGCGAAGGCGGCGTGCTCGCGCTGATGGCGCTGTCGTTGCGACCGCTCGACTCGAAGACCCGGGTCGCGGGCGCGCTGATGGCGCTGGGGATCTTCGGCGCGTGCATGTTCTACGGGGACGCGGTGATCACGCCGGCGATCTCGGTGATGTCGGCGGTCGAAGGTCTCGAAATCGCGACGCCACACCTGTCCCATCTCGTGCTGCCGATCACGATCGTGATCCTGATCGCGCTGTTCTGGATCCAGCGCCACGGTACCGCGCTGGTCGGCAAGCTGTTCGGCCCGATCATGGTGCTGTGGTTCGTCGTGATCGCGGCGCTCGGCGTGTACCACATCGTGCGCGTGCCGGGCATCATGGCCGCCATCAACCCGTATTACGCGGCGTCGTTCATGGCCGACCACCTGCTGCAGGCGTACGTCGTGCTGGGCTCGGTCGTGCTGGTGCTGACCGGTGCGGAAGCGCTCTACGCGGACATGGGCCACTTCGGCGCGAAGCCGATCCGCATCGCCGCGTACGGGCTTGTGATGCCGTCGCTCGTGCTGAACTACTTCGGCCAGGGCGCGCTGCTGATCCAGAACCCGAAGGCGATCGAGAACCCGTTCTTCCTGCTGGCACCCGAATGGGGCCTGCTGCCGCTCGTCGTGCTGTCGACGGTCGCGACCGTGATCGCGTCGCAGGCGGTGATCTCGGGTGCGTATTCGCTGACGTCGCAGGCCATCCAGCTCGGCTACGTGCCGCGTATGAAGGTGCTGCACACGTCGGAACTCGCGATCGGCCAGATCTACGTGCCGGTCGTGAACTGGCTGCTGCTGTTCGTGATCCTCTGCATCGTCATCGGCTTCAAGAGCTCCGACAACCTCGCGGCCGCGTACGGTATCGCGGTGACGGCGACGATGGTGATCACCACCGTGCTCGCCGCGGTCGTGATGGTGAAGGTGTGGAACTGGAACCGGCTGCTGGTCGGCGCGATCATCGCGGTGTTCCTCGCGGTCGACCTCGGCTTCTTCGGCGCGAACCTGCTGAAGGTCGCGCAGGGCGGCTGGCTGCCGCTCGGCATCGGCGCGCTGCTGTTTTTCCTGCTGATGACCTGGTACAAGGGGCGTCACATCGTCAAGGAGCGCACGGCGGCCGACGGTATCCCGCTCGAGCCGTTCCTGCAGGGGCTGCTCGCGCATCCGCCGCATCGCGTGTCGGGTACCGCGATCTACCTGACCGGCAACGACAAGCTCGTGCCCGTCAGCCTGCTGCACAACCTGAAGCACAACAAGGTGCTGCACGAGCGCACCATTTTCCTCACGTTCGTCACCCGCGACTTTCCTTACGTGCGCGACGACAAGCGTCAGTCCTCGCGTGATGCGGGCGGCGGGTTGTACATCGTCAAGGCCGAGTACGGCTTCAACGAGACGCCGGACGTGAAGGCCGTGCTCGAGGAATTCGGCCGCACGCACGACATGACGTTCGAGCTGATGGATACGTCGTTCTTCCTCGCGCGCGAAACGGTCGTGCCGACGCATCTGCCCGGGATGTCGATCTGGCGCGAGCGCGTGTTCGCATGGATGCACCAGAATGCCGCGAAGCCGACCGACTTCTTCTCGATCCCCGCGAACCGCGTGGTCGAGCTCGGGACGAAGATCGAAATCTGACCAAGGTGTGGCGCGCGGGCCGTCCGGCCACGCGCCGTGCTTGCCGAAGTCGTAAAAAAGCCCGCCTTTCGGCGGGCTTTTTTGTCTGTCGGAGAGGCGTGCGGGTGCTCAGCGCTTCAGCTTCGCGAACGCCGCGGCCATTGCGCCAGCCGGTTCCGGCTCGCGCGAACGCTGCGGGCGGGCCGCGCCGCGCCCTGCGTTGCCACGATCCTGGCCGCCGCGCGACGACATGCCGGGCGCTGCCGCGTCGTCGTCGAGGCGCATCGTCAGCGCGATGCGCTGGCGCTTCACGTCGACGTCGAGCACCTTCACCTTGACGACCTGGCCGGCCTTCACGACTTCGTGCGGATCCTTGATGAACTTGGTCGACATCGCGGATACGTGGACGAGGCCGTCCTGGTGGACGCCGATGTCCACGAACGCACCGAACGCGGCGACGTTCGTCACGACGCCTTCGAGCGTCATGCCAGGCACGAGGTCCGACACCTTTTCGACGCCTTCACGGAACGTCGCGGTCTTGAATTCGGGGCGCGGATCGCGGCCCGGCTTCTCCAGTTCGGACAGGATGTCGCGCACGGTCGGCAGGCCGAAACGTTCGTCAACAAATTCCGCGGGGGACAGGCCCGACAGCGCTTCGCGGTTGCCGAGCACGTCGTCGATGCGCTTGTTGATCTTCGCGAGCATCCGCTCGACGACCGGATACGCTTCCGGGTGCACCGACGAGCGGTCGAGCGGATTCTCGCCGCCGTTGATGCGCAGGAAGCCCGCGGCCTGTTCGAAGGTCTTGTCGCCGAGGCGCGGCACCTTGCGCAGGTGCTCGCGCGACGGGAACGGGCCATTCGCATCGCGGTAGTCGACGATGTTGCGCGCGAGCGTCGCGTTCAGGCCCGATACGCGGGCGAGCAGCGGGGCCGACGCGGTGTTCGCGTCGACGCCGACCGCGTTCACGCAGTCCTCGACGACCGCGTCGAGCGAGCGGGCGAGTTCGCGCTGGTTCACATCGTGCTGGTACTGGCCGACGCCGATGGCCTTCGGCTCGATCTTCACGAGCTCGGCGAGCGGATCCTGCAGGCGGCGTGCAATCGAGACGGCGCCGCGCAGCGACACGTCGAGCTCCGGGAATTCCTTCGCGGCCAGCTCGGATGCCGAATAGACCGATGCGCCGGCTTCCGACACGACGATCTTCTGCAGGCGCAGCTCCGGGTGTTTCGCGATCAGTTCGCTCGCGAGCTTGTCGGTTTCGCGCGACGCGGTGCCGTTGCCGATGCTGATCAGCTCGGCCTGCGTCTGCGCGGCGATGCGGGCGAGTTTCGCGATCGAGCCATCCCAGTCGCGGCGCGGCTCGTGCGGGTAGATCGTGTCGGTCGCGAGCACCTTGCCGGTGCGGTCGACGACCGCGACCTTCACGCCCGTGCGCAGGCCGGGGTCGAGACCGATTACGGCCTTCGGGCCGGCCGGCGCGGCCAGCAGCAGGTCGTTCAGGTTGCGCGCGAACACGCGGATCGCTTCCGTTTCGGCCGTTTCGCGCAATTGCGTGAGCAGCTCGTTCTCGATGTGCGGCTGCACCTTCACGCGCCAGCACCAGCGGCATACGTCGGACAGCCATTTGTCGGCCGGGCGGTTCTGGTTCGCGATGCCGAAATGGCGCGCGATCATCGCCTCGCCGGGGTGCGGCACCTGAGCGTCGAGCTCTTCGCCGAGGCCGAGCTTGACCGTCAGCACGCCCGCGTTGCGGCCGCGGAACAGCGCGAGGGCGCGGTGCGACGGCACGGTCTTGATCGTTTCCGCGTAGTCGTAATAGTCGCGGAATTTCTCGCCTTCCTCGTTTTCCTTGCCCTCGACGACGGCCGACGACACGACGCCCTGGTTGTGCAGATAGTCGCGCAGCTTGCCGAGCAGCTCGGCCGTCTCGCCGAACTGTTCGGACAGGATGTCGCGCGCGCCGTCGAGCGCGGCTTTCACGTCGGCGACGCCCTTGTCGGCGTCGACGTACGCGGCTGCCTCGGCCTGCGGGTCGAGCAGCGGGTTCGCGAGGAGCGCCTGGGCGAGCGGCTCGAGGCCGGCTTCGCGGGCGATCTGCGCACGCGTGCGGCGCTTCGGCTTGTACGGCAGATAAAGGTCTTCGAGCACCTGCTTGCTGTCGGCCGCGTCGATCGCGGCGCGCAGTTCGTCGGTCAGCTTGCCCTGTTCGTCGATGCTCGACAGGATCGACGCGCGGCGATCCTCGAGTTCGCGCAGATACAGGAGGCGTTCCTCGAGCTGGCGCAACTGCGTGTCGTCCAGGTTGCCGGTCACTTCCTTGCGGTACCGGGCAATGAACGGAACGGTCGAGCCTTCGTCGAGAAGTTGCACGGCCGCCGCGACCTGGCGCGGCTGGACGGACAGTTCGGTGGCGATGCGCTGTACGATCTTGAGTGCTACGGTTTCCGTCATGTCGTGGATGATCTGCCTGCTGAAATCGCGGCGGGGGCCGGCAGGCCCGAAGCGGCGGGCTGCGTGGCGGGCCCGACGGGCCGGATGCCGCGGGTGAGTGAAGCGGGGCATTTTGCCATAAATGGCGGAGCGTCCAGCCGGGGGTGATAGAATTTGACACATGTCCCGCAGCTTTCCTACGACGTTGCCAACTTCCCGAATTTCTCTCGTCGCGCTCGGCGCAGCGCTCGCCGCGGCTTTGTCTGCCGGGCCTTCCGGCGCGTTCGCGCAAGCTTCGGACGCAACCGCCCCGGCCGCCGCCGCGGCTGCGCCCGTGACGGCCACGGCCGCACCGGATTTCGACGCCCGTCAAAAAGTGCTCAATCAACGCTCCGCGGAAAACGATTATCGTTATGCGGTGGCCGAGCACGATTGCTACAGCAAGTTCTTCGTCAATCACTGTCTCGGCAAGGCGCGTGAACAAATGCGCGACGAGCGGGCGAGCATCCGCCAGGAGCAGCTCGCACTCAACGACGAGCAGCGGGCGGTGCGTGCGCAGCAGCGCGACCAGCAGCAGGCGCTGAAGGCGGCGCAGAACGCGGCGGAAGCACCGCAGCGCGCGGCGAACGATGCGGCAAACGCGGCTGCGTTCCGCGACAAGCAGGAGCAAAATGCTCTGAAGCAGGCGCAGCGTGGCGCGGAAGGGCCGCAGCGCGCGGCGAACAAGCAGGCATACGACCAGAAGCAGGGCGACTTCCAGCGCAAGCTCGACCAGGCGCACCAGCAGGCCGCGCAGAAGGCGCAGGAGCGGGCGGACAACGCCGCGCGCTACGAGCAGAAGCAGAAGGAAGCCGTGCAGCACAAGGCCGATGTCGAGCGGCGCCAGAAGGAAGCGGCCGAGAAGGCGCAGCAGAAGCAACAGCAGGGTCAGTAACGTGTTGGATTGATCGAGATCAGTCTCGGGCGCGCTGGCACGCCAGTCGGCGCGCTGCTTCGATGAGGAGGCAAGTATGCAAAACCGTCACACGGAACAGCAGCAGGAATTGCACAACCGTTTGGCTGCATTGCAGGAGCAGCACCAGCAGCTCGCTCGGGAGATCGAGCTGAAGGAAGGACACTCCGACATCGACGACATCACGCTGCACCGGCTGAAGAAGGAAAAGCTGGCGGCCAAGGACAAAATCATTTTGCTGCAATCGCAGCTGGAACCGGATAAGCGCGCCTGAGCGCGGCCTGGCAAGCGCCGGCGCCGCCCGGGCGCTGGACACAGGAACGCTTGCCTTGAATTCACCGCTTGAAGCCACCCCCGATGCCCGGCGCGACGTGTCGTCCGCCGGGCGCGCTCGTGCGCCCGAAGGCACCTTTGAGCTGAGCCGCAAGCGCGTCGACGAACTCGACACGATCTTCGGCGAAGGCGGACTGCTGGCGCGTGCGATCGACGGCTATCGGCCGCGACTGTCGCAGATCGAGATGGCGCGCGCCGTCGCGTCCGCGATGGAAGCGTCCGCGCGCCGGATGCCCGAGCCCGAGATCTTCGAAACCCGCAAGCGGCCGGCACGTCGCCTCGGCGATGGCGACAAGGCGGCCGAAACGGGCGCGGACGCCGCCGCGCCAGCCGAAGTCGACAGCGATGCCGGCGACAACACGCTGATCGTCGAGGCCGGTACGGGTACCGGCAAGACCTATGCGTACCTCGTGCCCGCAATGCTGTGGGGCGGCAAGGTGATCGTGTCGACCGGCACGAAACACCTGCAGGACCAATTGTTCGCGCGCGACATCCCGACCGTGCGCAACGCGCTGGCGGTGCCGGTGTCGGTCGCGATGCTGAAGGGCCGGGCCAACTACCTGTGTCACTACTACCTGCAGCGCACGGCCGACAACGGCCGGTTGCCGTCGCGGCAGGATACGGCCTATCTGCAGGAAATCGTCCGCTTCGCGAAGATCACGAAGAGCGGCGACAAGGCCGAGCTCGCGAGCGTGCCGGAAACGGCGCCCGTGTGGTCGATGGTCACGTCGACGCGCGACAACTGCCTCGGCCAGGAATGCCCGCATTACAAGGATTGCTTCGTGATGCAGGCACGGCGCGAGGCGCAGCAGGCCGACGTCGTCGTCGTCAACCACCACCTGTTCTTCGCGGACATCATGTTGCGCGATACGGGGATGGCCGAGCTGCTGCCGAACGCGAACACGGTCATCTTCGACGAAGCGCACCAGTTGCCGGAAACGGCGACGCTGTTCTTCGGAGAAACGCTGTCGACGACGCAGATTCTCGAGCTCGCCCGCGACACGGTGGCGGAAGGCCTGAGCCATGCACGCGACGCGGTCGAGTGGGTGAAGCTCGGCGGCGATCTCGAGCGCGCGGCGCGCGACTTGCGCCTGGCGTTCGCGAACGACCAGATCGTCCGCATGTCGCTCGCCCAGCTCGGCGACGATCACCCGATGTTCGGTGCGCTCGACGCGCTCGAGGCTGCGCTCGACGCGCTGGCGTCGGCGCTTGCCAGCCAGGCCGAACGGGCGGAATCGCTCGGCGCGTGCCTGCGGCGCGCACGCGAGCTGCAGGACCTGCTGGCCGGCTGGGTCGCACCCGGCGCGACGGAAGCGGCGGCGAAGGCCGACGCAACGGCGGCCGGCGACAAGGCGGCATCCGACGGTGATCCGAACGAGAAGGTGCGCTGGGTCGAAGTGTTCGCGCATACGGTCCAGCTGCACGAAACGCCGCTGTCGGTCGCGCCGATCTTTGCCAAGCAGCGCGCGGGCGTGCCGCGTGCCTGGGTGTTCACGTCGGCCACGCTGTCGGTGCGCGGCGACTTCACGCACTACGCGGCGCAGATGGGCCTCAGCTCGCGGCGCTCGATGACGCTCGCGAGCCCGTTCGACTACCAGTCGCAAGGGCTGCTGTACGTGCCGCGCAACCTGCCGCAACCGTCTTCGCCGGCGTTTACCGATGCCGTTTTCGACGCCGCGCTGCCGGCGATCGAGGCATCCGGTGGCGGCGTGTTCATGCTGTGCACGACGCTGCGCGCGGTCGACCGGATTGCGTCGAAGCTGCGTGACGTGATCGAATCGCGCGGCTGGAACACGCCGCTGCTCGTGCAGGGCGATGCAAGCCGTACCGAACTGCTCGACCGTTTCCGTGCGTATGGCAACGCGATCCTGGTCGGCAGCCAGAGTTTCTGGGAAGGCGTCGACGTGCGCGGTGACGCGCTGTCGCTCGTCGTGATCGACAAGCTGCCGTTCGCGCCGCCGGACGATCCGGTGCTGGCCGCACGGCTCGACGCGCTGACGAAGAAGGGGCTGAGCCCGTTCGCCGTGCACCAGTTGCCGCAGGCCGTGATCACGCTGAAGCAGGGCGCAGGCCGGCTGATCCGTGCGGAGACGGATCGCGGCGTGCTGATGATTTGCGACACGCGGCTCGTCGACAAGCCCTACGGGCGCCGGATCTGGCAGAGCCTGCCGCCGTTCAAGCGGACCCGCGAGATCGCGGTCGTCCAGGACTTCTTCGACGAGCATCGTTCTGCAAAGCGCACCTGACGGTGCGTGCGGCGATCGCCGCGCGATCGCACTGGCGCCGCCTGAATGCGGCGCCAATAAAAAACCCGGCTCGATGGCCGGGTTTTTTGTTCGTGCAGCGCGGGCTGTACGGTGCTTTCGTCAGAACTGCCACCACGACTTCTTCGAGCCGGGGCGCGAGTGGCCCGTCACATACGGGCTGTCGGGGAACGTGCCGGCGAGCACGCGCTTCGTGTCCTCGGCGAGTTCCGGCTGGTTCAGCTTGCCGTACGACAGGATCATGATGTGCAGTGCGTCCTCGATCGCCGGCGCGCCCTTGTAGTCCTTGATCGCGAGCTGCGCGCGGTTGATGGCCGCCACGTAGGCGCCGCGCCGGTAGTAGTAGTCGGCCGCGTGCACTTCGTGCGATGCGAGCGCGTTGACGATGTAGCGCATCCGCGCGGCGGCGTCGGGCGCGTACTTGCTCTTCGGGAAGCGATCGACGACGACCTTGAACGCATCGTACGATTCGCGCAGTGCCTGCGGATCGCGCTCGCTCATGTCCTGGCCGGAGAAGCGGCCGAACAGCCCGAGATCGTCGTTGAAGTGGATCATCCCCTTCAGGTAGTACGCGTACGGGATATCCGGATGATCGGGGTGGAGCTGGATGAAGCGATCGACGGCCTGGTCGGCGGCGGCCGCTTCGTTATCCTTCCAGTTGCAGTATGCAACGTTGATCTGCGCCTGCTGCGCGAAATGGCCGAACGGATCGCGACCTTGCAGCGATTCGAAATATTTCGCGCACTTGCCCCAGTCGCCGCCGGACAGTGCGTCCTGGGCCTCTGAGTATAATTTGTTGTTCGACCAGGTAGCCGTCTCGTCCTGCTTCTGCGGCAAGCCGTGGCAGCCGGCGATGAGGGCCGCGGCCGCTACCGCCGCAGCCCGGGCGGCGACGGTTCTGGCCGTGCGTTTGGTCGAATTCATCATGCTCGCATGTCCTAGCTTCAAGTCTCGGTGACCCAGTCTAAATGACCCGTTCAAGTTCGCAGAATGCCCAGCCGGGCACACCAAATCGCGAAGATTATAGCCCAAGCGATCGGCCCGCCGACGCTGCCTCGGGGGATTCCCTCGATGACGATCTGACCGGCGACGCAATGCAGCCGCCCGTCGTGCCGTCCGCAGCGGTCGATGAAGCGCCGCGCGTCGTCGAAGTGCCGATGTCGCTCGCGGGCGAACGCCTCGACAAGGCGCTCGCCCAACTGTTCCCCGAATTCTCGCGCAGCCGCCTGCAGAGCTGGATCGAGGCGCAGCGCGTGCTCGTCGACGGCGCGCCGGCGAAGATCCGCCAGCCGGTGCCGCTCGGCGCGAAGATCGAGCTCGTGCCCGACCTGCTCCCCGAGCAGCTTGCCTTTACGCCGGAGCCGGTGCCGCTCGACGTGATCTACGAGGACGACGCACTCGTGGTCATCAACAAGCCGGCCGGCCTCGTCGTGCATCCGGCCGCCGGCAACTGGAGCGGCACGATCCTCAACGGGCTGCTGCATCGTTACGGCGACGCGGCGGCCGGCCTGCCGCGCGCTGGGATCGTCCACCGGCTCGACAAGGAAACGTCGGGCCTGATGGTGGTGGCGCGCACGCTGGCCGCGCAAACGGACCTCGTGCGCCAGTTGCAGGCCCGCACGGTGAAGCGCCGCTATTTCGCGCTCGTGTGGGGCACGATGCCCGAGGAAGGCACGATCGACGCGCCGATCGGCCGCGATCCGCGTGAACGCACGCGCATGGCCGTCGTTACGGGCGCATCGGGCAAGCCCGCGCGCACGCATTTCCGCACGGTTGACACATGCCTGTGGCAACGTCAGCCGGTTTCGGCGATCCAGTGCGATCTCGAGACCGGTCGCACGCACCAGATCCGCGTGCACTGCGCGCACGCCGGGCACCCGCTGCTCGGCGATCCGGTGTACGGGCGTGCGCGCGGCAAGCGCTCGGTCACGCCGCTGCCGGACGGGTTCGCGCGACAGGCGCTGCATGCATGGCGGCTCGGTCTCGTGCATCCGGTCACGGGCAAGGCGATGCAATGGCGCTGCCCGCTGCCGGACGACATGAACGCACTCGTCGCGGCGCTCGGCTTCGGGCAGGGCGACGAGGAATTCGACGACGATGACGGTGTCTACGACGATGACGATTTCGGCGGCGAGTATCACGATGACGAGCCGGACCTGGACGATGAGGAGGAGTGAGTGCCGATGACGAACCTGGCGCCGTTGACGTGGCAGGACTGCGTACAGCCCGACTGGCAGGTGTCGCCGCGCGTGCGCGCGCTGATCACGACGCGCGACGGCGGGGTGAGCGAAGGCCCGTACGGGCGCTGGCAGGGCGGAGACGCGCTGCCGGGCGGGATGAACCTCGGCCTGCATACCGGTGACGACCCGGCCCATGTCGCGGGGAACCGCGCGCGCTTGCTGGCGCTGGCCGGCCAGTCGAGCGCTGCATGGCTCGAGCAGGTTCACGGCGCGCAGATCGTGCGTGCGGACGAGGTGATCGCGGCGGCGCCCACGGCTACGGCGCCGGTGCAGGCCGACGCGAGCGTCACCGACCGGGCGGGTGCCGTCTGCGTCGTGATGGTCGCGGATTGCCTGCCCGTGCTGCTGTGCGACATGCAGGGCCGCGCGGTCGGCGCCGCACATGCGGGCTGGCGCGGGCTGGCGGCCGGCATCGTCGAGCAGACCGCGGCGCGTGTCGCGGCACTCGCGGGCAGTGCGACGGACGCGCTTCATGCGTACCTCGGGCCGGCGATCGGCCCGCGGGCGTTCGAGGTCGGCGCCGACGTGCGTGACGCGTTTCTCGACACGGCCCCGCAGTCGGAGCATGATGAAACCCGGCTTGCGTTCGTCGCGATCGATGGCGCGCCGGGCAAGTTCCTCGCCGATCTCTATGCGCTCGCGCGCCTGCGTCTCGCGCGTGCGGGCGTTGCGCACGTGAGCGGCGGGACGGCCTGCACGGTCACCGAACAGGCACGCTTCTATTCATACCGGCGCGATCGCGTGACGGGCCGCATGTCAGCAGCGATCTGGCTGGCCGATTGACGAAATGCGCATGCGCGTGGAGTTTGTTGCGCCGCAAAATCGGGTTATCTCGATATTTCGGCAGCCATACCGCGCTGCATGCGCGATTGAATGAAAAATCCCGAAGTCAAGTCAACCAAAATGTTTTATGTTTTGCCGGAACCCTTGTCCCGTCTGTTGTGCGAGGATTATCTCCGTACGGAAATGTTCAGCGGTTTGACATGGCGCTTCACATGGGGAAAACGATAATGATAAAAATACCGCACTGCGGCAGAATCTGGAGACGCCTCTCCAGAGCATGACGGCCCGGCTCGCAACCGGCATGCCGCGCGCGAGCAGGATTTCACGATAGACGCTCACGAATCACCGGTAAGGCAGGTAATGACAGCATCGAAAAAATCGTCGACGTCCGCTCAGGCGGGCACTTCTCCGGGCAGCATTGGTTTCGATCCGGCGGCCCAGCCGATGCAGCAGATGTTCGAGTCGTGGTTGAACGCGTGGCGCGGTTTTGCAGATCCGGCGCGCGCCGCGACTGCGTCGGCCACCGTGAATCCGTTCGCGACATTCCAGTTTCCGACATCGTTCCCGTTCCAGATGCCGTCGATGCCCGATTTCGGCGCGATGGCGTCGCCGTTCGCCGGCTTGAAGCTGCCGGCCGCCGCGATTCCGCCCGAGCGGCTGCAGGCGCTGCAGGCCGACTACGCGCGTGACTGCATGGCGCTGATGCAGCAGGCCGCCGCGGCGAAGCTCGAGTCGCCCGAACTGAAGGACCGCCGTTTCAGCGGCGATGCGTGGAAGGCGTCGCCGGCGCATGCGTTCGCGGCGGCCTGGTATCTGCTCAACGCGCGCTATCTGCAGGAACTGGCCGACGCGCTGCAGACCGATCCGAAGACGCGCGAGCGCATTCGTTTCACGGTCCAGCAGTGGACGGCCGCGGCCGCGCCGAGCAACTTCCTCGCACTCAATCCCGACGCACAGAAATCGATCCTCGAAACGCAGGGCGAAAGCCTGCGGCAAGGGATGATGAACCTGCTCGGCGACATGCAGCGCGGCAAGATTTCGCAGACCGACGAATCGCAGTTCGTGGTCGGCAAGAACCTCGGGTGTACTGAAGGCGCGGTCGTCTACGAGAACGACCTGATCCAGCTGATCCAGTACACGCCGAAGACGGACAAGGTGTTCGAGCGGCCGCTGCTGATCGTGCCGCCTTGCATCAACAAGTTCTACATCCTCGACCTGCAGCCCGAGAATTCGCTCGTCGCGCATGCGCTGTCGAGCGGCCATCAGGTGTTCCTCGTGTCGTGGCGCAACGCGGACGCATCGGTCGCGCACAAGACGTGGGACGACTACATGAACGAAGGGCTGCTCGCGGCGATCGACGCCGTGCAGCAGGTCAGCGGCCGCGAACAGATCAACACGCTCGGCTTCTGCGTCGGCGGCACGATGCTCGCGACCGCACTCGCGGTGCTTGCCGCGCGCGGCGAACATCCGGCCGCGTCGATGACGCTGCTCACCGCGATGCTCGACTTCACCGACACCGGCATTCTCGACGTGTTCGTCGACGAGGCGCACGTGCAGATGCGCGAGCAGACCATCGGCGGCAAGAACGGGTCGCAGCCGGGGCTGATGCGCGGCGTCGAATTCGCGAACACGTTCTCGTTCCTGCGGCCGAACGACCTCGTGTGGAACTACGTCGTCGACAACTACCTGAAGGGCCGCACGCCGGCGCCGTTCGACCTGCTGTACTGGAACAGCGATTCGACGAGCCTGCCGGGCCCGATGTACGCGTGGTACCTGCGCAATACCTATCTCGAGAACAAGCTGCGCGAACCGGGCGCGCTGACCGTGTGCGGCGAGTCGGTCGACCTGACGCTGATCGACGTGCCGACCTTCATCTACGGTTCGCGCGAGGATCACATCGTGCCTTGGCAGACGGCCTATGCGTCGACGTCGATCCTGTCGGGCCCGCTGAAGTTCGTGCTCGGCGCGTCGGGGCACATCGCGGGCGTGATCAATCCGCCGGCGAAGAAGAAGCGCAGCTACTGGGTCAACGACAGCGACCTGCCCGAATCGGCGGACGACTGGTTCGCCGGTGCGACCGAGCACCCGGGAAGCTGGTGGACGACCTGGGTCGAATGGCTCGACCAGTACGGCGGCCGCAAGGTGGAGCCGCCCGCCCAGCCCGGTAACGCGCAGTTCCCGGTGATCGAGCCGGCGCCGGGCCGCTACGTGTTGCAGCGCGATTGACGAAAACCGGACAGCGGCGCAGGCTGTCCGGTGCACCGCAGTTTTTTTAACAGGGCCGGTAGCGATGCGCCGTGTCGTGCGGGCCTGGAGGAAAGGGAAATGACGGACGTAGTGATCGTATCGGCCGCGCGGACCGCGGTCGGCAAATTCGGCGGCTCGCTTGCGAAGATTGCGGCGCCCGAGCTGGGCGCGACGGTGATCCGCGCGGTGCTGGAGCGTGCGGGCGTGAAGCCCGAGCAGGTCAGCGAAGTGATCATGGGCCAGGTGCTGACGGCCGGTTCCGGGCAGAACCCGGCACGGCAGTCGCTGATCAAGGCCGGGC
>NZ_NKFM01000076.1:0-13273 GCF_002223085.1 Burkholderia sp. HI2714 | reverse complement strand
CCCACGCCACTGCTGTTGACCAGCAAGGTGGAACCGTTGGCGCCCAGCACGTGCGAGTTGTTGTACGACTGCGTCAGGCCCGTCAGGCTGTCGCCGCCCACCAGCCCGGTGACGTTGGTCACGGCTACATTGCTCGCCGTGGTGCCGTCGAACACCTTGGTGTCCGAGCTCGCCGTCACCGTCACCGAGGCCGGCGTGATCGTGCCCGTGTTGTTGACATAGCTGATCGCGTAGTCGTTGAGCGTGTCGCCATTGCCGCTGCTCAGGCCCACGCCACCGCTGTTGACCAGCAAGGTGGAACCGTTGGCGCCCAGCACGTGCGAGTTGTTGTACGACTGCGTGAGGCCCGTCAGGCTGTCGCCGCCCACCAGCCCGGTGACGTTGGTCACGGCTACGCTGCTTGCCGTGGTGCCATCGAACACCTTGGTGTCCGAGCTCGCCGTCACCGTCACCGAGGCCGGCGTGATCGTGCCCGTGTTGTTGACATAGCTGATCGCGTAGTCGCCAAGCACGCTGCCGACGCTGCCGGTCACACCGACACTGCTGTTGTTGACCAGCAGCGTGGAACCGTTGGTGCCCAGCACGTGCGAATTGTTGTACGACTGCGTCAGGCCCGTCAGGCTGTCGCCGCTCACCAGCCCGGTGACGTTGGTCACGGCTACGTTGCTCGCCGTGGTGCCGTCGAACACCTTGGTGTCCGAGCTCGCCGTCACCGTCACCGCCTTCGGCGTGATGGTGCCCGCCGTGTTGACGTAGCTGATCGTGTAGTCGCTCAGCAGGCTGCTATGGTTGCCGCTCACGCCCACTCCGCTGCCATTCACTGCCAGCAGCGAGCCGTTGGCGCCCAGCACGTGCGAACTGTTGTACGACTGGAACAGGCCGGTCAGATTGTCGCCCGCGAGCACTCCCGTGATGTTGGTCACCGCCGCGTTGCTCGTCGTGGTGCCGTCATACACCTTGGTATCCGTCGACGCCGTCACCGTCACCGCCTTCGGCACGATGGAGCCGCCGCCATTGGGATTGCCGATGATCGGGTTCGCCATGGAGACATTCCACGATTTGCCGCTGAAGCTCGCATTCAGGTTCAGCGATCCGGCCTGCACGGTCACGGTAAGGTTGTTGCCCGCATGACTGGTGTTGAACACCGCGCTGGTGATGTTGAGGCTGCTGGTGTTGATCGCCACGGAGGTGCAACCACCGGCCCCACCGATGGAGCCCAGCACGCTCGACGAACCGATGTTCAGCACGCTCAAGGCGTTGTTGCTGCCGTCATAGGTCTTGCTGGCCGTGAAGACGCCCGAAAGATTGGGCTGCGTGCGCACATCGAAATTGCGCGTGCCTGCCGTCACGTTGGTAACATTGCCGAGATTCGCGTTGTAGGCTAGGTAATCGGTAGCGCCCGTGGCGCCGACCACGGCGGTAGTCAACTGCGCGACGTTGTCGTTACCGGTGTAGGCCGTGAATGTGCTCGCGTTGGGCAGAATGATCTGCGCGCCGTTGGTGGTCAGCACGTCGCCGGCCGTATCCGTACCGTAGGGAAGTCCGGATGCACCTTGGGAACCGGCCACCAGCGTGACGTTGCCGCCGCTGGAGAGATTGGCGCTCAAGGTGAGATTGCCGGTAGTGTTCGCGGTGACCGAACCATTGGCCTTCACGCCCGCCAACGTGATGTTGCCGCTGCCGGAGATGTTCGTGAGGTTGGCGGAGATGTTGGCCGCGGCGAAGCTGGTGCCGTCGGCCATCACGACCTGGGCTGTTCCGCTGCCGACATTCAACGAGCCGCTGATATTGATCGCGCCGTTGTTGACGGTCGTCGTGCCCGTGTAGTTGCTCGCGCCCGACAGCGTCAACGTACCCGGACCCACCTGCGTGAGGTTGCCAGAACCGCTGATGTTGTTCGAAAGGTTCGGCGAGCCGGTCACGTTGATGACGGCGGTGCTGCCCGCATTGAGCACCACGCCACTGTTGCCGCTCACGCTCAGGTTCGTGCCCGTCAGGGTGCTCGTGCCGGTATTGAAGACCAGAGCACTGGCACTGCCACCAGCACCACCCGGGTTGGCGCTCGCCGTGTTGTTGCCGTTGAAGCCAGTGCTGCCGGCACCACCGGCCACGCCGGCCGCGCCGCCCGCGCCACCGCTGGAATTAGGACCACGCCCGCCTGCTCCACCGGCGCCGCCGGTCGTTCCTGCCGTTCCCGACAAACCATTGCCGCCGACGTAGCCGTACGATCCGCCGCCGGCGCCGCCGCCACCACCACCGTTGCCGGTGGCAACGGCGATCGCCCCGGTCGTCACCAGGTTCTGGCTGTTGACCGTGACGTTGCCGCCGGCACCGCCCGCACCACCGCTGCTAGGGGGGGTGGAGCCATTGTGATAACCCGTGCCGCCACCACCACCACCGCCGCCGCCGCCGCCGGCGCCGCCATTGAGTGCGATGCCGCCGGCACCTGCATTGATGGGGCCCGCCACGAGCACGCCTCCACCGGCGCCACCTGCACCGCCCGCGCTACCTGAGATCATGTTGGAGCAACCGCCGCAGGTACCGCCTCTACCGCCGCCGCCACCGCCGCCTGCACCACCGGTAAGCGCGGTGGTTCCCGTGGCGACGATGGATCCGTACGCCAGCACAGCGCCACCCGCACCGCCCGCTCCACCGACGATATTGGACGCCGTCGTCTGACTGGGCTGCGTTCCGCCCACGCCTCCTGCTCCGCCCGTGAGCGTCACGTTGGCCGCAGAGATGATGACGCCCGCGCTCTCGATGATGGATCCGCCCGCTCCGCCCGCAACGCCGCCGGCCGAACCGTTGGTACCGGCACCGCCGGTCACCGCCACATTGCCACCGAGGTTGATCGACCGATCGATCGTGAAGTTGCCGACGACGTTGGCGGTGAAGTTGCCCGTACCGGTAATGCCGGCGGCATTCGACGCCACCGTGCTGAGATTGAGTGCGGCGTCCGATCGATTGATCAGCAAGTTGCTGTTGTCGGTCACCGCGCCGGTGCCCAAGGCGCCGCTCGTCCCGTTGTTGCCCACCTGCAGCGTGCCCGCCGTGATGGCGGTGGTACCGGCATAGGTGTTGTTGCCGGTCAGGATGGTCGTGCCCGTGCCCGCCTGGGTCAGGTTGCCCGTGCCACCGATCACCGCGCCGACCGTGGTGCTGCCGCTGAGGTTGAACACCAGGTCGGCGTTGTCGGTGATGTTGCTTGCAGTGCCCAGGCTGCCCGTGATGCCGCCGTTGCCCACCTGCAAGGTTCCTGCACTGATCGTGGTATTGCCGCTATAGCTGTTGTTGGCGGCGAGCACGGTGGTGCCGGTGCCCGCCTGGGTCAGATTGCCCGTGCCGCTGATCGAACCGGCCACCGTGGTAGTGCCGCTGACGTTGAACGTGAGATTGCCGCTGTCGATGACATTACCGGTGCCCAGGCTGCCCGACGCGCCGCCATTGCCAATCTGCAGCGTGCCGTTGGTGATGTTGGTGGTGCCGGTATACGTGTTGTTGGCGGTGAGTATCGTCGTGCTCGGGTTGCACTGCGTGAAGCCGCATTGCACGATCGTCAGGTTGCCGCTGCCGCTGAGCAAGCCGGCTTCCGTCACCGTCAAACCCGGCGCGACGGTGATGGTGCCATTGCCGGTCAATGCCGTCGTGGTGTTGCCCAGGGTGGTGGTGTAGTAAGTCGTCGTGGTGCCGTTGTTCAAGCTCCACAGATAACCACCGCCCAAGGTGATGTTGGTGTTGTAGGAGGTCAGCTCGCCGCCCACCGCGGCCGTGGCATTGGCGACCACCACGCCATTGATTTGCAGCGTGGGCGTGCCCGCGTATGAAGCGTTCTGGGTATTGAAGACCGGGAACGGCGTGAACGATGTGTTGGGATTCGTCTTCGTGACGATCACATCGAACGTATTGCCCGCCAGATTGGTGCCGGTGGGTATGTTGAATGTGGCGGTGGTACCGGCGATTTCGTCCGCCAGCGCGGCATAGGTGCCGGTGAAGCCGGCCACGTTCGTCAGGTTCTGCGTGGTGCCCAGATACACGTTTTCCAACGTGCCGCTACCGCTGATGGCATTGGCGATCGTCGTGTTGTCCGACCGGTCGAAGGTCAGGTTGGCCGCGTCGGCCACACTACCCGTACCCAGGCTGCCCGTGGTGCCGCCATTGCCGATCTGCAGCGTACCCGCCGTGACGGTGGTCGTGCCGCCATACGTGTTGTTGGCCGCCAGAACAGTCGTGCCGGTGCCCTTCTGGATCAGGTTGCCGGTGCCGGCGATGGATGCGTTGACGAGGGCCGTGCCGCTGGTATTGAACGCCAGGTTACCGTTGTCGGTCACGGTGGTCGCCGTACCCAGGCTGCCCGCGACGCCACCGTTGCCTACCTGCAACGTGCCCGCGCTGATCGTGGTGCTGCCGCCGTAGGTATTGTTGGCCGCCAGCACGGTGGTGCCCGTGCCCGCTTGCGTCAGGTTGCCGGTGCCGCTGATCGAACCGTTGACCGTCGTCGTGCTGGTGGTGTTGAACGTCAGGTTGGCGTTGTCTGTGACGGAGCCCGTGCCCAGGCTGCCAGCCGTGCCGCCATTGCCCACCTGCAACGTGCCGCTGCCGATCGTCGTCGTGCCGGTGTAGGTGTTGTTGGCCGCGAGGATCGTCGTGCCCGTGCCCACCTGGGTCAGGTTGCCTGTGCCGCTGATGACACCCGGGGCCGTGGTGGTGCCGCTGAGATTGAAGATCAGGTTCGCGTTATCGACCACCGCGCCGGTGCCGAGCGTGCCGGTGGTGCCGCCATTGCCCACTTGCAGCGTGCCATTGCTCATCTGGGTGGTGCCGCTGTAATTGTTGTTGCCGGTCAGCACCATGGTGCCGGGGCCGGTCAGGTTCATGCCGGTATTCGGGGAGCTTGTTCCCGAGATCAGCGTTCCGTTGACCAGCAGCTGGACGCCGGCGGCGATATTGAAGTTCGTACCGCCCGACTGATCCAGGGTGACGCCCGCCGCCGAGATCGTCGAGTTCGCGGTGACCGCGACGTTCTGGGTGAGATACCAGGCGCCGAAGGCCGCGGCGCCTCCCGTCACCGGCCCCGGGTTCGCGAGCGTTCCCCCATTCAGCGTCAACCGTCCCAGCGTGTCGTGGGTGCTGTTGCTGCTGGTGGTCAGTACCGAGCCGCTGTTGAGAATGATCGTGGCGCTCTGTGCCGTACCGATCAGCCCATCGTTGTTGGCACCGGCCATGAGCGTGCCACCGTTGTTGACGGTGATGGTCGTGCCATTGCCCAGTGCGCCGTATACCGTGCTGCCGCCGTCGCCGATCAGCGTGCCGGCGTTGACCGTGACAGTGCCGTTGAAGCTGTTATTGATGGCGGTATTGCCGCCACCGATATCCACCACGCCCGTGCCGTTCTGCGTCAGCGTGCCGTTGCCGCTGAGACAACCAACGACCGTGGTGTTGCCCGACGTGTTGAAGGTCAGGTTGGCCGTGTCGGTGACATTGCCCGTACCCAGGCTGCCGGTCGTGCCGCCATTGCCCACCTGCAGCGTGCCGGCGCTGATGTTGGTGGTGCCGCTGTAGTTGTTGTTGGCGGCAAGAACGGTGGTACCCGTGCCCACCTGGGACAGATTGCCCGTGCCGCTGATCGCGCCGCCGACCGTGGCGGTACCGCTGAGGTTATAGGTGAGATTGCCGTTATCGACGATGTTGCCGGTACCGAGGCTGCCCGTCGTGCCGCCGCTGCCGACCTGCACCGTGCCATTGCTGACCGTGGTGTTGCCGGTATACGTATTGTTGGCGGTGAAGATGACGGTGCTCGCGTTGCATAGCGACACGCCGCACGATTGTTGAACCGTCAGGTTGCCGCTGCCGCTGAGCGCGCCGCTCTGCGTCACCGTCAAGCCCGGCGCCACGGTGATGTTCGAATTGCCGCCCAGCACATAGCTGTTGGCGTCCGTCAGCGTGTTGAAGCCGGTGGTCGTGGTGCCGTCGAACAGGCTCCACAGATAGCCGCCGCCGAGCGTGATATTGGTGTTGTACGAGGTCAGCGTGCCGCCGACGGCCATGGTGGCGTTGCTCACCACCAAACCGTTGATTTCCAGCGTGGGCGTGCCCGTGTAGGTGCTATTGAAGACCTTGTAGGGCGTAAACGAGCTATTGGGATTGGTCGCCGTGATGATGGTATCGAACGTGTTCCCGGACAGATTCGTCCCGGTGGGCAGGCTAAGGCCGGCCACGGCGGCGTTCACCTCGTTCGTGCTCACGGCATAGGTGCCGGTGAAGCCGGTCACGTTGCTCAGGGTCTGCGTCGTTCCCAGATACGCGTTTTCCACCGTGCCGCTGCCGGTGAGCGGGTTGGCGACGGTCGTGCTACGCGACAGGTTGTAGACCAGCGTGCCGCTGTCGGCGATGGCACCCGTACCTAGGCTGCCGGCGGCGCCGCCGTTACCTACTTGCAGCGTGCCCGCCGTGATGGTGGTGGTACCGCTGTAGGTGTTGTTGGCGGCCAGGATGGTGGTGCCGGTACCTGCCTGCGTCAGGTTGCCGGTGCCGGTGATGGTCGCGCTGACCGTCGCGTTGCTGCTAAGGTTGTACGTCAGCGTGCCGTTGTCGGTGATGGTGGCCGCCGTGCCCAGGCTGCCATTGCTGCCGCCATTACCTACTTGCAGCGTGCCCGCCGCGATCGTGGTATTGCCGCTGTAGGTATTGTTGCCGGCCAGGATGGCGGTGCCGGTGCCTTGCTGGGTCAGGCTGCCGACCCCCACGATGGATCCGTTGACCGTGGTCGCGCCGCTGGTGTTGAAGGCCAGCGTGGAATTGGCATAGCCCAGATTCACATTGCCGCTGCCTATGCTGCCCGACGCACCGCCATTGCCGATCTGCAACGTGGCGTAGCCGACATAGGTGTAACCGCTGGCGGTATAGGTGTTGTTGCCCGACAGGATCACGGTCGGCGCGGCGCATCCGATGTTGCACACCGGCCCGTTGTTGGCGGGCCATTGGACGGTGAGCTGAGTGGGGGTGCCGCTCAGCACGCCGCTTTCCGTCACGGTCAGTCCCGGCGCCACGGCAATCCATGAATTACCACTCAGCGTGAAATTGCTGCTGCTCGTCAGCGCGGTGAAGTTGGTTACCGTGGTCCCATTGAACAGTTGCCACAGATAACCGCCACCCAGCGTGATGTTGGTGCCGGTCGAGCTCAGCGTGCCGCCGAGCGCCGCGGTGGCATTAGTCACCGTATAGCCGTCGATCTGCATCGTGGGCGTGCCCACGTAGGCCGTGTTCTGCGGATTGAAGACCGGGAACGGCGTGAACGCCGTATTCGCGTTCGCGCTACCGGACAGCACCACGTTCACCGTGTTCTTGGACAGATTCGAGTTGGTGGGCACATTGAACGTCGCGGTCGACGCGCTGTTCTCGTCAGCCAGCACCCCATACGTGCCGGTGAAGCCGGCCACGTTCGACAAGGTCTGGACGGTACCCAGAAACGCGTTCTGCAGCTTGCCGGTGCCGCTGAGCGCACCGGCTATCGTCGTGTTGCCCGACAGGTTGAACGTCAGGTTCGCGTTGTCGGTGATATTGCCCGTACCCAGGCTGCCCGCGGTGGTACCGTTGCCGACCTGCAGCGTGCCGGCAGTGACGTTGGTGGTGCCGCTATACGTGTTGTTGGCGGCCAGGACGGTAGTGCCGCTACCGGCCTGCGTCAGATTGCCGGTGCCCGCAATCGTCGCGTTCACGGTCGTCACGGCATTGAGGTTGAACGTGAGATTGGCGTTGTCGGTGACGGTGGCCGCCGTGCCCAGGCTGCCCGTCGCGCCGCCGTTGCCGATCTGCAGCGTGCCCGCGCTGATCGTTGTGCTGCCGGCATAGGTGTTGTTGGCCGTCAGCACGGTGGTGCCCGTGCCCACCTGGCTCAGGTTGCCGCTGCCGCCGATCACCGGCGTGATCGTCGTCGTGCCGGTCGTGTTGACGATCAGGTTGCCGTTGTCGGTGACGGCGCCCGAGCCAAGGTTGCCCGTTGTGCTGCCGTTGCCTACTTGCAGCGTGGTGCCCGCGTTGATCGCGGTGCCGCCGCTGTACGTATTGTTGCCCGTCAGGACGACCGTACCCGCGCCCGCCTGGGTCAGGCTGCCTCCGCCAGAGATCACATTGGCGATCGTCGTGGGGCTGCCGAGGTTGAACGCCAGCGCGGCGTTGTCGACCACATTGCCTGCGCCCAGGCTGCCGGTCGTTCCGCCATTGCCCACCTGCAGCGTGCCCGCGCTGATGGTGGTGGTGCCACCGTAGGTGTTGTTCGCGGCGAGGATGACGGTGCCCGCCCCTGCCTTCGTCAGGTTGCCCGTGCCCGCAATCACCGAATTGATCGTGGTCGTGCCGCCGAGGTTGTAGGTCAAGTTGGCATTGTCGGTGACGGTAGCCGCCGTGCCCAGGCTGCCGGTCGTTCCGCCATTGCCCACCTGCAGCGTACCCGCACTGATCGTGGTGCTGCCGCCGTAGGTGTTGTTGCCGGTCAGCACGGTGGTGCCCGTGCCCACCTGGCTCAGGTTGCCGGTGCCGCTGATCACCGGCGTGATCGTCGTCGTGCCGGTGGTGTTGAACGTCAGGTTGCCGTTGTCGGTGACCGCGCCAGTCCCCAGGTTGCCCGTCGCGCCGCCGTTGCCCACCTGCAGCGTCGTGCCTGCATTGATCGTGGTGCCGCCGCTATACGTGTTGTTGGACGTCAGGATCAGCGCGCCCGAGCCCATTTGGGTCAGGCTGCCCGTGCCGGTAATCAACGTGCCAACCGTCGCGGGGGAGCTGACGTTGAACACCAATGCCCCGTTATCGGTCACCGTACCGGTGCCCAACTTGCCTGCCGCACCACCGTTACCCACCTGCAGCGTGCCTGCGCTGATGGTGGTAACACCGCTATAGGTGTTGTTCGACGCAAGGATTGCGGTGCCCGTTCCCGCCTGGGTCAGGCTGCCCGTGCCGCTGATCAATCCGCTAACGGTAGTGGTGCCGCTGACGTTGAACACGAGATTGGCGCTGTCGGTGACGGCGCCCGTGCCCAGGCTGCCGGTCGTTCCGCCATTGCCCACCTGCAGCGTGCCCGCGTTGATGGCGGTGAGGCCGCTGTACGTATTGTTGGCCGCGAGAATCGTCGTGCCCGCACCCGCCTGGGTCAGGCCGCCGCTTCCCGAGATCGCACCGGAAACGAGCGCCGTGCCCGTGACGTTGAACACCAGACCGCCAGCCACGTTATACGAGCCGGTCAGCGACGCATTGCCGGCCTGGAAGATCAGCGCGCCGGTCGTGCCCGTTACGGAAACACCGGCCTGATCCGTAATGTTGTTTTTGGCCACCAACTGGATGGAGGTCGAATTCAACTGCGCCGACAGGTCGGCCATGCCGATGGTGATGTTGGAGGTGACGTCGGTGGAGCACGACACGCCCGCCCAGTTCACCGGCGTGGGATTGGAACTGCCGTTGCCGATAACGATGTTGTAGGGGTCCAGCAGCAGGGTGCCCTGCACACCGCGCGGTGCGACGGTGGTCACGTTTCCGCGAAAATGCAGATTGCCCTCGCTGGATGTTTCCACCCAGCCGCCATTGCCGCCGAGCATGCCGCCGCGGCCCAGGATGGAACCCGCGAAATCGGTTTCCTCATCCGACCACAGCACTACCGTGCCGCCATTGCCATGCCCCGTGGCCGACGCGTCGATCGTGCTGCCGGCGTCCACATAGGTCATCTGCGCGTGCGTCAGCGAACCCTGGCCATGCGCACCGCCGCCAATCAATGCAGTGCCGCCGCCGGCGTCGCCGCTCATATTGACGGTGCTGCCTTGTATGCCGACGTAGGGGCCGGTGATCGTCACCGTACCACCCTGCTCGCCCGTGTTGGCGCCCACTGCACGGACAGTGGCATTGGCTACCGAGACCATGCCACTGTCACCGAGTGCGGCATTGCCGCCATCGATCACGATATGGCCGTTCTTCGTGCCGACCGAGTTGGCCTGGACGATGCCGCTGAGATTCATCACGCTGGTTTGCAGCATCTCCAGGCCGCGCGCCGTCAGTAGCACCTGTCCGCCGTCCGCCTCGATCAGCCCCTGGTTCTGGATCAAAGCCCCCAGCGTGGCCGCCGTGACGTTCACACTCAGTTGCCCGCTGTTGTCCAGCTTCAAGGTGACGCTTTTGCCCGATGCCAACGCCACCGTGCCGGTGGCTGCGTCGATCGTGCCTTGATTGATCACCTGCTGGCCGGCCAGTACCACGAAGCCGCCGTTAGTCGCTCTCAACTGCCCTTGGTTGATTACCTGGCCCGACGTATTGCCAGCGTTCAAGACATAGGTACCGTTGCCCTGCATGAAGGCGGAGGTGTTGATCCGCATGGTGCTGGCAAGCAAGCCACCAACGTTCACCTGCGCCGTCTTACCGAACAAGATACCGTTCGGATTGACCAGAAACACCTGGCCGTTCGATCGCAGATTGCCGTAGATCTGCGATGGGTTGTTGCCCAGCACATTGTTCAATGCCACCGCGCTACTGGACGGTTGATTGAATACCACCGTATTGCCAGCACCGATATTGAAGCTGTCCCAGTTGATTGCCACCCGCGGACTGTTTTGCTGCACGGTCATCGTGTTGCCGGCCGTGCCAATATGGCCCTGACCGCCCACGATGTTGCCGCCGGTTGGCAAGCTTTGCGCATGCAATGTGCCACTCAGGAGCAAGGTCGCAAACATGGCCAACGGACGCCGGGTCGGCAGGCGATGCGACGAGGCCGAGCTCCGATTCGACGAGGCACCTGTCGCACCACCATTCGTGCGGCTGTGCGCGAACTCAGGTGCAACGACCACACAATGCAGGCGCTTGTTATAGACGAGGCGGTACAGTTTGGCATTCATGAGACGCTCTCCCGCTGCGATTGCGTCGAAGACGTGGGATTCAAAAGAAGATTTGTGCCTGCAGCCACAGCCAGCTGCGCTGGTCGTGCGTGGCGGTATCGAGCTCACCGCCGCGATCGCGCATCGCCCACATCACCTTGAAGAGGTAGCGATTCTGGTGAAGCAGCTCCGCCCCCACGCCGGTGCTACCCAGATGGCGCCGCAGCGGCCCTTGGTAGCCTGGCCACGCGGTATGGTTCACCTTCAACCAGCCGTCGTCGCGAAATAGCGAGAGCGTCACGTTGTCGCCACCCAAAGCGGCCACCGCGAACGAATCGCGAAGTTCCAGCGTGGTAATCGCACCCTCATCGCCAGAAGCTTCACCGACCGGATAACCGCGCACGCCGGTTGGGCCGCCCAAGGTGAGGCCTTCGACGGAGTTGAGATTGGTATTGCTCAATTGCCCCTGCAACGAACCGTACAGACTGATACGCTGCGCGTTATTCGACAGATACCCCAGGGTCTGGTCGCGCGAAACGCTCATATTGAGCTTATTGAAATGGGCATCCGCGTTCGGTGTATCGATGGGGCGCGCACCGTCGCCGTGGGTAATCAGGCCACGTGTGAACGACGCCGCATACTGGGTCAGGCCGCCACCCGCAAACGTATCGATGACATCGCCATTCAAGCTGAGCGTTACGCTCATATCGCGCGTATGGTAGTTCTCTTCCAGCACGCTGTCTGACAGTTGCTTGACACCAAACCTGACCCGCCCCCATAGATGCGCGTTCGGCGACAACACTAGCGGGTACGCCGCGTAGGCGTTGACTTCATTGCTGACACCATGGGCGTCGACGGCGTCGAACGGCGAGCCAAGCCGATAGCGCAAATGCGTGTAGTTGGCTCCGATACGCCAACCGTCGTAACCGATCGGCAGGCTGTAATCGATCACGCCATTCAACGCACCACGCCCCAGCGAGCGATCGAGCCAGCCGCCATCGGACAGGGTCATGTCGGCGGTGAAGAGATCGCCGATACCGAGCGGATTATTCCAACGCAGCCCGCCCGTTTCGCGAACGCGCCCGGTGTATTCGTTGCCGTAGTTGTCCACCCCCAACGCACCGGTGACGCTAGGCCCGGGCACGGCATTCAGCGTGAAATCGGAAGTGCCAACGGTCGAGCCGGGCGAAAGCGTCCCCGACGCGCTTGCCACGCCCGGCAGGACCGATACCAATCCTATCGCCCGGTCAGCACGAGACTGCGTCAGTGTTACGCCCTCGCAAGGGGACGTGCTCTCGCCACAAAGCGCCTCGACTTCGTAATGATGAAGATAGGCTGGACCGTAGCCGCCGCTCTGTTCCACTCGAACCTGATCAAGCTTGCCTTCGAGAACGGCGATCGTCACGGTGCCGTCTTCCACCGTTTGCCGCGGCACATAAGCGACCGCCACGAAATAGCCGCGCTGCCGATAATAATGCGTCACCGCCAACGCGAGTGCGTCGAGTTGCGCCAGTCCCACCGTCGTGCCTTCCAACTGACTGATCTGCGGAATCGCGCGACGTAGGTTCGCTTCATCGATATGCTCGTTTCCGGAAAAGCGAATTGCTTTAACGGAAATCGTCGCCGTCGATGCCGACGCCTGCGGCGTAGGCACCGCAGGCGAGACAACCCCTCGGTTTTCTCTTTGCACGGGGACCGGCGCAGGGGCGGTTTGCTGCAGCAACTGGCCGGCATTGGGGCGCGTGGTTTGCGCCTGCGCGGACATCGCAGGCAGAATAGCCGCCGACAACGTGGCCAGCGCAAATCCGATACCGCGACCACCGGCGCGTGAACGCGGCGCACACATGTCTGGACGCTGCAGCTTCGTGGCGAAGTCCATACCCATATCCCCGAGCAAAAACGCAAAGAATACTGTTCTGTCTCGATTAAAACTGAAATTTGTGAAAAAATAAAGTAGTACTATCTATTAAGAGCAGAATATGGGCTTTGTTCGGAAGGGGGTGGTTGCGCGGCAGCGTGAGGTCGAGTAGAAAGGGCAATTGATCTATGCCTCGTGAACGTTCATTGCCATACAAAGCCAGCCTGAAATCCGGAGCGCCGCGCAAACGCCCGAAACCGACGTAGTCGGACATGCAAAACATAGTTGAACCAAGCCCTGCAAGGGATTGCCGGGAGCCGGATATGCTGCGAACTCCCAGAACGAATATCGATCTGATTTAGAACCTGGGAGCTGGAGCGCGCCGACATGACCGACGATTTCTTCCGAAGCCGCCTTGATTCGATGATCGACCTGCGCCATCCGCTTGCGGTGCTCGCGACGCGCATGCCGTGGGCGCAGCTCGAAGCTACGATGGCGCCGCTGTTCGCGCATCGCAATCGTGAAGGCATTGCTGCGCAGGTGATCGATCTGTTCGGCGCGACAGCGC
>NZ_NKFM01000063.1:0-13464 GCF_002223085.1 Burkholderia sp. HI2714 | reverse complement strand
GGGTCAGCGGATTTCATAGAGGCCCGCAGCGGCGGTATCGACTGCATCAAGGCCGGATATAGAGCTGCAGCCCATCCTGTCTGTCGGAACACACGAGAACTGTTGCAAACGGGACGCGTTCATATAGATGACATGGCAGAGCAAAGTGCCGATCAGGCCGGTGACTGGAATGGTCAAAGCGGGGCGCGCTGGGTCGCCAACCAGGCCCGGCTCGACGCCATGGTGGCGGTGTTCGGCCAGGCCGCGATAGAAGCCGCCGCGCCCGCGACGGGTGAGCGCGTGCTGGACATCGGCTGCGGCGCGGGCGCGTCGAGTCTGGCGCTGGCTGCCCACGTTGGCGCGGGAGGGCAAGTGCTGGGCGTCGACATATCCGAACCGCTGATCGGCCGAGCGCGCGCGCTTGCGCGACAGGATACGCCGGCCCTGTTCCAGGTGGCCGACGCCAGCAGCGCCGAGCTGCCCGAGGGCGCGTTCGACATCCTGTTCTCGCGTTTCGGGGTGATGTTCTTCGACGATCCGACAGCGGCGTTCGCCCACCTGCGACGCGCGCTGCGGCCTGGCGGGCGGGTCGCTTTCGTCTGCTGGCGCAGCGCGGCCGAAAACGATTGGGTGCGCGTGCCGATGGGCGCGCTCAAGGGCATCGTCCCGCCAAGCGCGCTGCCCGCTCCCGAAGCGCCCGGCCCATTTTCGTTCGGCGACCGGGGGCGCGTGGCACGCATCCTGACGGCGGCCGGCTTCACCGATATCGCTATCGCGCCCTTCGATGCTTCGGTCCCGTTCGGCGAGGGCGGGACGCGAGACGCGGCGATCGACGACGCGGTGAAGATGACGCTCGAGGTCGGCCCACTGTCGCGTTTGCTCGCTGATCAGCCCGACGACATCCGCGCCCGCGCCTCGGCCGCGGTTCGTGCCGCCTTCGCGGGCCTCCCCGGCGAGCGGTCGGTGATGATCGACGGCGCGGCGTGGATCGTCACGGCACGCAATCCGGCACGCTGACAGCGATTAACAGGGGGACGCCCCGCTCCGTGGGGCTGTGCGCCTTTGGGCGCTCAGACTGATGTCCCTTCTGGTTGGGAAGCCGCCACTAGCGAGCCAGGGGCTTTGATGGCAGGGTACAGCATCGCGCGACACTCGAAATCGTCGGCGCACGTGATTAGGAATGCAATTCAAATATTTTGCCGACATCGCCACTCGGAGAAGGACTCCCGGACAGAGCGTTTCGCATCATCAAGCGCGAGTTCGGATATCTGAACGTATCCTTGGAAGGACCTCGGCCAGTCAGCGCGCAGATCGGCCGGCTGACGATGGTCGATCAGCGCGCGCCGTTCGATCGGCTCTCGCGTCGAATCGCTTGCGGCGGGTGCCCATGCAGTTTGATGAAGGCCCGCCGCATCCGTTCCGGGTCGGTGAACCCGACAGCCAGCGCAATCTGTTCGATCGGTTCGCTGCCCCCCTGCAGGCGCAGCCGCGCCGCTTCGACGCGCAAACGCTCGACCGCCTTCGCAGGTGTTTCACCGGTTTCCCGGCGAAATGCGCGCCCGAACTGTCTCAAACTCAAACTTGCGGCCTCGGCGAGCCGTTCGACAGGCAACGCTTCCGCCAGATGTTCCCGCGCGAAATTCAGCGCGATGCGGATGCGATCCGATTCCGGCTCCATCTGCGACATCGCCGAGAATTGGGACTGACCGCCTGGCCGACGATACGGAACCACCAAGAGCCGGGAGACAGCGCGCGCGACCTCCGCGCCCATATCTTTTTCAATCATGCCGAGCGCCAGGTCGATTCCGGATGCGATGCCCGCCGACGTCCAGATGCGGCCCTCCTCGAGATAAATGCTGTCGCCCTCGACCCTGGTGCGAGGAAAGCGCGACTGCAATTGGGCAGCGTATCGCCAGTGCGTCGTCGCTCTCAAGCCGTCCAGCAAGCCCGTTTCCGCAAGCAGAAACGCCCCCGTACACACGCTCGCCACCCGCGCAGCCCTGGCGCCCAGTTTTCTGGCTGCGGCGATGTTCTCCGGCGTCTGCATCGGATCGATGTCACCGCCCACGAAGATGACGGTGTCGAACGTGCGCCTGCCGATCGGCTTCGTGTCGACCGACAAGCCCGTATTGCCCGGAACCGGGCCGCCGGACGGCGAGATGACGTGGAGATCATAGGGCGCGTGGCCCGCCGCCGTGCCGACCTGGTTGAAGGCCGACAGTGGCCCGCCCAGATCGAGCGCATCGTAGCCACGGCAAACGAAGAATCCGATTCGATGCATGATGACGTCATTGACTGGAAATCCCGTAAAGTCGCATTTTACGAGGAACCCTCAAATGGCGCCATTCAGCCTGAAATGAGGGAAAAACGTCGTTTACGTCGTGATCGATTGTCCGTATGTCTAGCTGCTGACATCGACCAGGCCACAATGGCAGTCAGGCCCACCCTACTCCGTATTCACCTTCCGCCACTGCATCGGCGACATTTCGTACCGTCCTCGAAACGCGCGACTGAACGCTGCTTCCGACGAATACCCAACCCGACCAGCGATATCCGAAATCGGCGCGCGGCTGTACCGCAACAACTCCGCCGCCCGATCGAGGCGCCAGGTCGTGAGGTAGCTCAACGGCGCCTGCCCCACGACACGCTGGAACCGGTCCGCAAAAGCCGACCGCGACAGATTCGACAACTCGGCGAGATCACTCACGCTCCACGCACGCCCCGGGTCGGCATGAATGGCCGACATCGCCAGGTTGATCCGGCTGTCGATCGCGCCGGACAGCCACCCGTGCCCTGCCGAACCCTCCGTCGCCCAGGTACGCAGCAACTGGACGAAGATGACGTCCAGCAACCGGGAGATCATCGCGGCGGCGCCCGCGCGCGGGCTCAACGCCTCGTCGAGGATGAAATGGCAGCTCAGCTCCAGCCATTCGAACGGCCGCTCCCGCAACCCTTTCAGCACCAGCACCGGCGGCAGCACGGACAGCAACCGTTGCGACAGCACGCCGTCGAATCCGAAGTCGCCGCACAGCCAGGTGGTGTCGCCGCTCCCGATCGTCAGGCGCTCGCGATCGTAGTACTGTGGCGCGAGATCCGTGACGAGACTCGCTGAGCGACCCGGCCGGTCGGAGATGACATGGCCGTGGCCATGCATCAGCATGACCAGGTCGCCCTGCGATGCGTGATAGCGCTCGTCGAGCCCCTCCACTTCGATCGCCACGCTGCCGCTACGGATGATGTGCAGACGATACTTGCCGGCAGGAAAGCGCAATCCGAAAGGCGCCGATGCCGCGCACGTGAAGACCGTATTGCCGCGGATGCGGATCAGCTCCAGCACGTCGGAAAAGGCATCCCGCTTGAAGGCGAACGGATCTGCGTCATCGTCCAGCGCCGTCGGCGTTTGAGCAAAGAATTCCGGCTTTTTGGCCATGTCGCGTACTCGAATGGTCTTTATGATGGACACATCATTCACGCTGAACGACGCCGGTGTCAAAGACTAATCTCAAGTATGTGGCACACCGCAATCGCGTAGTACCCCTTGTTTCGATGCTGGCAAGCATGGGGCGGACGGATCCGGAAACACCGAGGTCTCACGGGCGTGATGTTCGTCATCCAGCGATCACAGGAGCAGGGATATGAACCCGGAAACGCGTACCGACACGGTTGTACTGATTCACGGCCTGTGGATGACGCCGTTGTCGTGGGAACATTGGGTCACGCGCTACGAGCAGCGCGGCATGCGCGTCATCACGCCGGGGTATCCGGGCGTCCAGCCGGGCACGGCCGGCGTCGAGGCCCTCCGCCGCGACCCGTCGCCGCTGGTGAATCTGGGCGTGCGCGAGATATTCGATCACCTGGCCCGGACCATCGCGGCGCTCGACACCAAGCCGATCATCATGGGGCATTCGTTCGGCGGCGCGTTCGTCCAGCTTCTTCTCGACGCGGGTTACGGCTCGGCCGGTGTCTCGATCGACGGCGCCGCGGTGAAGGGCGTATGGGCGCTGCCGTTCAGCGAGATCAAGGCGACGTTCCCGGTCCTGCGCAATCCGGCCAACCTGCATCGCGCTGTGCCCATTACCGAGAAAGAGTTTCACTACGCATTCACGAACAACCTGAGCCTCGAGGAATCGAAGCGGGTTTACGACCGCTACGCGGTACCCGTGTCGGGGCGCATCCTGTTTCAAGGCGGGTTCGCGAACGTCAACCCGAATGCCCCGACGCGCTACAACTTCGCGAACGGCGATCGCGCACCGCTGCTCTTTATTGCCGGCGGCAACGACAACATCCTGCCACCGGCCGTACAGCGCGAGAATTTCGAAAGGAATGCGAAGGGCTCGCGGGCCGTTTCGGCGTACAAGCTGTTCGACGGCCGCAGCCACTACACCTGTGGCGAGGAAGGTTGGGAGGAGGTTGCCGATTTCGCGCTCGACTGGGCGCTGGCGCCTGCGGCGGGAGATCTCGGCAAGGGTTGAGTTGCCGGCCAATGGCCCATAAACGGCCATGGCCGTGAATCCGCCTACTCGCGTGCAACAACGGTCTTGGCCAGCTCCGCGTTGATGGCGGCGACCAGCGTCGGGTCGTCCGCGGTCGTATCGGGCGAGAAACGCGCGACCACTTCGCCCGTGCGGCTCACGAGAAACTTCTCGAAGTTCCACAGCACCTCGGGCGCCGGGTTCGGTTGAATGCCGTAGCCTTCGAGGCGCGCACGGAACGGGCCGTCGCCGGTCGCCTGCGGCTGCGCCTGGGTGAGCGAGCGATAGAGCGGATGCTTGTCGTCGCCGATCACGGAGATTTTCGAGAACAACGGAAACTTCACGCCAAAGGTGCCGGTGCAGAACGACTGGATCTCCGCATCGGTGCCCGGCTCCTGGCCCTTGAAGTTGTTGGCGGGGAACGCCAGCACTTCGAGACCTTCGGCGCGCTTGCCTTCGTAGAGCGCCTCCAGACCTTCGTATTGCGGCGTCAGCCCGCATTTGGACGCCACGTTCACCACCAGCAGCACTTTGCCTTCGTAGGAACGCAGGGTTGTTTGCGCGCCGTCGATGGCGTTGACAGGAATATCGTAAATCGTGCCCATGTCTGCATCCTTCAATTGATCAAATTGATTGGCGAACCGCCGGAATCGCGGTGTATCGCGTTCACTGGAAAACCTTGCACGTCGGTCAGCAAAGGCGCGCTGTCGACGCTCGTGATCTGCGCGTAGCAGCGCCCCATCCTACTGGATCGGTCAACTTCTTGCTTGCAGGCGCGGGCCACTGGGTCAAACAGGCGGCCTCGAAAGACACGAGACTGCGATACCCCGGCTGAATGCTTGCATCAGCACTGCCCTGTTGCCGAGGTATGCAATGTGCGGATGCGGTGCCTGGCGATACCCGAACCTTGGTCAGACTTCGGAACGCTCTACGACCACCTCACTGATTTGAAGCACGGGTTGTATGTCCGTGTAATTGGCGATGTCGGCCATGATCTCCTGCGCGTGCGGGTCGCGGGCCGCCTCGAAAGCTTCGACAGACGTGCAGACAAAGTCGCACTTAGCCACGTAGACAGGATCAGTGCCCGGAGCACCGCCTGCGATGCCCTTGTCCACCGTGTAGTACAGACATGCCGCACCGAGCCGCTGCTTCACCATTGGCATGTGCTTCTCGCGGTAGTAAGCATGATCGAATCGCGCGCCTGCGGCGTATGGGTACATGACACTGACTTTGATCATCGGGTTCTCCTGTTGCTGCACGGTAATCGAGGCGCCAACGCTCGCGAGACGACATCGAGGTCGCCAATTTATGGCGTGGCGAAGGCTTTTTTTCAGAATCGGCGTACCGATTATTCTGATTGTAAGCACGGGCGAACCCGTCTTGCCAGTTTGGTGGCGCTGTGTGTCCAACGATGCGGGAGCCGTTCGGCGATGTCGGATGCTTTGAGGCCGTTCAAAATCCCGACGGCATATCACTCGATGGCACTCAGTTGTTTCGGGACGCAAAACCTGCAGCGGCCTCACGGATGCGTGGGGACTTCGTCGTGGCTGCCAGTTGATGCAGCGTGTCGAGTAACGAAATGCCGCCAACTTCCTCTATGCCGGCATTCAGCAGTCGCCCGACCATGCAGACACCGAACTCGCTGGGCTGTCGTGCGATGGACCGAAGAAGCTCCTGCTCATAATTCGGCAACGATTCGAGTCCGTGGAGAACGCCCCATATCACGCCAAAACCGTCTTCCTCCGGGTAGCGCTCAAACACGCTCAGAAGCGCCGGTATCGCCTGTTCTGGATGCCCTGCCTGCCAGAGCTCGGTAACGAGCAAATCCAAGGCAAGCCAGTTGCCGTCTTCAGGGACGAAGGTGGCGATGTCGTGAGCGATATCCGCGGTGGCTCGAAACATGGAAAGGAGTGGCGCAATTTTTTTGCTTGAGAGATCTGAATCTATCTCGACTGTTTGTGCATGGCCAATATGCCTGGCAGAGTCGCTGCCCCTTTGTTGGCTACGAGTTGCGCCCAAAGGCAGCACTTGGCGGCTCACTCAGGTTGCCGTAACCGGTCCGCCACAAACGGGACAGACGATGCGTTTGGCATAGCTGACGAGCGTGAGTCCGCAGCAAGTTCCCTCTTGGCTCGGCCCGTGCCCGTCGTCGATAAATTCCTCAGGATCTTGAGGCCGCGCGAGCACAAGAAGCGTCCAGGGTGATGGTACAGCGGACGCCTCATCGAATCGGTGAACCTCCGCGAGCACGAGTTTGGCCGACTGCCATTCCGGACGCCCCACTTTGGCCTCGCGCGCCTCCAACGCCAAAGCGATCACGTCGACCAGCTGCCGTTCCGGCAGCGAAGTCAGGGCATCCACCAGTTCTCGATTTTGCAAAAAACTCATCGAATTAACGATCCTATCCGATCAATGTGAGGCGAAGACGGCAGTTGTATAGCTTTCAGATCGTCGCGGTCAGCGCTTCTTCTTTCACTGGGCGCACCAGCCTCTCTCCAGTAGCCGTCAACCTGGCAATACTGTCTTTATCTGGCGCTGCGCTAATCATGGCTCACTTGCTTGAGCCACGCGTTCAATTCACGCGTACGATCACGTGTTCGGTCGATTTCGCAAGTCAGTAGATCAAGATTACGATCTGCGCCCGCCTCGTTTATCAGATACCAGGCGGTACACTCGTTGTCGAGAAAACGGACCCATTGCCGCTGAGCCTGGACAAATTTCACCTTGAGTGCCGGATAGTCGACGTACTCGTCACGTGGCCGAGACATCGACTTCAAAACCTTTTGGTAAGTGCGGTTCAATTCGTCGTCTACTTGCTGAAATTCATCTTGGCTACGCTGCAGCAAGCACTCGGGCGCCACGCTATCCGGTGTGCAATTCCGCGCTTGCGCAGCGGTGAACCACGAACATGCCAGCGCCATGGCGACGCCGAGCGCTGCGCGACGACGGTTGAACGCCGCTGCGCGGATATGCACGCTTGCTCCCATTCCTGTTTTTCCCATTCATATTGCGATCGGAGTCATTCTCGCGTCGATCGCGGTCAACAGCGCCGATCGCAGCCGCCAATCCACTGCGAAAACTCGCCGGATTCGTCCTTACGAAGAGGACGGTTCGACGCAATCACTTCGACGAATCAAGACCCTTACCGCGCGCAACAGATGTTGATTTATCGTCGGAATCAGCGTTGCCGGAATCTCGTAAGGGCCTGCGGTGCGGAAATCGGCTGCGTGCATGATGTGAACCAGTCCGACGTTGAACTGAACGAACGCTTCAATGGTCTGGTCGTTCCGCATGGCCGCCTTCATTGCATCTTCATCGAACCAGTGCGACGAATAGAGTGTGAACGTCGGTGCGTCGACGGGAGGAAGCGCCCGGAAGCCTGCGTGAACGAGCCAGTCGAATTGCGCCCGGTCCACCTTGACGATACTGGACTTGCCGTAAAGACTGGTACCGCTGCGCGCGAGATGGTCGATCCACCAGTCGTTTTTCCATCGCTCGTAACCGAGCAACGCACCTTCCAGGCGCTCCATGTTCTCGCAGCCATCGCCGTGCAGGTTGATGTTCTGACGAAAAAATTCCAGCGCCGGGATACGCCACTCCTCGACTTTGAGCGTATACAGGATTTGCCCGATTCGACGCGCTGGGCGGCCTGGCCGGGCCGGTGCATCAACGATGATTTCGTGCGAGTGCAAGACGCCTTGAGCCACATACTCGTCGAAGCGTGCCTTGAGTATGACCGACGGCAGCCATTCGCTGTTGAATTCGATGAACCCGAATGGTTTGCGCCCTTGCACCATCAAAGCCAGCTCGTAACCTGTATGGACAAGGTAGGGGATGCGAACACCCGTATCGACATACTTCGAGATAACGGCATCGCGCGAACCATGGTCGAACGCGATCGCGAAAGCGTCGCAAACGGCCGCGCACTGTGCCGGCGACAGAAGATAGTAGTCGTCGAGGTCCGCATCCTCGGGTGCGTCCGGGTCGACCAACCGCCGCAGCGCATCCAGGTCGTCGGTTTCGAATCGAACCTCGAGGCACGGGTACAGAAAGTCCGGATCGATCGCCGACAGAATGAATGGGGTGCTCGGATAGCTCATGGCAGTTTCCGGTGCGTCAGTTTGAAGACATCGACATACGACAGGTCACCTTCGATCGCTGATTTTCTCAGGTTGATCGTAGAAGTCCATGGACACCGGACGCAATTGGAGACGGCTCAACGCAGAAACGCTGGACTAGACTACGCAGACACCATCTAGTCGTCTGACGTCAGAAGCAGACGAAAATCAGCCCCCGATCTGGCGCCGCATGAGAAAGAACCTCATGTCGTCGCGCCCCGGCATTGAAATCGGTTTCGGATCGCGATTAAAGCCGAGCATTTCATAAAATGGGTACGCTGATTCGCGTGCCGTACACCAGAGCAATAATCCACGCTGTTCGCGGGCATAACGAATGGATAGATTGACCAGAAGGCGTCCGAATCCCAAACCACGCACCGATGAATGGACGGCCATGCCGCGAAGGCGCCACGCTTCAGCGTTCAAAACACCGGCTTGTCCTTCTTGACACACGGACGCCACCGCCACAATACCGTCGTTATTACGAACGGCAAAATGCATCGTCGTCGGGGCGAAGTCTCCGGGTAGAGCGCTCCCCTCTTCATCTCCGGCCATCAAGATTGCGGCCCTGAGCGGATAGGTTTCTTCCGCACGAACGGCGCAGATGGTAAAGCGCACATCTTGTGAAGTCATCTAATTATCAGCTCGCTTCATGACGCAGATTTTCTTCCGGTTCGCGTTCGGCATACCCACTCGCAAAATTATCAGTTGCCGAACGTTACCAGTAAGGGTAATTTCCTATCCGTTATCTCTTTTTCAATCATACGCTAACTGCGATCACAGATGACGTCGAAAGTCTCGACAGATGCAGAGCTTGCCTACGACGAGATCCGATCGAGGATCTTTGACGGCCGCCTTGCGCCTGGGCAGAAAGTATCCCATCGGGGCCTGTCTGACGAACTCGGCTTCGGCCAAATGCCCGTGCGCAGCGCATTGCATTTGCTCGAGTCCGAAGGGCTGGTCGTCGTGATCGAAAAAAGTGGAACCTATGTCGCCTCGCCGACAACGAGCGATCTCCGCGAAATTTTTGAAATGCGGCTGGCCCTCGAGAGTACAGCGGCATTTCTTGCAGCCAGGTCGGGCGTAACGGCAGACCTTCGCGACGCAGCAGAGAAAATGCAAGACCTGATTGACCGGGACGTCGCGGACATCATGCTCGAGCAACGTGTCGGCTGGGTCTTTCATCAAGCGTTATTTGCTGCAGCAAGAAACGTGCGAATCTCGTCGGCGTATGGTCTATTGCGAGCCCAGACATTAGCGCTGAACGAACTCCCGCGTAGCGACGACGAAACTGTTCGGCGCGGCACGATCGAGCACCTGAAAATCTTTCACGCAATCGAAGCGAACGACGGCGAGCTTGCGCGTCAGCATATGTGGAATCACATCGTTGACGGTACGCCCGCACGGATAAAACTACTAAAGGCGCGGCATGAACACGAAAAATAAGGGACTTTCCCTCCCGATTCAAATGCTTGGCGGGCTTGTCCTGGGCGTCGCTTGCGGCGTGTTTGCTCCTGGCTTTGCCGGGAAGCTGGGCTTTCTCAGCGCGATGTTCGGCCACGCGATCAAGATGGTCGTCATGCCGTTGATCTTCCTGTCGGTCACGGTCGGTGTCTTTCGTGCGGGCCGACTGCGCGAACGGCTTGGCAAGGTCGCACTATCCAGTATCGTCTTCTTCGTCTTGATGACCGGCCTGGCTGCGTCGCTCGGCCTGCTGCTCAACTTTGCATTTCGACCGGGTCTTGGTGCGAGCCTCATTCACTCCGGATCGATGCCCACCGCGCTCGCGTCCAGCATCGACTGGACGAAATTTCTCGTTGATTTGATCCCCGCGAACATCGTCGCTGCGCTCGCCGCAGGGAATTCTCTCCCGGTACTCGTTTTCGGTGTCATTTTCGGTGCGGCCTTGTCGGCTGCCCCGGAGCGTGCCGAGCCCGCGATCGCCGTTTTCGAGGCGCTTCTGTCGGGGCTGTTCAAGATGACCCAGTGGGTGATCGCATGGTCGCCGCTCGCGATCTTCGCCGCGATCGCGCAGTTGCTGTCGGCCAAAGGCTTCACCGGCGTGCACTCGCTCGTCGAGCTTCTGGGCGTGGCCTATCTCGGCATGGCGGTGCTGGCGGTGGTACTCACCCTCGTCATTCGCGTCGCCGGTCAGTCGCCTCTCGCCGTTCTCAGGAAGGTGAAGGAACCGCTGATCCTTGGTTTCACGACGCGATCGTCCGAAATTACCTACCCGTTGCACCTGAAGAAGCTGGTCGAATTCGGCGTTCCCCACGGCGTGGCGTCCACGATCTTGCCGCTCGCCTATATTTTCAATCGCGACGGCGCGGTCCTTTACACGGCCCTTGCGGTCGGCTATCTGGCCGACGCATATCATCTCGCCTGGTCCTGGCCGCTGGTGATCACGATTTTGATTTTGACGATCATCACCATCGACGGCGCAGCCAATGTGCCCTCCGGAGCGATCGTAGCCATCACCATCGTGCTGACGTCGATCGGATTGCCGGCCGATGCGGTGCTGCTGCTGTTGGGCGTCGACGCCTTTTTCGACATGGGGAGAACCGCCCTCAACGTCTACGGGAGCACGGCCGCAGCGGCTGTTGCAGTGAGACTTTCCGGTTCGGAGGACAGTATCGCCGCCGACACCGTGACGCGTCAGGCGAGCCTCTGAGTACCTCGGAAGCGACGGGCGCAGGGCGCTTCACTGTTGCGCCTGCCCATTGCAAGGCCCCGGGGCACATCCACTCGAGTATCCGGGTACGGCGAAGAGAACAGGATTGGATGAACGTTCGTTTCCATTGATCTTCAGTTAGCAGAACAACGGATCTTTTGCAGGAGAAACAGTATGGTTGGTTCAGAGTCTGCGGATTATTTCATGCTGCGCCTAGGCACGCCGCATCCGACATGGGCGTTGACGGATGACAGCGACATGATTGCCATTGGCAATTGTGACGGCGTGGTGAGTGCCCTGTTCGAGCTGGATCGCAACCAAATCGCACGGATTAGAGGATTGGGCCAATCGGTGGAGAGAATCAAGTGTATGTGCGACCGCGCTGGCCGGGAGCTGCACTTTTATCTCCATGGCAGACAGGTGTCTCGCGGCGTGTGGGCCGGGGTCGCGTCGGCCGATCCCGACTATCTGCCGACCGCCGCGATGATCGCCACATGGACAGTTCCGAAGAAGCCCTGCGATGCCTTCAATTTTCCGAACGTGAGTGCACGTCTGGTCGCATCCGTTAGCCCAGCCTAAACTGCGATCACAGATTATTGCGCAAGGTCGAGCCGGAGAAGCCCTGACTTTCGGGGCCGATCGTTTGAGATGCTCGCCTGGCTGCACGCGCACGCCGTTCAGTGTCTTTGGTTCTGGCACACTCAACCTCGGATCGCCAGGACCACTTTGCTGGCCAGTTCACCGGCCAGCGCTTTTCATTCATGGGTATGCAGTCATCACGCGACGCCCTTTCATCGCGCCGCTCAATCACGAGACTACGCGGAAGCCCGCAAAAAGCATCCCGCCAACACTGCAGCAGTACCTGCGCCGCACGCGACAAGACGTAACGCGTAACGCTCGCCAAGCCCCACGCCCGTCCGCTCCAGGACCGAAAACTCCGCTCTCCTCAATCGCCCTACGGCGCTCACAGCATCACCGCCCAAGCCGCCGGCTCGCCCCGAGCAATCCCCGGCCGGACAAAATCCGAAACATTCAGCGAAACCGTATCGGCTTTCGCCTTTGAGCGCGTCTTCCGCGCGACTGCCAGGATCGGCGTCAAATGCTCGTAAAAGCATTCGAGCTGTCGTGCGTCAGACGCCAGTCGCTCAAGGTCGCACGCCTTCTCGAGAATCAATCGAGCAATATGAAAACGCTGAAGTCCGTGACCGACCCGAATCTGAAACACGACGCCATCGCTGCTATGCGGCACCCCCGCCCACACAAGCGAACTGCGATCCATAAAGCCTCCAATAAGTCCAAATCGTCACACCAATATGCCAGCCATCTCCGGCATTGCATATTTGTATTTCAAAATTGTGGCGTTTCACACATTGGCATTTTCTTAAAACTCGAATATTGCGCCGCAGCAAAAGTGTCCGTAGACTGGGTTGACGCGTCCGATGTAGTTGCCCCGCAATTGCCCCACGACGGGAGAGCACGCGATGACGACTTCTTCACCAGCACTGGGCCAAGGCCCCCCCGCGCTCCACGTGTTCCAGCAAGATGGCGGCTGGCACTGGGGCATCACGGTTCCTCGCTCCGCGGGATCCGGCTTCAAACTGATCGCATTCAGTACCGACGTCTTTTCCACGGAAGACACTGCCCAACGCGACGGCGATCGGGCGTTGGCCTCCATCGTCGCCCGTGACGTGCATTGAATGCGGCGGATCGAGCCATTGCGCCTTCCTTGAATTTTCACAGTCAACTGCAATACTCCTATCACCCTTCGTTGCGAGACCGCTTACCGCGCACGATGACGGACTTCGCCACTCGTCTGACCTACCCGATCGTCAGTGACGATCCAAGCCGGCCGCTCTCTTCCCGCGGCCTCGGTTGCGGTACGTTGCAACCAAGCTCCGGGCGAACGTCATACGAGAAAAGTGCGGCACAGAGGCTGCCGCAACCACGCAATGGCGCATCGTGCTCGAAAGCAATCGAGAGACGATCATTGCCGCGGTCAAGCGACGGACGTTGGCGAAAGGCAGCCGGCAGACCCCACTCGACCCGTCAGACTTCTCAACCGAGGCCTGCTTGCGGGCCGGCATGCCGATAGCCGACAGGAGAATTGAAATGAACGCGTCCCACCCACGCACGTGAGAGCAAGAGAGGGGTGGATCCTCACGGGCCAACGGCATCGATGTGCCCAGGTGGAAAATGCACGCATTTCCCGGCAACCGGAGGATCC
>NZ_NKFM01000003.1:0-13542 GCF_002223085.1 Burkholderia sp. HI2714 | reverse complement strand
GCTACCTCGTCTGGCTGTTCACGAAGCTGCCTCTCGCTGCAACCGCCGACGACTACGCGGCCCTCATGCCATGGAGCATGCCTGCCACTCCCAACCTCTGATGGGTGTCGTTAAAAGACCGCATACGTTGTATGGCGGATCGAGGTGTCGGTGAGGAACGATGCGATGCCGCGGATCGCGCAACGCATCGGGGCGACAGGCGTTGTTTCGGCCGGAAAAAGAAAAACGCCACGCGATGTTGCCGCGTGGCGTTTGTATGTTGGCGAGCCGCATTGCCTGTAGGCAAGTTGTGCTGCCAGACCCCTTCATTTGTTCGTTGGTAGGCTCGATTGGATTCGAACCAACGACCCCCACCATGTCAAGGTGGTGCTCTAACCAACTGAGCTACGAGCCTAAGAAGCCGCGAATTATAGAGAGGGTTTTTGAGGAGCACAAGCCCCTTCGTGAAAATTTTTTGAATCGAGGTGCGCGGACGCCGACGATCGACGTGGGCTGGCGATGCCGGGAACGTTGGCTTCACCTGTTCGCATCACAGCAAAACGCGTCCATGCGCTGTGATGTTATCCACATTGCCCTCTGGATAACCATCCGGCAAGCCTCTGGATTCACAGTGGAGCGATTGAGGATATGTCGCCGCGGCTGTGAATCGACGAAAAGTTGTTCTGTGCTGCCGGGAGCTGTTCACGTCGCGCACCCAGGGTTATGCATTCTGCTTCCCGTCGAGAATTCATGGGGTTAGGGACGTTATCCACTGTGAGGCACAGGGTTTGTTAACTATCACTACGTATGTATACGAACTCTGTTAACACCTTTGGATAAGCACAGTCCGTCGACTGTGATCCGCGCAGGATATGCACTGCGTGCGGTGATCGGATGAATGAAGCGGCGAGCTGTGAGACGCATCGGACGATGCATGTGCAGCTGTGTCTGTAGAATCGCCGGCATTCAGGATCCGAAGGCCTGGCGCACAGGCTCGCGACAGATGAGCGATTCCTCGTTGACCCGGCTCGACGCACTCGATATCGATGCTGTCGTACACCGGTTGCAGCAACATCCGGGCGACATCGTGTTCGAGCAGCGCGTATCGATGCCCGAAGCCGATGTCCTGTGTTGCCGCTACAAAGGCGAGCGATTCAACGTGAAGTTCGATCTCGACTATGGGGTGTTCGTCGATCGCATCGGGAAGCTGTCCCGCAAAGACATCGACGATATCGCCAGGTGGTTCGCCACGATATGAACCGGATACGCCGAGACGTCCCGGTAAAAGATCGATTCACCGACCGCGTTGCAGCGCTGCGAAGAATCGATGTTTTCCGCGACGAGATGAACCCAGGCAAAAAGCAGGGCGATACCAACGATGCTCGCAAGGGGAGCCAGTGATGGGACCGATTGTTTGCCATCGGCACGGGTTCAACGTTGTCAGAATGACCTCGGAGCGTGTCCATGCACGCGTCCGGGTGCGCGGCCAGTTTGCGCCCGGGGAACTGGTCAAGGTCTCGCTCGACCGGCCGAAGTACAGCCGTGAAATGTGGGTGCTGCGTGCCGAGTTCGACGAACTTGAAGTCGAAGCGTCGTTCGTCGGGAACGTTGCCCATGTCACCGCGTTCCCGAAAATTGCAGCGCTCGAGCGTTTGCGGGCCTATGGCTGCTCGACGTGTGTTGACGAGTTGCTCGTGCGGTCCGGTGAAACACCACGTGAGCCCAGGTCGCTGCAGCAGGCATTCGACACATCCGTCGTCGCGGCCGATGCGACACGGTCGGAGGGTTTCATGCGATGCGAGCTTCACGGGTTGATCTCGCCGGTACCGACATCGCCTGATATCGAAGCAGCGATCCTGTCGACTGACGGGATTCGCGATTGTCGTGTCGTGCAGGTGACCGATGGCACGACGAGGCATGAGCTGAAGTACTGGTTCAGCGAAGCGTTTCTGCATCAGGTGCTTGGGCCGGGAGGCGGGGTCGAGGATTCGGCGCTCAGAATCGCTGACGAGGAAGCGTTCCGGATGCTGTGGAATGCCGGCGAACCCGTGTGCCGGTACTGCCTGCGCGAAACGTTGAAACGCAGCGGCCTGGGTGACGACGGCACACCAGCCTGAACCGAACGAAGCGACGACGGCCGGGGCGATACATGCGACGGATCACCCGGCGCGGGTTGCTGTCATGTCCCTTTTCCTGGTCCGACGATTAGCCTTAATGCCCTGATTAAACGGTAGAATCTCGCGCGACTGAGTCACAGACACCATCCGAGGGTGCTGAAATAAAAAAGGGCTGCATCATGAACGTGCCGGACATCTACGCCGCGCTTCGCGGTGGATTGCTTCAGCAGGACCGCTTGCTCAAGTTGGATACGCCGCTGGGCGCCAACGTACTCGCCGTACAGCGCGCGATCGGCCGATCGCGGATCGGGCGGGACTATTCGTTCACGCTCGACGTCGTCGCGGGCAACGACGATCTCGAACTCAAGAAGCTGATCGCCCAACCGGCCACGCTGTGGATCCAGCAGGCGAACAATGCGTACCGGCCCGTCAGCGGCTACATCTACACCGCGCGCCGGCTTGGCGCGAACGGCGGGGTGACGACCTATCAGCTGGAACTGCACGCGTGGATGCATGTGCTGCGGTTCCGCCGCGACGAGAAAATCTGGATCGACAAGAATGCAGAGGAAATTATTTCCGATGTGCTCGGCATGCATCCGGAAGCACGCGGACGGTTCCGGTTTGCGTTGTCGCAGCCCCTGGAGAACCGGTCGTATACGCGGCAAAGCGAGACGGACTGGAACTTCGTGCACCGGCTGATGGAGGACGAGGGGCTGTACGGCACGTGGCAGCAGGCCGACGACGGCAAGTCGCATACGCTCGTGATCACCGACAACCTGCAGGCGCTCGTACCGCTGTCGCCGGAAACGCTACGCTTCTACAGCGGCGGCGTGGGCAGCGACGCCGACGCATTCACGCAATGGTCGGGCACGCGCACGCTGCAGAGCGTCACGCGCACGACGCGCACGTTCGACTACAAGAATCCTTCGCAGTCGGCGAACCCCAAGGGCACGTCGCTGCCGACGATGGGCGGTCAGGGCGAGCTGCCGGATCAGCTCGAGGTCTACGAGTACACGGGCGCCTACACGTACCTCGACCAGTCGCGCGGCGACCATCTGACGAAGGTGCGGATGGAGGAATGGGAGTCGCAGGCGAAGCGCTTTCATGGCGCGGGCGGGGTGCGCGCGATCGATGCGGGCCGGCGCTTCACGCTGGCCGATCATCCCGCGCACGATCGCGATCCCTCTGATCAGCGCGAGTTTGCCGCGATCGGCGTTTCCTGGTGGATCGAGAACAACTTGCCCGTCTCGGGCACCGACTCGGATTTCCCGCACAGCCTGGGTCGCGCGCTCGATCAGGTGCGCGCGCGATACGAAAATACCCCCGGCCTTCAGGTATCGCACGACGACGGCTCGACCGGCTTCTATCTCGTCGAAGTCGAAGCGCAACGCGTGAGCGTGCCGTATCGCAGCCCGTTCGAGCATCGCAAACCGGAGATGCACCTCGAGACGGCGATCGTCGTCGGGCCGCAGGGCGAGGAGGTCTATACCGACGAGTTGAACCGGATCCGTGTGCAGTTCGTGTGGGACCGGTTGAATCCGGGCAACGAGAACGCGTCGTGCTGGGTGCGCGTCGTGCAGTCGGATACGGGTGGCGGCTACGGCGGCGTGCACGTGCCACGCATCGGCGAGGAAGTGCTGATCGACTACGTCGGCGGCGACTGCGACCGGCCGCTCGCGGTCGGGCGCGTGTACAACGGCGCGAACCAGCCGCAATGGCATACCGACGGGATCCTGTCCGGGTATCGGTCGAAGGAGTATTCGGGCGGCGGTTACAACCAGCTCGTGATGGACGACGCGACCGGGCAGAACCGCGTGCAGCTGATGAGCAGCAGCGCGAACAGCTTGCTGCATCTGGGCTACATCATCGACCAGAACGGCAATTCGCGCGGGTCGTACCTCGGCAGCGGGTTCGACCTGCGCTCGGATGCGTATGGCGCGGTGCGGGCGAGCCAGGGCCTGTACGTGACGACGCACCCGAAGGCGGCGAACAGCCAGCCACTCGACGTGAAGGAAGCGCAGCAGCAGCTCGTGACGGGCGAAAGCCTCGTCGAGGCGATGTCGGGCGTGAGCGAGCAGCATCAGGCTGAAAGCATGAAGGACGCGCAGGACACGATGCGCGCGTTCACGGATGCGACGCAGGACAGCGCATCGGGCAGCGCGTCCGGCGGGCGCACGGCAGGCGGCGGCACGGGTAACGCGAATGCATTCAAGGAACCGGTGATGCTGTTCGGCAGCCCATCGGGGATCGGGATGTCGACGCAGCAGTCGGTGCATGTGGCCGCGAACGATCACGTGAACGTGGCGAGCGGGCAGAGCGTGCACGTCGCGGCGGGCAAGTCGTTGATCGGGAGCATCGGGCAGAAGCTGAGCCTGTTCGTGCAGAACGCGGGGATGAAGCTGTTCGCGGGCAAGGGCAAGGTCGAGATCCAGGCGCAGGCGGACAACATCGAGGTGACCGCGCAGAAGGCGGTGAAGGTGGTGTCGTCGACGGATCGGATCGAGATCGCGGCCGATCAGGGGATCCTGCTGACGAGCGGCGGCGCGTACATCCGGATCCAGGGTGGAAACGTCGAGGTTCATGCGCCGGGCAAGGTCGACATCAAGGGTGCGTCGCATACGTTCGCGGGGCCGACGAGTCTCGCCTATCCGTTGCCGGCGCTGCCGACTTCCGTGCATGCGGCCACGCTGCAATACCAGTATCACGACAACGAGCCGGTGCAGGGCGCGAAGTACATCGCGACGCTGTCCGATGGCGCCACGCGCGAAGGCGTGCTGGATTCGCAGGGACGGATGCATCTGGAGAACGTGCCGGCCGGCGCGATCAAGGTCGAACTCGGGCCGGACGCGCGCCCGTATGCGCGCAAGGATACGACCGCCAATCCCGACTACAAGGGAGAAAGCCTCTCCGAAGCCGACATCGACGCAATCATCAACAAGCACGGGGGAGCGTGAGCGTGAGCTGGACGATCGAGGATTTCAAGGCAACGTCGCTGGAGGTCGGGCAATGGTGCTGGGGAACGCTGGAAGGCGCGTTCAACGAAAAGCAGACCATCAGCCAGATCATCGTCGATGCCGCGATCGGCATGGTTCCGCTCGTGGGTGACGCAACCGCCGTTCGCGACCTGCTGGCCGTCAGCATCGGCATGAGCCAGGATCCGGCCAAGCGCGACGACAAGATGCAGCGCTTGCTGCTGGTCGTGCTCATCTTCGCGCTGATCCCGGTCGTGGGCGGCGTCATCAAGGGGCTCGGACGCTTGCTGCTGAAGGTCACCGGCGATGTCGCGAAGGATGCCGAACTGCTCAAGGCGGTCGTGCAATTCCTGAACCGGATGGGGCACGGCGACGCGCCGAAGTGGTTGAAGGCGCTGGACTTGACCAAGTACCAGGCGCTGGTCCTCGGGAAGCTGAAGGATTTTTGCGCGGGCATACGAGTTTCCATTAGTCGTGTGCTCGAGGCAGGCGTCGGCAGGTTGCTCCCGGACAAGTATCGCGCCGCGCTCGAGCGCGTCAGCAGCGGTTTTCACGCGATTCAGGATATGGCCGACAAGATCGTGCCGGAGGCGATCAAGGAGCTGAACGCGAAGCTCAGGGTGCTGCAGAACATGGTCTATCGCGGCGAGATGCATGAAATCGCGACGGGTGGCGCACCGAAGATCGCGCGCGAGGCAGAGGCGTATCTGCAGGAGCGCAAGTTTGCCCGCGATATTCGTCGCGGTCGTTTTCCGTCCGAGGAGTGCCTGGCGAACAAAAGTGGCGAGGCGCGGCTCAAGGCGAAATACGGCAAGAAAATTGCCCAGGGTTGGCCGAACATCATCGACCGGAAAGGCAAGATGCCGCTGTACGGCGATAAGGATGTGTTTCTCGACATCGCGTCGTTCAGCGGCCCGATCACGGCGCTGAGTGCGAAGGAGCTCGCTGGCAAGAAGGTGTATCGCGTGTTCGGTAACCCGTCCGAACTTGCGACATGGCAGGCCGGCAGTTCGGCGGGCGGCCGGAACCCCGCGTTCTGGGGCGTCGGCGAGCCGCCGAAGAGCGCGGAGGAGTGGCGCAGGCTCTCCGCGGTGCTGGATACCTGGAACGGCAACGGGTTCATCGTCGTCATGCAGTTGCCGCACGATTTCGGCGAGCGGATGCCCACGGCTAATGCGTGGGCCGGAAAGATTGCCGAACAGTACGGCACGGCGACGCCCGTGCAGTATCTCGAAGGCGGCGCCGATCAATTGGTTGTCGACTTCGGCGCACTGTCGGCGTTTGTGACCGAAGAAGGGAACAAGATCAAGAAGCAATTCGAGAATTTCACCGGGCACGCGGATCTGCACGTCACGCAAGAGTACAACGGCGTCAAGATCGAGTTTCACAAGACGAACTGGGAGAATGTCGAGAAGGTGTACGGCTACAGCAAGTACGAGGACGACATCCACTACTCGACGAAGACACGCCGGCTGGCGGGTGATGAAATCCAGACCAAGGCGACCAACAGTAAAGTGACTGCAGCGACTCGATCGGCAGCGAACAATGAAGGTCAGAGATGACGGATACGATCAAGCAGGACGACATGACGGATGACGCGACGCGGCGCAGGATTTTCTGGCTGCTTCAACGTCTGACCAGCTATTCGCTCTGGAAGCGCAAGCGTGATGCGTTTGCGATCTTCGCAAACGAATACGAGCACGCGGTGAAGACCTGGCCAGAAGACGATCCTGAGCGCGTGCCGGCAGACAATTTGCCCACCATCTTCGAGATTCTCGCCGCTTACGATCGAGGATTGCCCGAATTGGCCCGCGGGTATCGGTTTGTCTGGCAGCGCGGTGAGCCGCTGCAATACGCGATCGATCGGTACAACCATTTGAACGCGTATTTCTTCCCCCATTACGATTACTGGGATCGCGGTGCGCAGGCTGCCCCCTATCCGCCGAAGGTCGATGCGCTGGCTCAACTGCTACATGCGTCGGAATACCAGATAGAGTATGCGCCGTTTGAGCCGCCACCTTTGGAAGACTACGTCGCACAATTGACTTCGATAGATTTGCTGCTGTCCCCGCATGCATACGAGCACAGCTTCTACACCCTTCCGTATCCCGTGTTTCCGATGGATTTGCCGGAGGTTCCTGAGCCAGTCGGCCCGGTGATCAAGTCCGGCGACAAGGTGCCTTGCGACGGCATCTGGGAACCCGTTGCCGTCGAGCAATCGAAATTGCTGGGTATCGTGCCGGTCGGCAATCGTAGTTTGCGCGGCAATGGCTGTTTCAATTATTTCATTCGGGATATCCGCGCACCGAACTTCAGCGACGATGACACGGGAGAGGTCTTCAAGACACACTGGCGACTGTTGTGGGAAGACAAGCGATACGCGGACGGCGTCATTCCCGACGAATCGCAGTATTTCCTTGAGCCGCCGGCGCCGCAGCCGGACCGGGAAACCGTCACGCAGGTCCGGACCGGCGATCGCTGCCCGGTTTCAGGCGAATGGCAGACGGCCGAGTACGGTGGCAAGACGCTGCACGTCGAAGCCGGCGCGGCGATGCCGGACATGCTCGTCAGGGACAATCTCGGCGAGCTCAAGGTGCACTGGGTGACGTGGCATCTGGTGAAGCGTTCGTAGTGCGGGCGGGCGGCGACATCCAGACCAAGATGATCAACAACAAAATGACCGCAACGACTCGATCGACGGCGAATCGCGAAGGTCGGCGATGACGGACACGATCAAGCTGTACGACATGACGGACGACGCCACTCGACGCAAGATTTTCTGGCTGCTTCAACGTCTGACCAGTTATTCGCTCTGGAAGCGCAAGCGCGATGCGTTTGCGATTTTCGCGAACGAATACGAGCACGCGGGTCCGAGTTGGCCCGCGGGCAGCGGTTCGTCTGGCAGACCGGCGAGCCGCTGGAATACGCGGTCGATCGGTCCAACTATTTGAACGCGTATTTTTTCCCCCACTGCGACTACTGGGAGCGTGGCGCGCAGTTCGCCCCGTATCCGCCAAAGATCGATGCGCTGGCCCAACTGCTTCACGCATCGGAATACCAGATGGACCATGTGCCACTCGAGCCGTCGAGGTTGAACAACGATCTGGCGCAACTGCGCTCGGTGGGGCTGCTGCTGTCCCCGGACGCATACAGGAGCACCTTCTACACGGTTCCGTATCCGGTGTTTCCGGAGGACTTGCCCGAGGTTCCAGAACCAGTTGGCCCGGTGATCAAGTCCGGCGAGAAGGTGCCTCGTGACGGCATCTGGGAGCCTGTTGCCGTCGAGCGATCGAAATGGCTGGGCATCGTGCCGGTCGGCGAACGCAGTCTGCGCGGCAATGGCTGCTTCAATTACCTCATTCGGGACATCTGTGCGCCGAACCTCAGGGACAACGAGATGAGAACGCCCGTCAAGACGCACTGGCGATTGTTGTGGGAGGACAATCGATATGTAGACGGCGTTATCCCGGACGAATCGCAGTATTTCCTGGAGCCGCAGCAGGTGCCGAAGATGAGCCCGAACCCGCAATATCCGGGCAACGTCATGAGCAAGCCGTGAACGAGAAGCACGAACGCTATATGAGCGGTGCCTCGATTTTGCATACCGCCGAGGTTCGGAGACGATGAAGGTAGTCAGCCCTCATATGCGGATAACCAGGCACAAAACGATGCGAAACGCTGTGCGGGCAAAAGGTGAGCGTGTGCCCGGATCATAAGCTGGGCGCGACTGAACGGAGAGAAGCAAGCCCTGAGCACGAGGTGCATGCGGAACGTGCATCGGGTTTCGTGCGCTTGTCCACAGCGCGCATGTGGACAACCCGCACGCCCAACCAGTCGAATCGCTGTGCGTCGGACAGGTGAGCACCATGCATTCGACCATGCGAATCAGCCCGAACGTCTTGTCTGACAGGGATTGTCCGGAATAGCGCAGGCGATGTGGAGCGTGTTCGCACGATCTGCCGTGATGGAATGCCTTGTGGATATCGAGCCGCCAACGCACTCGAAATCCTGTGCATTCAATGGGTGAGGGTACGCGAATTCGGCGAGGAGGTTCGCGTTACTTCACGGGTCGTGGATATCGCGCTTCCATACAACTCGACGTCACGATTCCCGGTGCGGTTCAGATACCGACTCGGCTAGCGTCGCGAGAGAAGGCGGCATAGAGCAGGACAAAGTCGCACAGCGAGGATGATCGTTCGCTATGCTGCCGGTGACAACGCACCGATTCCCTCCGATACACATGAGCGCAACTGCACGGACCATTCTCAAGGCCATTCTGAGCATCCCCATTGCCTTTGGGCTCGCCTATCCCCTTGTCTATCCCTCCGAAGACGGGGGCGTTCTCGGCGAAATAGCGGTGCTTGGAACAATCGGAAGCATCGTCGTCATCGCGGTTTTCCTGGCGCTGGTCTATGCCTACGCGAGCGACCTCAGGACTACCCTGAAATCGGTCAATCGAGGATCGCGTGCGGCTGAACCCAACAGCGTCTGGCTGATGTTCCTCTTGCCCTACAACTTCATCGAGGACTTCTTCATTATTTCCAACGTTGCGAAGTCTCTGGAAGCGGAGTCTCGTATCAATCCGGCTCTGTCGGGGTTGCGCTCGTTCGGCCGGATCAGCGGCATCGGGTGGTGTCTTGCCCAGGTTCTTTCGTTGATACCCAATACCATTGGCTCCATCGCTGGCGGCGTCGCGGTTTTCCTCTGGGTTTGGCACTGGGTGTTTGTGCGCCGAACGAACAAGATGCTTGCCGGCAGCCAGGTCCCGGTGGCGACTCTACCTGGACGGACAGGATCGTAGCCCGCCTTGGAAGGCGGATCGCTTACGTGTGATCGATGTGGATATCCTGCTCCACGGCGACTCGAAACCCTGTGATTCCAAAGGTGAGGGCACCGGCGTGGCCTCGATGTGCATAACAGCCAGGGAAAGTCAGTCGAAACGCTGTGCATTCGAGTGGTGAGCGTGCGCCCATTCAAGCCCGCCGGGCCGCCCCACCAAAGGCGCTGGCGGCTACCACCAACCGCCAACCGGGCGCGCATCCTGCTACTTCAAGTCTGCCGATCGAGCGCCTGCACGACCGCTTTCTCCCCGAGACTCCCGGCCGGCCCGACCACCGCATAGTTGAGCCCATTCACCGATCCATATCGCGCGAGCAACGCACCATCCACGCGTTGCCCGGCCGGCAACAGCCGATGTTTCGATTCGGCCGGCCGGAGATAGAAGCTCAGCGTCCGTCCGGCCTCGTCCTCATAGAGCACCATCGCAGCGGTAGCGCCGCTGTCTGTCGTGAACAACCGGCCGCCGACCGGCCTGAACCCCGCCGCACTCAAATCCGGCAGCTTCGCTGATGCGCCCACGCCTTTGGTGAGCCATCCCTGCAAATCGCCCGCACCGGTCGGCCGGTAATCGACCTTCGCCGTCCGATCGACCACCATCATCTGGTAAGCCTTGACCGCATCGCTCATCGGCGCGATGGGCGGCGCCGCGTTCCACCCGCGCGCCTGCCATCCGCCGAACGTCCCGAGCCCGACGCAAAACACGAACGAAGCCGCCATTGCGAACCGCATCCGCGAGCGCTCCGCCCGCCGGCCGCGAATCGCCGTCGGATCCAGCGCCGGGTTGTCCGCCGGCATTCGCACGCTCTCAAGCGCGGCCCGCAACCGCTGCGCATCCTGCTGCCATTGCTTCACCTGTTCCGCGCGTTCAGGATGCAGCGCGAGATAGCGCTCGACCGCGGCACGCGCATCGTCGTCGAGCTGGCCGTCGACATAGGCCTGGAGGTCGTGTTCGTTCGGAGGCGTGTTCATTTTTTCATCAAACGCAAAGAAGGAGCGGGGAGCTCGCCGTCGCTCAACTGGCGCAGCGCCTGGCGCGCGCGGGAGAGCCGCGACATCACGGTGCCGATCGGCACCTCAAGCAGGTCGGCGACTTCCTGATAGGTGAAGCCTTCGACCGCGACGAGCAGCAGCAGGCTGCGCTGCTCGTCGGAGAGCCGGCCGAATGCTTCGAGCGTCGCGCGCGCCGCGAATTCGCGTTCGGCGGAGGGCCAGTGCGCGTCATCGTCGTCGCGGATGCGCCCAAGCAGCCACGCGTAGCGCTTCGCGCTGCGCTTGCCGTCGAGAAACTGCCGGTACAGGATCGTGAAGAGCCAGCTGCGCAGCGAGGCGTCGTCGCGGCGGCTCGTCCAGCGCGACAGCGCGCGCTCGAGCGTCGACTGGACGAGATCGTCGGCTGCGTGGACGTCGCGCGCGAGCCAGAGCGCGAAGCGTCGCAGCCTGGGGATGAGTTCGCGCAGTGCGTCGTCGTCGAGGGCGGTAGAGGGCATGGCTAGGCCGGTTGCCGAATGGGTCGAGATGCCACGTAGGACGCCGGTCGGCGCCGCTTATTCCACCAGCATACGAAAAAACTTTTCTTGGAATAAAGCGGCGCGGGCGGCGTCCTACGCGGGTTCGACAATGACCTGACGGTCGGGAGCCTATATATGGAGCGATCTTCTTCCTCTTCTTCGCCGCAGCGCGAGCCCGGGCGCGGGTGGTGGCGCTGGGCCGCGATCGGCGGCGCGGTGGCCGGCGTGGCCGTGGCGTTCGGGTATGTCGGCGGCTGGCTCGCGCCGGCGCGTCTGACCCCGCACCGGGTCGTCGATGCGTTGCAGACGGCCGGCGGCGGCATTCACCCGGGTTTCCGGCGCAATCACGCGAAGGGCGTGTGCGTGACCGGTTACTTCGAAGGCAACGGCGCCGCGAGCGCGTATTCGGTCGCGCCATTCTTCAAGGCGGTGCGCACGCCGGTGGTCGGGCGCTTCGCGTTGCCGGGCGGGAATCCGTATGCGCCCGACAGCAGCGTGCCGATCCGCAGCCTCGCGCTGAAGCTCACCGCGCCCGATGGCGAGCAATGGCGCACCGGGATGAACGCGATGCCGGTGTTCCCGGTCGCGACGCCGCAGGCGTTCTACGCGCAATTGCTGGCGACGCGAGCCGATCCGAAGACGGGCAAGCCCGATCCGGCGAAGGTGAAGGCGTTTTTCGGTGCGCACCCTGAGACGGCCGCGTTCCGCGAATGGGTGAAAGGTGCGAAGCCGAGCGCGAGCTACGTCACCGAAAGTTATTACGGATTGAACGCGTTCTACTTCGTCGACGCGGCGGGCAAGCGCCAGGCGGTGCGGTGGCGCGTCGTGCCGGAGCAGACGGCCGGCGCCGGCGACGTCGCAACGGCGGCGGACCCGAACGTGTTGCAGCAGGACGTGACGCAGCGCATCGCGGCCGGTCCGCAGAAGTGGAAGCTGCTGGTCACGCTGGCGGCGCCTGGCGACCCGGTGGACGACGCGACGAAGGTCTGGCCTGCACAGCGCACGACGCTCGATGCGGGCACGCTCGTGCTCGACCGCGTGGAGGCGCAGGACAGCGGGCCGTGCCGAGATGTGAATTACGACCCGACGGTGCTGCCGCAGGGGATTCAGGCGTCGGGGGATCCGTTGCTGGCGGCGCGGTCGGCGGCCTATGCGGATTCGTATCTGCGCAGGACGAGTGAAGAGGCCGGGGTAGCGGGCGTGGCGCGATTGAGTGGGGAGGGACGGTGATGAAGGCTTCGACGACGTTTGGCTTGCCGGCGCGGGTGCTGCACTGGGTGATGGCCGCGATGATCATCGCGATGCTGTTCATCGGGGTGGGGATGGTGGCGTCTGTCTCTGAGCGGCATGCGCTTCTGGTGGCGATCCACAAGCCTCTGGGTATTGCCGTGCTCGTGCTGGTTTGCGTGCGGATCGTGGTGCGGGTTCTGTCGAAGCCGCCGGCATTGCCCGAGGATCTGCCGTGGTGGCAGAAGGTTGCCGCGCGCGGGTCGCATCTCGCGCTGTATGCGCTGATGCTCGCGATGCCCCTGATCGGGTGGGCGATGCTGTCGGCCGGCGGGTATCCGGTGACGTTGGGCGGTGGTGTGCAGCTGCCGGCGATCGTGGCAGCGGATCCGGTGACGTTTGCCTGGCTCCGGGTCGCGCACCGGGTGCTGGCGTATCTGTTCTTCGCGACGTTCCTCGCGCACTTTGCCGCTGCGCTGTATCACGGGCTGATTCGCCGGGACGGCGTGGTGAGGGCGATGGTGGGGCGGTGAGCGGCGGAGGATTGAGCTCGATGCGGCGGGGCGGTTCACGGGCGACCGAGGCTGCTTCTGCCGTGTCGCTTATATAAGACTATTCGAGAGGTTCGGCGACCCCCGGCACCGCATGTCAAAATAAGCCTTCGACATGAAATGTCTCTACAATCATGGTTCGAACTGGACGGGACGAGCAACGAAGCTGATGGCATTGAAAGCGCTGGAACTGACGCAGGAAGAACGTACAAAGCTTGAAGCGATGGCGAGAAGCCGTCGTGATTGGCGAATACGAGACCGGTCGCGGACGATTCTGATGTTCAGCGACGGCGTGCGAGCGAAAGAGATCGCCAGACGACAGGAACTGACGTTGGAGGCGGTGTATGAG
>NZ_NKFM01000033.1:0-14857 GCF_002223085.1 Burkholderia sp. HI2714 | reverse complement strand
GCGCTGTCGCGCCGAACAGATCGATCACCTGCGCAGCAATGCCTTCACGATTGCGATGCGCGAACAGCGGCGCCATCGTAGCTTCGAGCTGCGCCCACGGCATGCGCGTCGCGAGCACCGCAAGCGGATGGCGCAGGTCGATCATCGAATCAAGGCGGCTTCGGAAGAAATCGTCGGTCATGTCGGCGCGCTCCAGCTCCCAGGTTCTAAATCAGATCGATATTCGTTCTGGGAGTTCGCAGCATATCCGGCTCCCGGCAATCCCTTGCAGGGCTTGGTTCCACTATGTTTTGCATGTCCGACTCATTAGGCGGTGACTGGAGGTGTCGGTAGGGGACATCCTAGGTTGGCAGGGGTGGCGCTCGCCAGACCAGGTCCGGAATCCGCACCAAACCTTGGGAGAAAAAACCAACCGAGAGCGATTGGTTTTTTGGCAATAGGAGGAGTTGGTGAGGATCGGATTCCCGACCCTCACAAAGTTTCCCACTCAGGGGGCTGGCCTTCCAAGGCCATCAGAGAATTTGTGCCCTGAGTTAGGCGGGCGCGCGCCTAACGCCTTCGGCAAATTTCCTTATCGTGATGTTCGACAGTAGGGCGGTCGCATCAACTTCGTCGTCCAGTCGCAAAACTGTGGCGCCAGTCGCACTTACTCTGGCGCCCTAGGTCTACAAAGCACCTCAAACGTCAATATTCCCCGCCCGCAACGCATTCGACTCGATAAACGCACGCCGCGGCTCCACATCATCCCCCATGAGGGTAGTAAAGATCCCATCCGCAGCAATCGCATCCTCGATCTGCACACGCAGCAGACGCCGCACTGCCGGATCCATCGTCGTTTCCCACAGCTGCTCGGGGTTCATCTCGCCGAGCCCCTTATAGCGTTGTTTGGAGACGTTGCGTTCAGCATCCGCCAACAACCACTTCATCGCGCTCTTGAAGTCCGCCACGGCCATGCTGCGCTCACCGCGCTTGATGACCGCACCTTCCCCGATGAGCCCCTTGAACGTATTCGCGGTGGTCACGAGCTGCTGATAATCCGCCGTGTGCTGGAATTCCTGGTCGATGACCGAAACTCGCACGTTGCCGTGATGCGTACGCTCGACATGCAGCGACCGCTGTTCGCGAACCGGATCATACGAAGGCACCACACGCACTTCGTTCTTCAGCGCTTCATCATGCAACGCAGCGTGCAGCGCCTTAGCCGAAGCCTCGGTCGAAGCCTCGTTAGAGAGGTCGATCACCACCCCATCCATGACCGCCTCCAGCGCGGCCGGATCATACAACCGGCTCAACCGCTCGATCACGCTCTGCGACAGCAGATACGATCGCGCCAGCTCCCCAAGCGCATCACCCGAAATCGCCGCCGCATTCTCACCCGGCACCAGCTCCGACCCTTGCAGCGCCAACCGCAGCATGTGCGCGTTGAGCTCCACGTCATCCTTCAGATACCGCTCGTCCTTGCCCGCCTTGATCTTGTAAAGCGGCGGCTGCGCGATATACACGTACCCGCGCTCGATCATGTCCGGCATCTGGCGATACAGGAACGTGAGCAGCAGCGTCCGGATGTGCGCACCGTCCACGTCCGCGTCGGTCATGATGATGATGCGGTGATAGCGCAGCTTGTCGAGGTTGTAATCCTCTTTGCCGATCCCGCACCCAAGCGCAGTCACGAGCGTGACGATCTGTTCCGACGAAAGCAGCTTGTCGTAGCGCGCTTTCTCGACGTTCAGCACCTTGCCGCGCAGCGGCAGGATGGCCTGGAACTTCCGGTCGCGCCCTTGCTTGGCCGACCCACCTGCCGAGTCACCCTCGACGATGTAGATTTCGCACTTCGCCGGGTCTTTCTCCTGGCAGTCCGCGAGCTTGCCGGGCAGGCCGACGCCGTCGAGCACGCCCTTGCGGCGCGTCATCTCGCGAGCCTTCCGAGCCGCGTCACGCGCACGAGCAGCTTCGACGATCTTCCCGCAGATGATCTTCGCGTCGATCGGCGTTTCCAAAAGGAATTCTTCCAGCGCCTTCGCCACAACTTCTTCAACCGGCGCACGCACCTCGGAAGAAACCAGCTTGTCCTTCGTCTGCGAGCTGAACTTCGGCTCCGGCACCTTCACGGAAAGCACGCACGACAGCCCTTCGCGCATGTCGTCGCCGGTCGTTTCGACCTTCGCCTTCTTCGCGATTTCGTTGTCGGTGATGTACTTGTTGATGACGCGCGTCATCGCGGCCCGAAGGCCGGTCAAGTGCGTGCCGCCGTCGCGCTGCGGAATGTTGTTCGTGAAGCACAGCACGTTTTCGTTGTAGCTGTCGTTCCACTGCATCGCGACTTCGACGCCCACGCCATCCTTCTCGCCGTTGGCGAAGAACACCGTCGGGTGCAGGTTGGTCTTCGTCTTGTTGATGTACTCGACGAAGCCCTTCACACCGCCGGCGAACGCGAAATCGTCTTCCTTGCCCGAACGCAGGTCGGTGAGGCGAATCCGCACACCGTTGTTCAGGAACGAAAGCTCGCGCATCCGCTTCGCGAGGATGTCGTAGTGATACTCGACCGTGCCGAAAATCGTCGGATCGGCCATGAAGTGCACTTCGGTGCCGCGGTTCTCGGTGTCGCCGGTCACCAGCATCGGCGACACTTCGACGCCATCGACCACCTCAAGCACGCGATCCTGCGCGACGCCGCGATGGAATTCCATAAACCGCTTCTTGCCATTGCGGCGCACCGTGAGGCGCAGCCAGCTCGACAGCGCGTTCACGCACGATACGCCCACGCCGTGCAGGCCGCCCGACACCTTGTAGCTGTTCTGGTCGAACTTGCCGCCGGCGTGCAGCTCGGTCATCACGATCTCGGCAGCGCTGCGCTTCGGCTCGTGCTTGTCGTTCATCTTCACGTCGGTCGGAATCCCGCGGCCGTTGTCGGTCACGGAAATCGAGTTGTCGGCGTGAATCGTCACGTGGATGTCGTTGCAGTACCCGGCCAGCGCTTCGTCGATCGAGTTGTCGAGCACCTCGAACACGAGGTGGTGCAGACCGGTGCCGTCCGACGTGTCGCCGATGTACATCCCGGGGCGCTTGCGCACCGCTTCCAGACCTTCGAGGATCTGGATCGACGAGGCGCCGTAGCTGCTGTTATCGGGTTGCGAATTGTGCTGTTCACTCATGGATATCTTCCGGTTCTGCGAGGCCACTCTCGTGGCGGCGCGGTGCGTTTCAGCGAGCGAAATCGCCGGCCGCTCCAGTTTCCTGGCCCGCCCCAAGTGCCGAAGAGGCACTAAAAGGGCGGGTTGTCAGTTCGCCATAAAAACGCCAAAGGGGCTTGCCGCCCCCTGGTGTGTGTCGTGATGTCGCGCGCGTCAGATGCGCATCGGCATCACGACATACTTGAACTCGTCGTTCTCGGGCACGGTAATCAGCGCGCTCGAGCTGGCGTCGCCGAGGCTCACCTGCACGGTGTCGACCTTCAGGTTCGCGAGCACGTCGAGCAGATACGTGACGTTGAAGCCGATGTCGACGGTATCGCCCTGGTAGGCGATCTCCAGTTCTTCCTGCGCCTCTTCCTGATCGGCGTTGGTCGACATGATCTTCAGCTGGCCCGGCGCGATGATGCAGCGCACGCCCTTGAACTTGTCCGAGGTCAGGATCGCCGCGCGTTGCAGCGAACGCTGCAGTTCTTCACGGCCGATCTCGAACGTGTTCTTGTGCGCCTTCGGGATCACGCGCTGGAAGTCGGGGAACTTGCCCTCGACGAGTTTCGACACGAGCTCGACCTGGCCGAACGTGAACTTGGCCTGGGTTTGCGCGATGTCGATTGTGACGGTGTCGTCGATGTCTTCGAGCAGGCGTTGCAGCTCGAGAATCGTCTTGCGCGGCACGATGACTTCCTGGCGGCCGAACGTGCCGCCTTCGAGCTTCATCGACGAGAACGCGAGGCGGTGGCCGTCGGTGGCCACGGCCATCAGCTGGTCCCCGTCGACGACGAGCAGCATGCCGTTCAGGTAGTAGCGGATGTCCTGCTGCGCCATCGCGAAGTGCACCATGCCGAGCAGCTGGCGGAACGACTTCTGCGGGACGGTCAGCGTTGCGCCGAAATCCTTCGCCTGCGCGACGGTCGGGAACTCGTCGGCCGCCAGCGTCTGGAGTGCGAAACGGCTCTTGCCGGATTGAACGGTGAGGCGCTTGTCGGCGAGCGACAGCGTGACCTGGCCGTCAGGCATCGCGCGCAGGATGTCGAGCAGCTTGCGCGCGGCGACGGTGGTCGCGACCTGGTCGCCGCCGACGCCGAAATCGGCGCGCGTGGTGATCTGCAGCTCCAGGTCGGTCGACAGGAACGAAACGTCCGAGCCGTTCTTGGTGATCAGCAGGTTGGCGAGGATCGGCAACGTATGGCGGCGTTCGACGATGCCGCTGACCGTTTGCAGCGGCCTGAGGAGGGTGTCTCGTTCGGTCTTGACCAGTTGCATAGAGTTCCTTCGTTGAGTAACGGCCTGCAGCGCAGCAGCCTCGCAGCGCCCCGCCGGCCGGGCTCTTGGCCCGCCACCACCGGGGCGGTCAAACCAGTATTGTGCCTCAAAACCGAACCGCCCCCCTTAAATTGGGGCGGAGGCCGAATTATCAAGCGCGCGTCGCGCTCAGCCCTTCAGCGTCTGTTCCAGCACGTGCAGCTCGTGGTTGAGCTGCGCGTCCTTGCTGCGTTCGTCGGCGATCTTGCGCACCGCGTGCAGCACGGTGGTGTGATCGCGCCCGCCAAACAGCTCGCCGATTTCCGGCAGGCTCTTCTGCGTGAGTTCCTTCGCGAGATACATCGCGATCTGCCGCGGCCGCGCGATGTTCGCGGGACGCTTCTTCGAGTACATGTCCGCGACCTTGATGTTGTAGAAGTCGGCGACGGTCTTCTGGATGTTCTCGACCGAAATCTGCCGGTTCTGCACGGTCAGCAGGTCCTTCAGCGCTTCCTTGGTCAGCTCGATCGAGATCTCGCGGCCGTGGAACTTCGAATACGCGAGGATCTTGCGCAGCGCGCCTTCGAGTTCGCGCACGTTCGAGCGCAGGTGCTTCGCGACGAAGAATGCGACGTCTTCCGACAGGTTCACGCCTTCCGACTGCGCCTTGCGCATCAGGATCGCGACGCGCATTTCCAGCTCGGGCGGCTCGATCGCGACGGTGAGGCCCGAGTCGAAGCGCGAGATCAGGCGATCGTCGATGCCCGAGATTTCCTTCGGATACGTGTCGCTGGTGATGATCACCTGCGCCTTGTTCGCGACCAGCGCCTCGAACGCGTAGAAGAATTCCTCTTGCGTGCGCGACTTGCCGGAGAAGAACTGGATATCGTCGATCAGCAGCAGGTCGAGCGAGTGGTAGTAGCGCTTGAAGTCGTCGAACGCCTTGCGCTGGTACGCCTTCACCACGTCCGACACGTACTGTTCTGCATGGATGTAGCGGATCCGTGCGCCGGCCTTGTCGAGCAGCAGCTGGTTGCCGATCGCGTGGATCAGGTGGGTCTTGCCGAGGCCGACGCCGCCGTACAGGAACAGCGGGTTGTACGAGATGCCGGGGTTGTCCGCGACCTGGATCGCGGCGGCGCGCGCGAGCTGGTTCGCCTTGCCGGTCACGAAGTTGTCGAAGGTGAGCACGGGGTTCAGCTTCGAACGCTCGTACATCGAATCGGCTTCACCGCCGGCGGCGGGCGCGGCGCCGGGGCCCGGGCGCCACGTGCGGCGGCCGGCGGCCGCTTCGTGCGCGGGCAGGCTCGGCAGGTCGATGTCGGCGTCGTCGGAGTTCAGGTGATGCGCGGCGGCCGCCGACGGCGTCATCGGCACGTCGGCCGGGGCGCTGGGCGCAGCGCCGGCATTCGCGGCCAGGTTGGCGGCGATCGCGGCCACAGTCGCGGCGGGGCCGGTTGGGGCCAGCGGCGCGCGCGGGGCGGCCGGTGCCGCACCGGCGGCGGCGCTGCGCATGCCTGCCTTGGGATCGAGGACGAACTGGACTTCGATCGGCGCGCTCCAGAATTCGCGGGCCAGATCGGAGATGCGGCCCGAAAACTGGCTCTTGACCCAGTCCAGCTTGAAGCGGTTCGGCGCGGCGATGGACAGCGTGTTCGCCGACGCATCGAAGGCCACCGGGGCCAAGGGTTTGATCCACGTCACGTACTGCTGGGGCGTCAGCTCGCGCTCCAGCAGTGCGGAACAGTGTTGCCAGAAATCGTTCATCAAGTAACTGTCGTTTTTTGCATGCACAGCGCGGCTCGCCGGCGCCCTTGTCGCGGTGGCGCAACAAGGCCCGAAGCGGTCGTGCGAGCGTGCGTCGGACGCCTGCGTCACAGTCTTGGAGGGGCAGGCGCGAGCCGAAGCGGCGTGCGGGATTCTTGGAGATAAGGCGAGATTCTACCGCCAAACGCGGCCACAGAGCGAGTTATCCACAGGCCGGTTGTGTGTGGCGCGGGGCCGGATCGCTCGGGGTGGGCACAGGCGAGCGACTCCTAAAGTATTGACCGTCAACGGAAAAACGGTTTAAATAGCGGGTTCCGCGAAAACCAATCCTGTATTCCCGGCGATTGCGTTCGCCCGAATGCCTCCGGTTAAGGGCACGCGGTCCCCTGAATTTCGACATTCTCGAACAAGTGAGAACATCATGAAACGTACTTACCAACCGTCCGTGACGCGCCGCAAGCGCACCCATGGCTTCCGTGTCCGCATGAAGACGGCAGGTGGCCGCAAGGTCATCAACGCTCGCCGCGCGAAGGGCCGCAAGCGCCTCGCCATCTAAGGCAGGTTGCGCGCTGTGTCCGCCGTCCGCAGTCCCGCGGAAGGTGCCGTCGAGCCGGGTGCGAATCCGTCGCAGACGAAAGCCGCCTTCCCGAAAGCTGCGCGACTTCTGAAAACGGATGAATTTTCATCCGTTTTTCGTTTGCGCCCCTGGCGGCGCTCTGCGCACTTCGTGATTTACGGCAAGCCGACCGGTCAGCCCGCGCGTCTGGGGCTCGTCGTCGGCAAGAAGTATGCGCCGCGTGCGGTGACGCGTAACCTCGTGAAGCGGCTAGCGCGCGATCAGTTTCGCCTGCGCCGGGCCGAATTCGCCGGTTACGACCTGCTGCTGCGGCAGCACACGCGCTTCGACAAGAAAGCGCTGCCGAGCGCGGCTTCCGCCCCGCTCGCGGCGATGTGCGCGGCCGAGATTCGCGAACTGCTCGACAGGGCAGTCCGGGAGATCGCCCGCCGAGCGTCGAAGCCCGCGTCCGAGTGACGCATCCGTGCCCGGTGCGGCGTTCGCGCCTGCCCGGCCGGTTTTGACGCGGCGCCGAACGGCGTCGCCCAAGGTATGGAAACGGTATTGATCGCCTTGCTGCGCTTCTACAAGGTTGCCGTGAGCCCGATGCTCGGCAACCGTTGCCGTTTTTATCCTTCCTGTTCGGATTACGCGCGCGAGGCAATCCAGTATCATGGCGCCGCGCGCGGCACGTATCTCGCCGTCAGGCGCGTGTGCCGATGCCATCCGTTTTCCGCGGGCGGCATCGACCTCGTCCCGCCGCCCAACTCCGACACTCGCGCTCGCGGCGAAGCCGACGCGCGGTCCCATCGACTCTGAGACAACGCATGGATATCAAACGCACCGTCCTATGGGTGATCTTCTTCATGTCAGCTGTCATGCTGTACGACAACTGGCAGCGCGACCATGGACGCCCGTCGATGTTCTTCCCGAGTGCCACGCAGACGGCCCCCGCGGCCGCTGCCGGCGGTGCATCGGGCACGGGCGCGACGACGACGACCGCAGGTGAAGTGCCTGCCGCCGCAGCCGGCGCCGCACCGTCGACGACGGCACCGGCCGCCCAGGCGCAGCTCGTGAAGTTCTCGACCGACGTGTATGACGGCGAAATCGACACGCGCGGCGGCACGCTCGCGAAGCTGACGCTGAAGAAGCAGGGCGACGGCAAGCAGCCCGACCTGTACATCACGCTGTTCGACCACACGGCCGGCCACACGTATCTCGCACGCTCGGGCCTGCTCGGCGGCGATTTCCCGAACCACAACGACGTCTACACGCAGCTGAATCCGGGCACGACGTCGCTGACGGGTGACCAGAACGCGCTGAAGCTGTCGTTCGAGTCGCCGGTGAAGGGCGGCGTGAAGGTCGTGAAGACCTACACGTTCACGCGCGGCAGCTACGTGATCGGCGTCGACACCAAGATCGACAACGTCGGCACGGCACCGGTCACGCCGACGGTCTACATGGAACTGGTGCGCGACAACACGGCCGTCGAAACGCCGATGTTCTCGCACACGTTCCTCGGGCCGGCGGTCTACACGGACGCGAAGCACTTCCAGAAGATCAACTTCAGCGACCTCGACAAGAACAAGGCCGACTACGTGAACTCCGCCGACAACGGCTGGGTCGCGATGGTGCAGCACTACTTCGCGTCGGCCTGGATTCCGCAGCAGGGCGTGAAGCGCGACATCTACGCTGAAAAGATCGACCCGACGCTGTACCGCGTCGGCGTGAAGCAGCCGGTCGCCGCGATCGCTCCTGGCCAGTCGGCCGACGTGCAGGCCCGCCTGTTCGCCGGTCCGGAAGAAGAGCGCATGCTCGAAGGCATCGCGCCGGGCCTGGAACTCGTGAAGGACTACGGCTGGGTGACGATCATCGCGAAGCCGCTGTTCTGGCTGCTCGAGAAGATCCACGGCTACATCGGCAACTGGGGCTGGTCGATCGTGCTGCTGACGATCCTGATCAAGGCCGTGTTCTTCCCGCTGTCGGCTGCGAGCTACAAGTCGATGGCGCGCATGAAGGAAATCACGCCGCGCATGCAGGCGCTGCGCGAACGCTTCAAGAGCGATCCGCAGAAGATGAACGCCGCGCTGATGGAGCTGTACAAGACCGAGAAGGTCAATCCGTTCGGCGGCTGCCTGCCCGTCGTGATCCAGATCCCGGTGTTCATCTCGCTGTACTGGGTGCTGCTCGCGTCGGTCGAAATGCGCGGCGCGCCGTGGGTTCTGTGGATTCACGACTTGTCGCAGCGCGATCCGTTCTTCATCCTGCCGGTGCTGATGGCCGTGTCGATGTACGTGCAGACGAGCCTGAACCCGACGCCGCCGGACCCGGTCCAGGCGAAGATGATGAAGTTCATGCCGATCGCGTTCTCGGTGATGTTCTTCTTCTTCCCGGCCGGCCTCGTGCTGTACTACGTCGTGAACAACGTGCTGTCGATCGCACAGCAGTACTACATCACGCGCAAGCTCGGCGGGGCCAAGAAGAAACCGGCCTGACGCCCGTTGCACACGCGGGGCGGTGCGTTCGCCTCGCGATGCACGAAAAAAAGCCGCATGGTTCGCCCATGCGGCTTTTTGCTTTTTGCGGGGCCGGTAATGCGGGTTCAGCCCTTCTTCGCTTCGCCCGAGTCGCCGTAGAACTGTTCGACCAGTTCCTGCACGAGGTAGCGATGATGCGGCGACAACGCTTCGATCTTCGACGCGAGTTCGATCGTCTCGGGCGTCGGCGGATAGCGCTCGTCGCGCGGCAGCGGTTGCGGCGTCGGGTGTTCGATCACGCTCGGCGACGGGCCGTAATGCAGCCAGTGGACTTCGACGCGCAGCCATTCGGCGAGCGTGGCGAGTTTGTCCGACGTCGGGATCGTGCGGCCCGTCAGCCATTTGTGCGCGGTTTGCGGCGAAACGGGCTGCGCTCCGCGGTGGCGCAGATTGAATCGGTTCGCCAGCTCCGTCGCACCGGTGACCTTCTCCGGGCTGCGCCGCAGGGCGAATTTCAGGCGTTCCGAGAACGCGGCTTTTTCTTCGGATGTCGGCATGGGGAGATTGTGCAATTCCACCGCCGCCTCTCAGACAACCATTAAGGATAAACATATCGCGTTCAGGTGAATCCCGGTCTTGATCGAGGTGGGTGGTGGAATTGAGGGCCGCAGCGTTAGGCCGCTCCAGCACGCATACTCGTCCGAAACGGTGGCTGCGACATGGCGCCGGGCTGATACTTGGCTTATCCCCGGCGGGATAAATTCGAGCGCGTCCGAATCCAGCGCGGCGGGCGGTGACATGTGTGCCGGCACGCTACAATGCCGGCGTTCCGATGCCCGAGGTGTTGCGCGGGCGCACCATATTCACTGATCACCCGATTCATCCCATTCATCCGATTCCCATGCTCGCTACCGATTCCGATCCGATCGTCGCCATTGCCACTGCTGCCGGCCGGGGTGGCATCGGGGTCGTCCGCGTGTCGTTCGGGCGAGGCGGCGAGGCGGCCGCGTTGCCGCTGATCGACGCGTTGTGCGGGCAGAAGCTTGCCCCGCGCCATGCGAGCTACGTGCCGTTCCTCGACGAGCACGGCGCGTCGCTCGACCGCGGGATCGCGCTGTACTTCCCGGCGCCGCATTCGTACACCGGCGAGCACGTGCTCGAACTGCAGGGGCATGGCGGGCCGATCGTGATGCAGCTGTTGCTGCAGCGCTGCCTGGATGCGGGGCGCGGTTTCGGGCTGCGGCTCGCGGAACCCGGCGAATTCACGCGGCGCGCGTTCCTGAACGACAAGCTCGATCTCGCGCAGGCCGAGGCCGTTGCTGACCTGATCGAGGCGAGCACCGAAGCCGCCGCGCGTTCGGCCGGGCGTTCGCTCGACGGCGCGTTCTCGCGGCAGATCCATGCGCTCGTCGACGACGTGATCACGCTGCGGATGCTGGTCGAGGCGACGCTCGATTTTCCGGAAGAAGAGATCGATTTCCTGGAAGCGGCTGACGCGCGCGGCAAGCTCGCGAAGATCCGCGCGCAGCTCGCGCACGTGCTGGGCGATGCACGGCAGGGGGCGCTGCTGCGTGAAGGGTTGTCGGTCGTGCTGGCGGGGCAGCCGAACGTCGGCAAGTCGTCGTTGCTGAATGCGCTGGCCGGCGCGGAGCTGGCGATCGTCACGCCGATCGCGGGCACGACGCGCGACAAGGTCGCGCAGACGATCCAGGTCGAAGGGATTCCGCTGCACATCATCGATACGGCCGGGTTGCGCGAGACCGAGGACGAGGTCGAGCGGATCGGTATCGCGCGCACGTGGAGCGAGATCGAGCGGGCGGATGTCGTGTTGCATTTGCTGGATTCGCGCACCGGGATGACGGCGGATGACGAGACGATCGCGGCGCGGTTCCCGGGCGGCGTGCCGGTGGTGCGCGTGCTGAACAAGACGGATCTGACCGGTGTGGCGGCGTGCGTCGAGCATCCGGCGGCTGAGGGCGACCTGACCGAGGTGCATTTGTCGGCGAAGCGCGGCGACGGGATCGACATGCTGCGTGCGGAGCTGCTGCGGATCGCGGGGTGGCAGGCGGGGGCCGAGGGCGTTTATCTTGCGCGCGAGCGGCATCTGATCGCGCTGCGGGCCGCGCAGGAGCATCTCGCGCAGGCGGCGGATCATGCGGAGCAAAGGGCGCAGTCGCTCGATCTGTTTGCCGAGGAATTGCGACTCGCGCAGGAGCAGCTCAATGCGATTACCGGGGAATTCACTTCGGATGATCTGCTGGGGGTGATTTTCAGCAGGTTTTGTATCGGAAAATAACCAGTCGCCCAAGGTTGCCCAAGGTCGTCTAGTCACCCCTCAGAAACCCTTGTAAATACTAGGATTGATCGCCTAGCGTTGCCCAAGGTTGTCTATTGACATCCAGCCTTTGATGGTACACATTTAGGTACACAGGGACGTTGTGTCCCAACCGATGTGTACCAACCATGCCGAAAACCGTCGTCCCGCTGAATGACACCCGCATCAAGGCGCTCAAGCCGAAGGCGGCGCGCTACCGCATCTCGGACGGTGGCGGCCTCGTGCTGGAGGTCATGACGTCGGGTTCGAAGGTCTGGCGCTACCGGTACACACTGCACGGCGAACGGCAGCCGATGGTCACGATCGGGGACTACCCCGCGGTCACGTTGCAGGAGGCGCGCGAAAAGGCACGCCGATACGCCGAGATCGTCGCCAAAGGCGTTTCCCCTATCGCTGATGCCAAGAAGGATCGCGGCGCGGTGAAGCGCTTCGATACGGTTCGGGAGTTCGGCGACGATTGGTACACAACCCAGATCGCTGGAATGTCGCCTGAGTACGCTCGGACGATCAAGCGCGCGCTCGAGAAGGACATCTATCCGGCGATCGGCAACAAGCCGCTGCCGGACGTGACGCCTGGCGACGTGCTGGCGATCTGTGACCGGATCAAGGCCCGCGGCGCGCCCAAAATGGCGCTCTCGACCCGGAACGTCATCAAACGACTGTTCGAATACGCGATCGCGCGCCAGCTTGCGCCGACGAATCCGGCTCATGCCGTCGTCGCGCGCTTCGTCGCCACTCAAGACAGCCGCTCGCGAGTTCTCTCTCCTGACGAGATTGGTATGGTGCTGCGCGCCGTCTACGCCTCAGATATTCGCCGTGCGCTCAAGCTCGCGATCCACCTGCTGATCCTGACGATGGTCCGGAAGTCCGAGCTGATCGAGGCGCGGTGGTCAGAGTTCGACCTCGACGCGGGCATCTGGCGTATTCCTGCCGACCGGATGAAGAAGGACAAGGAGCATTGGGTCTACCTTTCCTCGCAGGCCGTTGCGATGCTCCGCGAGTTGTATGAGCAGACGGGGAATCACGAGCACGTATTCCCGTCGACGCGCGGCCGCGGTGACCAGCCGATCGCGAAGAGCACACTCAATCAGGCAGTGCGCTCGCTCAGCCTCGACGTTCAGCACTTCGTCCTGCACGACTTCCGTCGTACCGCGTCGACGCACCTGCACGAGATGGGCATGTCGTCGGACGCGATCGAAAAGGCGCTGGCGCATTCGATCAAGGGCATCAAGGGCGTGTACAACCGGGCCGAGTATGCAGACGAGCGGCGGAAGATCCTCCAGCTGTGGGCCGAGTTTGTCGAGGTTCAGGTCGTCGGAGAGAAGAAGGTCGTGATCGGAAATTTCGGTCCGTCAGCAGCCTGAACGATATCGAGTGCCTATGATGAACGAATACGAAGTCGAGATCGTGCAGGGCAAGCTGGACGTGGCGCTATTTCACCTCTACCAAGCGCGCCGCCGCCATGTACGCGATCAACATTTGCCGCCGGCTGTACAAATGCTGGAGGAAGTGAAGGAGCTGCTCGAAGGGCGGCGTCCGGATGGCGGCGCGTGAAGGCGTTCGACCGTTGCCTGACGGGATCAGGCGTATGCGGTGCTGGAGGGTGCGGGAACACCGACCAGCACCTGACCACAAACCAAGCTAATAAGGAGCTTGAATCATGGTTGACTCCAATTCTACCGGCGACAATGAACTCGATGCGCTCTACGAACAGGTCCTGCACTGTGAGCCTGCCATTGCACCACAGGACGTGGAGCGCCTGGCTGACCTCGTTTTGAACCAAGAGCGTGTGGGACGCAATTGGCGGTTGACTGCTGTGATCGCGGGTAAGGGAGGCGAATTTTATCGGGAGCTTGCCGAAGACGCGGCGAAAGCCGAGGTGTTTGCGCCGGTTACTGAGTCATTGCTGGACTTCGCTAAGCTCCTCCGTCAGGTGGCCGATTTAGCCGATTCTGCGTCGGCGCGCATCATGGTGGCGGGATGCAACCACGAACGATTTCTCGACTGGGTGAAAGAGCCGGCATAGTCGATTCGCCCCTGCCTAGCTCGACGGAGCGAAAAGCCGGACACCTTCACCGGTCTGGTAGGGGCACCCGATTGAAGGAAGCGCAGAAGGGCGCATGTGAAGCAACCAAAGAAACTAACGCTTAAGCAAGCGATAATTGCGACGAAAAAGCCACTGGCGCGCAAGGGCGATCTGCTTTACAGGTTTCATTTCGATAGCGGTACCGGCCCCGTGGAGATCCCAGGCATTTTTATGCCAAATCACCTCGACGATTCGGTGAAACGGTTCCCGCAACCGGAAACCGAGCACTATCTGCGCGATGACCTATACGCCTATGAGGGATATCTCGAATCAGCAACTCACCTGAGTGATAAGGAGCTGGCCCTTCTGAGTGACTACTATGGCGGGCGCATGCGACCTTCGGGAGTTGCAGGAGATTTTGGCGACCCGAGCGACTTTGAGGATGACTTCATTGAGGTAATGGCATTGCTCGACGGTTGCCCGAATGACCCGAGCGCTATTGTCCGCAAGACCATTCTGTATATGCACAGAAAATACCTGATAGATGCAGGGCATGGCCGCGCGCAATCCGATGCTCAATCGGGGAAGGCACGTAAAGAGCGGCGTGCAAAGAGTGACGACAAGAGAACGCTAGTTGACGTTATTCGCTCACTTAGCCGCGAGCATCCCGATTCAAAGCCGTCCGAGATATGGCCGCACCTGAAGACGTCGCTAAATGAATGGACCGACGGCGAAGAGGTGACGGAAGTCGGCAAAGGCGAGAGCCGCGCCTACCGCTACACGCCGCCCAATGCTGAGAATGACGGAGTTCGCCCGATTTCTTACGGATGGTTTAAGAAATTGCTGAGTGAGGTTAGGGGAGGAAAAAGGCGCATTTAGCCGGGCTGCGTGCCGGATGGTTTTTTAAATACGGACATCGACAAGCACAACCGTGCATGTGTCGAGACAAACTCTAAGGAGAGAGTCGATGTCCGTGAACACTCGGGGCCTTCGCCCCAACCAAGCCGCCGAGAAACTCGGTAAGCCTTCGACATGAAATGTCTCTACAATCATGGTTCGAACTGGACGGGACGAGCAACGAAGCTGATGGCATTGAAAGCGCTGGAACTGACGCAGGAAGAACGTACAAAGCTTGAAGCGATGGCGAGAAGCCGTCGTGATTGGCGAATACGAGACCGGTCGCGGACGATTCTGATGTTCAGCGACGGCGTGCGAGCGAAAGAGATCGCCAGACGACAGGAACTGACGTTGGAGGCGGTGTATGAG
>NZ_NKFM01000059.1:0-15732 GCF_002223085.1 Burkholderia sp. HI2714 | reverse complement strand
GATCACCAGCCACCCACCAGACCCGGTGACAACACCCCCCGGATCATGACTGCGACTGGGGGCGGGAATCATGCCGGGTCTGGCTGGCCAAAGCCCCGATTATCGGGGCGTGAAGATAGTAACGGGGTGTGTCGGTACGCTAGAGAACGATCTCCAGGGATCCGATCTCATGCAGGTAGGTTCGGATCCGGGTATGGGGTGGGCACGCCGGACGACTGGCTCGAACGCCACGTCTATGCTCGCTATCCGAGTCTCGGCGTCGGGCTGTCCGGGCTGCCCGGCGTGTCGGCGTGGGCGATCCAGATGATGTGGATTCCGTTCTGGGCCGGCGGCGTGGTCAATGGTGGCAGCCACTTCGGCGGTTATCGGAATATCGCCACGTCCGATGCGAGCACCAACCTCTTCCCGCTGGGCATCCTGATCGGCGGAGAAGAGTTGCATAACAATCACCACGCGTACGTGACGTCCGCTAGGCTGTCGAACCGATGGTTCGAGTTCGACATCGGCTGGCTGTACATTCGCCTGCTGGCAGCATTGAGATTGGCGACCATTCGGCGGGTAGCAACGAAGCCGCGCCTGCTCTCGAACAAGGCTGTGGTCGACGACGCGACGCTGCAAGCGATCATCCGCAACCGACATGAAGTCATGGCCGCCTATGCGCGCATGTTCGAGCGCGCCTGCCGGTGGGAGCTGCGCCGCATCAAGGACATGAGCCGCGACGACAAGCGCGCGTTCGTGCTTGGTATGAAACGGTGGCTGCGCCAGGCCTGGGGCTATCGGGACAAGCCCGACCAGCAGGCGCTGACGAGCCGCAATGCCAGCCGGCGAATACGCGTGTACGTGGAGCGGTATGAGGCTTTGCTCGAGCTGTGGGCGTGGTCACACGCATCGCGCGAACAATTGCTGGTCCAGTTGCAAAATTGGTGCCGCTACGCGGAGCAAAACGATGTCACCGCGATCGCCGATTTTTCGATACGCCTGCGGCGGTATACCTGATCCCGGAACGTCCGCGACGCGTCATGCGGGATCGGCGCGCAACAACGCGAGGGGCGAGCGCCATCCTCTGGCGGTATCGGGAGCAACGCTGCACCACTACTTCACCTGACGGTCGGAATCGGAATAGCGCCACTTGCTCGCATTGGAATCGATGCCGGCATAGTCGCGGGTACGCTTTTCGGCCCGTTCGATATCGGCTCGGGCCAGATCGTCGCGGTCCTTTTGTCGGGTCACCTGGTCGTGTCGATCGGGTAATGTGCTTGGATAATATTTCATAGATCCTCCGAAGTGAGGTGTGCTCGCGTAGCGAGGGGCCGCATCGAGTCGGATCGCTCGAACAGGATCGCGGTCAGATATCGCGGTCAGATGCACGGGTGTTGAGTACAGGATGGGCGAGTGGGAAGGGGAAGTCGGTACGTTGCCGTGCAGTGGCTGCTAGAGCCGTTTCGGTCAATCAAGTGGTGATGCGCCTAAAGGCTGCTTCCAAATGTCGAGCGGCCACCCAAAAGCCTGCTGCGCTACGACGCATGGACGACGCTCGGACCGGATCCCGAAGCAGTAGCCCACAACGCAACCTGCGGGTCATGAGCTCCGGATCAGCCGATGGCCAACCCATCGGGCTGTAGAACGGCGCGAGATTGTGGCGCAGATCACGCAGATCCAGGAAGTGATCGATACTTCTCGACAGGTGTTCACGAGGGGCGTGACTATAGCGGTTGATTTACCGCTCGGCATGAGGCTGCCATAACCATGCCCACCCGGGTTGATCGATCGAAGATGTGCGTACCTCCAGTCACGCCGCCATCGACGATTTTTCGGACTGAATGCCTTCGCAAACAGACCTCGTTTCGAATAGGCCGCTGAGCTCGCCGTCCGCAAGGAATGCGCAGGTTGGTGCAGTCAGAGAGCAGCAAGTAACCGGAGTTGATGTTCGCTTTCGGCCCCGCGAACCAGTGCATAGGCCCGCATCTCCGTGCGCTCAAGGAGCGAAATGGATTCCGAGCCGGAAAAGTCGCTCCATGCGTCGTCCGCGATCGAGGTCGGCGCGCCGCGGGCTCTCGCGAACGCTCGCAGGAGAGGGCTTGCCTCGCGGCGCAGCACGTGGCGGTCAGCGTTCAGAACATACGGTGGACAGTCAGTCCGTAAGACAAGGTAGTACGGAATCGCATTGCGATCACTTTGCATGGTGGCGATACCGGTGAGGAAGAATGCGTGCGTTCAGCTTCTCGCGTCGTCGTGGCCGACCGCTGCGTTTGACCGAACTACATGTCGATGACCGAAGCTCCACTCACCTTTCCGTCGATGATGTCCTTTCCCTGCTGCCGGGCGGCACGCCTTGCTATACCAAAGTCGGAGTATGCATGCGATTGGTCCAGCCTGAAAATACGGCTCGCGGCGGAGGTTGCTATCGCGCCCGGGCGGCATATCCGTACCGCGATGTCATACCCTTCGGCGTAACGGGAATGTCCGTCAAAGCGACTGAATGTACGGGCGAAGACGAGGGGATGAAGTTCGTACCCCTTGTAGAGAAGAAGCAGGTGTGTCGACATGTTGGCCACTCCACAGGGGGCGACTCGCTATACGCTCGAACGCGCTTTTCATTTCCGCTGCCGCAGCCGGCTTAGCAGCTCAAGCGCCACCGTGTCAGCGTCGTTGTTGATCATTTCCGCTTGCAACAACAGGCCGCCAACACGGACGGCTGCATCCCAACCATCTTCTGTCATTGCCCGATGGTTGCGTGCAAGGTGCTCGGCAAGAGCCAGGAGCGCCGCCATCCTTGCTGACTCGCCGGAAGTCCGGCGCTCCTCCCTCCCGGCAATGAGCCGGAACAGGCCCAGGACCGACTCGGCGGTAACGGAGGGGATAGTCATTCGGACTTTATACGCCCTTTCGGTCCGCCCCGCCCATATCTTCACGCTGGCCCCCGAGCCTGCCTAGTACCGCCTCGCATACCCCTCGCGATACAGCGAGGCGCCGATCGACGTCAGAACTGCGATCTCATCCTCATTCAATCGACTCCATGCCTCCGCCAACCAGCCAGCGAATCCGGCACAAGCATGGTCCAGATCGGCGGCCGCCTTTCCCTCTGCGTTCATCCGCTCGAAGATCATCATCACGTCATGTGGCGTCATAGTCGGCTCCTCGTGAGCTTCCAGCATAGGCGATCGGTGGCGTCCGCCCCTACTCCTTCGCACGCTCGATGTTCACTCTCTGGCGTGCCCGCAGCCACAAGCCGAAGCCGGCCAGTAGCGGTTCGACCTGGTGTCCTGTTCCGTTGACGTCAACATGCTACGCACATATGGATCGGTTAAGGCCTGCGTGAGCCATGTCATTGCCCGCATCGCCCGATGCATCCCGTGAACCGGGTCGGTCAGTTACAGCCATGGGCCGTCGCTGGTCCGCTTCGGTCGAATATTGTCTGAGTGCATGGTCATATCAATTCGCATTCCTACATGATAAGTCGGTCCTGAACGGACGGAATCTCCTTTGACTGACGGAATCGGCAGATCGAATGTCATGGTGACGTAGGCAGCCAACGACAGCCGACGGCCAGCTGTTGCCTGCCGCAGCGACGCACGGCAATTGATTCGACGAATGAGCGCTTCGGTCACGACTCTCGTGGTCGTAACGGGACTACACTGAAGACGCCATTGCAGGAGGAGACAGCGATGAGAGACTCTGACCCCAAAAGCACCTTCCAGGGGCTGCCGCTAACCGCGGAGCAGGACGCGGAAGTGAAACACTACATAAAGGTCCGAACCAGGCGTGGCCTGCCATGGGACACGCCGGAGCTGAGCGCGATGCTCAAAGACATGCTGCTACCCCCGGGTGACGGCAACAGCGATGTCGGCTCCCCGGAAGCTTGCTTCCCGGTAGCGCCGTATGTGGGGGATCGTGAGGTATTCCGCGTGAGTTCGGTGTGCATGATTTCAACGCTCGAACGCGTGCCGTCGGCCCCGTGACATCGAGCCGCGCGACATCTCTGCTGAACACGAGGGGGCCGGATATGCGGCTGATCGAATCGGATGAATACAGAGACTTTCTGGCGACCTTGGAGCGCCGTGGCTTGGCAGAGGGCGATTTCGATCTTCAGGAAACGGATACGACCGACCCGAAGGGTGATGAGAACCTCGGTCTACAGGGCTATGTCACCATCACCAGGCTCTCGACGCAGATTACGAAGGAATACGTGATCGGCGACGAAAGCGACTGGCTACAGCATTTCAGGAAAGATCTTGAAGCGGGTGCCTTCGATCGACTGGAATGATATCCCGACGCGACGCGCCACACTTGGGAGGAAGTTCGGCTCACGAGAGTCGCGGACTTCGAGGATGCGGAACGCATGCGGCCCGATCTGGCGATGATGAGCCCGTTAGAGGGCGTGCTTGCTGCCTTGGTCTGTGGCCCTCCAAGGATGGCCATCCTCTCGACCGACCTTCGACACCGCGTCAGCCTGCTTTGGCAGCAGCATGTATTGCCGTCGGCCTCGATCCCGGCGACGCCCTGATTGCTCGGGCGGCTGGCGTGCCACCCGAATTTCAATTCATCGACGCGGGGAGATCGTCGGCCAAATGCGCGTCGAGCCATTCGAGCGCCCAGTTTTTCGCAAAGGCAATCGCATCCTCGCGAACGTCGAAGCCAGCCAGATCTCCGCTCAGTTGAACGTCGCACTCACTGCCGTCTGCACGATCGATGCTGATCCGCACGTGTGCCATGTATTCCCCGTCGGCCCTGCGCGGTGTCGGGTCGACATGGAATCGGGTTGGGTCGACTTGCATTTTCCTTCCTCCTTCAGTTGCTGCGGGGCCCGTGGCCACCGCGAAGTGTATCGTCGCGACCAGAACAGTCAAAGCTTGAGGAGTGCCATGATCTGGCCTGCTTCCTGGTCCGATTCGCAGCTCGCCATTCCGCCTTTGCGCAACAGCGCGCGAATCGAGAAAAACATCAGGAAGGCATCCTCATCGATTTCATGACGACGATCGAGAATGACGCCGTCCATCTCGGCACGAGCGTCATACGGAAGGAACTGTTCGATGACACCAGAACCATCGCGTCGAATCCATTTCAACAAGTCTTTTCTGTTCATATCCAGCCTCCCGACGTTGCCGGTGCGCCATGCGCGAGGCGTGTTTGAGTCTTTGGCGGCGCCGCGGACGCAGAAACAGGATGGACCGAGGAAGAGATCAGGACGCGTTATCCAACACGCTCGTGTCCTGTAGACATGCATCGATCAGGCGATTCGCATACGCAGCCGATATGCGGCGCGCTCGTCCGCATTGCGCGGTTTCGATGAGAGGCCCGATCACGTTCGGAGGGGGGGCGCCTTGAGTGGCGCGGGAATCGGTAGCGAGTCAGTCAACAAATCCATCCTACGCCCATTGGCGAACTTGTACAGCGAAAGTTCTGCGCGAACCGCCGCATGGCATGCCGCCCCGATTGGGCGCGGGACCGACCGGCTCAGCCGCGTGTGAACAATCGCCGATACGCGGGGAGATGGTGCCCTGACGGTACCCTCACTTTCAAGCAGGCGCTGTCCGCACGCACAACTACGAAGCTCGTTTCGACGCGCCGGTCAAGGTTTGCCTTCGCGGCACTGACACCACGCTGACCCGGAGCCAGACCTTCAAGCTTGTCGACGGTTCGCCGTTTGTCAGTGCCGGTGACGCACGTCGGGCTTCGCAACGTTATGCAGAAGACATCATCGACCAGAACCAAGGTGAACATTGGATGCTCGACGCAGTACGTTGATGCGGATCTCTGATGTGCAGCAATGCATGGGAGCACGCGACAATCGGAGATGCGCGTCCCGAACTGAAATTGGGCAAGCCGACGCCATGCTGCCGGTCAACGGAAAACTCGCGACGAAAAACCAACATTCCTTTCTGTCCAGCGCTCTCAAAGCAGATCAGCGGGTGAGCGGCCGCATTATGCAACTGCCGCGCTACGCGCTAATGGGCGTCGTGTTGCCAAGCGACGCTGCGTAACGACCAAGCCGCCGACGCAGGTTCAATCGGTTCCTTGCGTCTTTTCGTGCCCCTGGATTTGTTCTTCTAGCAAAGTGCGCGCGAGCGCTCGAGCGGCGTCGCGCGCTTCCACGTCTGTCGCAAAATCCTCTTCGGTATCGTGTTGCTCAGAGGAGCCTGGATCCTCTCCGATGTGGTGCAAGTGGACGATTCCGCGATAGCGCCCACACATCGTCTTCATCACGCGAAGGCGTGCCACGTGCGTGTGGGTTGTACACACTTCATCATCCATGATGCCTTCCTTGCCAAGCCCCCTGGCGAGACAACGACATAGCCGACTTCATCCGCTCGCCTGCATCGGCGCGTTTGGTCCCCGGCAAACTTCAGTGAGGCGGGGCTATCGCCGGCAGCGCGGAGAAGTCAATGTTTGCGGTGCATCCACCCCAAGTGATGGGAATCCAACCACTGAACGACTTCCATACTTGAATGCTCGCTCCGGTAACGGCGCGCCAACGCGACTGCAACCACCGCGACCACCGCAAAACCAACCACCCAACCAATCATCGACTGAGTCATGACAGCCTCCTTGTGGAATGCAGCCATGACTGAATTCTAGGCGTCTTGGGGGAAGGATTCACAAGTCCTGCGCCACGCCGCGTGGACGAACCGCCTCCACATGCACGATCCTGGGGAAAGTACGCTCGACCTCCGCCTGATCGCTTGCGCCCCATCTCCAAGGATCTGGGGCGCAAGCGATTAAGCAGGTCATACACCGGAAAATGGTCGCGTCGGAAAGCGAACTTCTGCTGTCTCGCCACCAGGATGTCGGCAAGCGCGCGCTCATGCGTCTTGCGAGAGGCTGCGGTTGATCAGCCGCCGGGCCAACAGGCGCCATCCGATAGCTTCGACGCCGCCGACATCCAGAACGGATCGCTGCTCTCAGGTCGCCCGGGCGATAGGGGCGCATGCTCAGTCGAATCCGAGATATCTGTCGGCATGCGTCAGGCGTCGAGGCGGAAATCCTGTTGACGTACGAGCCGCGGTGAGGCCTGACCGTCACGCGGCTCACACATCAAGTGATTATAGAACTGTACTCATTGCGTGAAGCGCTCGAAGCCAAGGCGGCGAGCCTGGCAGCGCAGCATGCGCATCTGCCCGATACAGACGCCGTTCGCGACGCCGTCACCCGATGTTGAGGTCCGCAAACTACCGTTCGTTGTGTGCGAGCCGGTGCGAAATACACACTTTCGCGCGGACATACGGACGAATGGGAGCGAAAAAGAAAATGCCCGCTCATCAAGCGGGCATTTGAGGAGGTGGGGCGAGAACATGCCGCGGAACCACGTCCAAGCCGGTAAGCCCCGCTCCCTGTTTTCTTTTACCGAACATAGGTTGGCCATGACGTGAAAGTAGCCGCTATTTTGCAGATCCGCAACGGATGTACCCGACCCTATCCGGCCGCGCCGGTCTCGAGCGATGTAACGTAACGCAGCAGGTCTTCAGTACGCCCTTCTGAAACGAGCTGCTCAGCAGTCTTGCAATCAAAGGTCGGCAACGGTTCATTGCGATACCAGAAGAGCGCCCTCTGAACGTCGCCGGAGATATCGGTAGCCGCTCGGATGATCCGAAGTGCGTCCCGAAGGAACTTCTGCACGCGTTCAGAGCCCGCCAGTCGGCTCACGGTATTGCGATGGACATGGGCCAGCCGTGAGAGCGTTTGCATATCGATATACAAGGCGGCCGCGAACCGGCGAGCTGAGACGATCGGCGCGCCGCTATCACGGTCCCTCAACAACTCCATGAACTGGTCGAAACCACCGGATGGCGTTGGGTCTTAGTCGACGTTTGGATCCATAGCAGATTGCTCAACGCACACTATATGCACATTTATGGCACATGCTGATCAGTCTGGTTGGATTCTGATGCGCACTTCTGCGCCGATGCTTGTTGCCAAGCGCCGCCGAGACACGTGGTCGGAAGCGGGCAACATCCCGAAGACGACTTTTCTGAGAATTCCCGTGCCCAAGGACACTTTTTCTGAGACGAGCGCCATGCAGTCGTCTCAGAAAAGATGTCCAAGTCCTTGATTCGTATAGGGTGCCAAAGACAACTTTTCTGAGAGCCCACACTTGTTTTGTGATGCGTCGATCTGGTCGCGCGACGTCCTGCAACAACTCCGCGGCAACGTCGCGTTCGACTCGGCCATTTGCCCCGGCTTGCACATTGACCACCAGACTGTGCAACGATTCGTTATAACCGTCCTCGCCTCGCATCGGCTTGCTTTTCCTTGATCTCGGGAACGGCCTGCTGGCGATCGCCTTTTCTGATAGCCCGCAACTTCCAGTCCGTGAATAAAACCGTCATTTGTTTACTTTAAAATGCATTTCATTATGCTTTCTGTGAATTTCATTTATTTTCCGTTTGAGGATTTTTAACGAATCATAAAATTTGGCGCTGAATTTGGACTCGAATGTTTGTTGACAGACGTTGGCAGGTTGACTAGATTAGCCCCATGAACGCACTTTTCGTTACGACTACCGCGACCACTACCACGACCGCCAACGGCGGGCCGGGGGGAGGTTGCACGTCGTAAGTCAGTGCCTCAAACCATCCCTAAGCCCCGCCGGAAACGGACGGGGCTTTTTTGTGCTCCGTCGACCGGTATCAAGTCAATGGAGAATACGATGGACGAATTCGATCACCGAGTGCTCGGCAACAAACTCGATCTGTTTCATCAGCAGGATGAAAGTCCGGGTGCCGTCTTCTGGCATCCGCGCGGCATGGTTCTTTATCGGGTTGTCGAGGAATATATCCGCGTCCGGATGCGTCAGGCGGGCTTTTCTGAAGTGCGGACGCCTCAGATCGTCTCGCGCGATCTTTGGGAACAGAGCGGTCATTGGGAGAAATTCGGGCGAAACATGTTTTCACTCGAGAGTGACAACAATCCGTACTGTCTCAAACCGATGAGTTGTCCGTGCCATGTGCAGGTTTTCAAAAAAGGCAGTCGGTCTTACCGCGATCTCCCAATCCGATATTCCGAATTTGGGGCGGTCCACCGGGCCGAACCGTCCGGGGCGTTGCATGGCCTCATGCGTGCCCGTGCGTTCACGCAGGACGACGCTCACGTGCTTTGCATGCAGGATCAGGTCGAGGTTGAAGTCGCACGATTCTGTGTGTTGCTGAAGACGATCTATGCAGACTTCGGATTTGGCGAATTTGATGTGGCTTTGTCGACGAGGCCGGCGGTCCGCGCGGGTGACGATGCGGTCTGGGATCGCTCGGAAGCGATGCTGGCATCCGCTGCACGCGCGGCAGGTCTCGATTTCGCGATCCAGGCGGGAGAGGGGGCATTTTATGGTCCCAAGCTCGAATTTCATCTGCTCGACCGCCAAGGACGAAAGTGGCAGTGCGGGACGATCCAGCTCGATTTCGTATTGCCGGAACGGCTCGGTGCGTCATATGTCGCAGAGGACGGTGCGAAGGCAACGCCCGTCATGTTGCACCACGCGATCCTGGGCAGCCTCGAACGGTTCATCGGTATTCTTCTCGAACACTACGAGGGATGGTTGCCGACCTGGCTGGCACCAGACCAGATCGTCGTTGCGAACATTGGGAAAGATGAACGCGCATTTGCCGACAACGCGGCGTTCGCTTTCGAAGACGCCGGCTGTCGGGTGCTGAGGGATTTCCGCGCCGAGCGCCTGCCGCGCAAGATCTTCGATGCAAGGGAACTGGCCGCGCCGATCGTCGCAATTGCAGGACGCAAGGAGGCGCTGGCCGGAGAGGTGTCGTTACGAATGAGGGACGGGGAGCAGCACGTTCTGACGATCAACGATGCGCTCGCATACGTCAAGCAGCATGCGCGCGTTCCGTCAGCGACGCGGGTGTTCTGATTCGACGACGGGGCCGTTTCCTGCTATTGCAGGCGGATTGATGACACCTTGAGAATTCATCGAATCGATTTTCAAACATAACTTGATCAGTAACTCTAACAATTATGAGAGAAGCAATCGAACGCATCATTCTATGGGCCGAAGGATGTCGTGAGTCCGCATCGTGTCGGTGCGGTGAGCGGATGCTTGAGATGGTGTTCAAGATCGGCAGTTGCACTTGCATGGACGAACTGGGCCGGATGCGCGCGCTGCGCTCGAAGTATTGCGGGAATCGTTCAATCATGGCATCAGCCCTCATGCGAGGACACCGAGGCCGACGAGGGGCTGTGGCCTTTTCGAATGCGGGGTGCGAGCGAGACCAGCAACCCGAGGCAACCCATGCACACGGACAGCACCATGATCACCGTGTCTGGTCCGAAACGCGTCGAGAACGCGCCTACCGCGACGCCCGCGAGCGGCTGTGTCATGTTGTTGAGGAGGATGACGACTCCCGTCGTCTTGCCGTAGTCGCGCGTGGGGATGATCTTCTGCCGCGTGCTCCGGATGTACACGTTGAACATCTTGTCGAATCCGACGATCAGCAGGAAGCCGAAAACGTACCCCGCAATTCCCGGGCTGGCTGCCGCGATAACGCCGCCGACACAGATCGACCCGAAGCCGACGAGGCCGAGGACGCGCCTCGGGACATGCAACCTCGCCGTCATCAGCAGAATCGCGATCGTCACGCACGCGCCAGCCGTTTGCAGTCCTGCGTAATAGCGTCCGCTTTCGTGATGAAAGCCGGTGACCATCGCGGCGGATGTCGCGAGCGTGACGCCGATCACGAGGTTCTCCGCGGCAGCCAACATGATGACGGACTTGAGGCCCGGGAGATGGATGGCGTGAGACAAGGCCGTCTTGATCGGTGTGAACCAGGTGCCGTGCGTGCCTTCCGGCATCACGAATTCGAACGCGCTGGCCTTTTGCCAATAGGCAAGCGCGACGTCGGCCGTGACAAACAGCACGGCCGCGGCCACCACGACGAATTCCCAGCGCCACCACGACAGCAGGATCGCCGCGAGCATGGGGCCGAGCACCAGACCAAGCTGGTCGGCCAATTGCGAATACGACAATACCTTTTCGAAGCGATGGTTGCTGAATATCTGCGGCAGCATCACTTCGCGCGCAACGATGCCCTGACTCGTCAGCATGCCGCACAACGCGGACAGCGCGATCAGCCATCCGATGCCGCCGACGAGGTCGTAGGCGGCGACGCCCGCGATGCATACCGCCGCGCGGAGAACCTGACTGACGCGTATCAGTTTCGTAGGCGAATACCGGTCGCAAAGCGCGCCTAGAAACGGGAAGCACAGGTATCTCGGCAGTGTTTCGAGCGAAAACGCGATGCCCGACCAGGACACGCGTCCTGTCATCTGAAAGATGACCAGCGGCACGAGAAACAACAGAATTTGGTCGGCGAGGCGGGCAAGGAAAAGCGAATGGAAAAAGGCTTGATGCTGGGCGCGCACGAACAGTCACCTTTCTTTTGCACGGAGCACGCGATGCAGGCGCGCTCCTGCGGACGTTGCCGGGAGGTCCGGTACTCCGGGGCCTCCCGGAATGAGCGTATCGAGCCTCAGTAAGCGGACGCTTCTGCAGACCCCAGGTTGTCACAGCGGAAGCGAAACCACGAAAAAGCAAGCCAGTGCCCGTATCAGAATAGCCGGCTAAATCATGTAGTTTTTCAACATTAACCGCTGACGGCGCGGCTGGTCAAGGGCGGGATACCGGGAATTTACGGTGATTCTGTATATCTGCCTTGGAGGTGTTAGGGGGGATCTGGATAGCCGCAATGTAGTTTATCTACATTTTTGTGGGTTGCCTGGGTGGCCAACATAGTCCGTCGCGGTGTTCCCTGGCAGCGACACTGCCTTGCGATCGCGACGCAGCGAACAAGCAGAGCTCTCCCGTTCCCGGTCCCGCCGAGGAGGTCAGCACTATCGAGACTATGGATCAACCGTTGCCGAGGGAGTACGTCGGGATGAAGTCGATCAAGCTGGGCGCGGACAAGCGATCTGGCGTGCTCAGGGAATTGTTGAGATTGTGCGGCGTAGTTTTTTGGCTACTGTCAAGGCATGTGCATAAGAAAATCGCGGCAAAGACGCCGTATGAGTATTCATGGCGGCAAGCAACAAAATCATTTAATAACAGTGCCTTGTGTATTTGTATGAGTTTTCCGTTGCGAAAAGAGAAATACACAATTTCTATTTAGTCGTGGGTCTCGTTACTTTCACCGCTCTTACACTCGCGATTCCCAAACGGGCATCCATCCGGGCATGACCAACGAAACAAGTTCCTCCGGGCGGTTGCAGACCGTTTATGAACAAGGTCGCGAGACCTGCCTCTTTTTAGAAGGGAGCACCACGAATGAACAAGACCCTGATCGTTGCAGCCGCTGCGGCAGCGTTCGCTACCGTCGCTCACGCGCAAAGCAGCGTGACGCTGTACGGCGTGCTGGACGCAGGCATCACCTACCAAAGCAACGTCCAGACCGCATCGGGCGAAGGCAAGTCGCGCTTTTCGATGGGTTCGGGCATTGACCAGAGCCGTTTCGGCCTGCGTGGCTCGGAAGACCTCGGTGGCGGCCTGAAGGCAATCTTCACGTTGGAAAGCGGCTTCAACATCGGTAACGGCAAGTTCGCGAACGGCAACGGCGGCATGTTCAACCGCCAGGCATTCGTCGGCCTGTCGAGCCAGTACGGCACGGTCACGCTGGGTAAGCAGTACGACGCAACGCAAGACTACCTGGCACCGCTGACGGCAACGGGCTCGTGGGGCGGCACGTACTTCGCGCACCCGCTGAACAATGACCGCCTGAGCACGAACGGCGACGTCGCGCTGAACAACACGATCAAGTTCACGAGCGCATACTACGCTGGCCTGCAATTCGGTGGCACGTACTCGTTCTCGAACAGCACGAACTTTGCCAACAACCGTGCATACAGCGCCGGCCTGTCGTACCAGTACGAAGGCCTGAAGCTGGGCGCAGCGTACTCGCAAGCGAACAACGCGGGCCTGTCCACGTCGGGCGCGGTGAACCCGACTGTCGATACGAACGGCAACGCATTCGGCATTCAGGGCCGTACGCGTACGTATGGTATTGCCGCAGCCTATGCATTCGGTCCGGCACAAGTCGGCGCGGCATGGACGCAATCGCGTCTCGACAACCAGACGAACGGCCTGGGTACGCTGCGCGCGGACAACTACGAAGTCAACGCGAAGTACAACCTGACGCCGGCTCTCGGCTTGGGCGCTGCCTATACGTACACGAACGCGAAGCAGAACGGCAACAGCACGCACTGGAATCAGTTCGGCGTGCAAGCTGATTACTCCCTGTCGAAGCGTACGGACGTCTACGCTCAGGCGGTGTACCAGCGTGGTACGAAGGGCGCCGGTTTGGGCGCATCGATCTACAACGGCGACATCAACGCGTTCCCGAGCTCGAAGGTCAGCCAAACCGCCGCAACGGTCGGCCTGCGTCACCGCTTCTAAGCGTGACGGCTGGCTAGTCGGTTCCGAAAAAGCGCCTTCGGGCGCTTTTTTTTGATGTCTGAATTCGAGTCTGGAAAATCATCAGTATTGCGAAATGATGGAGAATTGTCGATTTCGATTTTGGCGGGAATGTGACGGCGAAGTGAGGGAGCATGCTTGAGAGGTTGAGACAGTGCGTTGCCCAATATGGTTGGCAATGTTTGGCGAGCGAGTGGAGGGGTGTCAATTCACGTCATCGGTTCGCTTGCGCTCGTGGGCATGTTTTTGAGCGTGTGGCATTGACCTTGCTCTATCGAAATGGCGGTGCACCGGTATGCACATCCTGTCAGCAGGAAGATATTCGTGATAGATGGTTGGCGAAATTGGCAGAGCGAGGAGGGACGCTGCTGAGTGGTCCATTCGTTGGATTATTTGCGCGTTACCAAATTCGTTGCGCAGCGGGACACGAGTGGAGCGTGGAGGGAAGGAAGATCAGTGAGGGCCGTTGGTGTCCGAACTGCGCGCATAGTGACGCGACGCGGCGCAGCGGTTGTTCGGATGGTTTGGCCCGGCTTCACGCTAAAGCAAAGGAGAGAGACGGGAAATGTCTTTCGGCTCACTATACGATCGAAAGTCGTCTATATCGATTCGAATGTGCAAAGGGGCATCGTTGGGAAGCCAGGGCAAACGATATTTTCCGGGGAACCTGGTGTGGTCGTTGCGCAAAGCTAACCTCCTCCGGGCTGGTTGATCCCAATGGATTGGCACGTCTGCAGGCGGCCGCCCGCGAAAAGGGAGGCGTTTGTTTGGCAGATGCTTATGTGGGCTCAGCCGAAAAATACCCTTTTCGTTGCGCGGCGGGACACGAATGGATGGCGATAGCGAGTCAGATTTGGCTCGGACACTGGTGTCGGCAATGTGCCGGCCTCAAATTGCGTCAGACAATTGATGACATGCGGGCGCTTGCGACCGCTCGTGGTGGACTGTGTTTATCGAAAGAGTATCAGGGGCGGCGGACCAAATTGACTTGGCAATGCCATCGCGGCCACGTCTGGGAGTCTCGGCCGATTAATATAAGTGCGGGAACATGGTGCCCGCAATGTGCGATTACTAACCGCACTCGCCGTAGAGACAATTGAGCGCGATACCGGCCTCAAAGCCTCGGGATGTGCATATCCCGTTTGGAAATAGTACGGATCCCGCAACGCCAACGGTTACCGCGAAGTGCGGCCGCGTCGACCGGATGGTTCCCTTGCACAATGATCATCTCCCCGTGCAAGACACGACATGAATGGTGATGCTGTCAGCGCGACCTCGGCGGGCGCGCCGACAGCGAAATTGCACCGTGTGACATGACGGGCGGAATGCGCACTTAATTCATCGCATGCGCGTTCGCCAGGCGTCAACGAACGGCTCAGTCAGCGTTTCAGTCGTAGTACGCGTCGTCGTATCGATGTTTGTTGCGACGCATCCTGCGCATGTTGTCGCGGTCCCGTGCATCGTCGCGCTCCCGCGCGTTGCGGCCGAGGTTGCCCCCCAGCGCCGCGCCGCCGCCACCGCCGAGCGCCGCACCGAGGAGCCCGCCGTTGCGGCCGCCCATCGCATGGCCGGCCGCGGTGCCCGCGCCGCCGCCGAGTGCGCCGCCAATGATCGCGCCGTCGCGCTCGTCGCGATTCGCCGCGATCGCGCCGCCGGCGCCACCACCGATCGCGCCGCCCACCACCGCGCCGGTGCGGCCGCCCAGTGCATCGCCGACGGTTGCGCCGGCGATACCGCCCAGCGCACCACCGAGCGCGTTGTCCCAGTTGTCTGCCGCGGCCGGCAGTGAAATCACCGCAGCCGCGGTGACGATGAATGCGGAGGCGATCTTCTTCAACATGCGAATGCTCTTCCTTGTGCTCAATCTGAAGTCCGGTTTCTTGCGTTTCTGCCGATGCGTTTCAACGCGTGTTTTCAACGAAAGGCCGGCGAAAGATAGCACTCCCATTCAAACCCGGATCGCCATTGTCGTAACAGATTGTGTGCGCCTGGAAAGCCCCTTCGGCATCGCTGCTTTTTTATCCAGACTCCATTGTTTCTCCATCAAACCGCACAAAAACGTCCATAGAAGCCAAGCTCTTACATCGGCATCGACGTCGTGAACGCATCCGCCAGAAACTCGCCGTCCGCCAGTCGATGGTGCCGAATGAAGTCGCGCTGCGCGGATTCGACCATCACCGGCGCGCCGCATGCGTACACCTGATGGCCCGACAGATCGGGCAGATCCTCGATCACCGCGCGATGGACGAAGCCGGTGCGGCCCGTCCATTGATCGCCGGCGTCCGGCTCGGAGAGCACCGGCACGTACTTGAAGTTCGGGATCTCGCGTG
>NZ_NKFM01000048.1:0-18854 GCF_002223085.1 Burkholderia sp. HI2714 | reverse complement strand
ACAACCAGGCACTCATCGCGCTGGCACGGCGACGCTGCGACGTCCTGTTCGCCATGCTGCGCGACGGCACCATTTACCAACCCAAGTCAGCCCCTAACGCTTGACGAAAGACATAGGGGCACCCCCCCTCCCGACTGCGCGCGCTTCGGCCTTGGCAGGCGAGCTCCATGCGCTCAATGGTTTACAAGTTGGCCGTCCAGGATCCGGCCCGGTGCCGCCCCATTTCCGGCACCAGGACGACCGGGCACCGACCGCTTCGTCGGGAAAGCCATGCGTGTGACGCCAGCGGGATCACGGACGTCATCACAGGGGCTCGCGACGAGACGACGTCACCAGCGGCCCCTCGCAAGCCGATTCCGCACACCTGTCGCGCCGTGTGCCGGCACGTGCTAGCGCACCACGCGGAATAAATTGGACGCGCAACAAGCGATGCGCGTATGATGGGTTCATCCGAGCGACCATCGGTCCTCTGACCGCCCTCCCTCCATCCGCCCGCTTACTGCATCGCCTCTCCTTCGCGCTGCAACGTTGTCCCCTTCACCCACCGGCCCGCCCGTCACGGGGATACTGGCCGGATGTGTTCGCCCATGCGACTCGTCGTGGCCGAACGCCAGGAGTACGTCATGAGCATGCACGTCTACCGTGGATTCGAGATTTATCCACTGATTTACCCTCACGTGCCGGCGCCGAATGGCTGCCCGCATAACTACGACGCCGGGTTCGACGCGGCAGTCAAGATTTGCCTTCGCGGCACCACCGATACGCTGACACAGAGCCAGACTTTCAGATTGCGCGACACCTCCCCGTTTGACAACGCCGGCGACGCCCGTCGTGCCTCGGTGCGCTATGCCGAGGACATCATCGACGACAATCGCGGCAAACAGGGGTTCTTTTCCAGCGCGCGCTGACGCGATTCGTCAGCGCAGCGCAGTTTCGCGATCTTTTGGAGGGCGAAATGATCATCGACGAACTGCTCAATCTGATCAGGCGACACGAGGTCACCTGGATCAACACCGTCATGCCCGCCAGAATCGGCGATTCTGCGATGTGCCATCAACAGGAGCTGCAGATGTTCGTGGCGGTACGTGCGCTATCGATCGGAGCAGGATATTCGGAATTCGAATCCGACGAGATAGCAAGCGCCGTCATGACACGACTCGGCTAACTTTCCGTTCGACCCTTTCCAGACAGGATCTACATGACGACAATTACGTTGAAGCTCAACGAACCGATCGATGTCGCGCTGCGGCGATTCCGGCGTGATATCGAGAAAACAGGGCTGATTCGCGAGTTGCGCAGTCGCACCGGCTATGAAAAGCCCACGACGGAACGCAAGCGAAAAAAAGCCAGTGCCGTTGCCAGGCAGCGCCTGCGGGCGAAGCGTCTGTTGCCTCCCCGAAAAATGTACTAGGAGCGCATCGTGTACAAGATGCCGGCCGACGCGCCTCCGTTTTTCCCGCTGACGAAGTGCGAAGTCGATTTCGATCGGGAGAACGACATGGTGACGCTACTGCCGAGCTTCTATGCATTCGGGTGCGAGTACACCAGCCGCGGGCTTCTGATCGGGCGCAGCGATGCGCTCAAGCTGATTGCCGCGATAGAGAAGGCGCTCAGCGTTCAGGGGTGAGCTGACTCCGGCGCAATCGCATGTATCGACGGGCGCAAGATGGTCCATGCGCGTCCGCACCACGTATACGGATTTGCGCGACTTCCTCGGCTACGCGCGAGCGGCTTTCGCCGATCGCGGCCAACGCCGATCGCCTCACCCCACTCCCGCTGCAAGCCTTCTGACGCTTCCCGCGAAATCCTTATCGAAATTGCTTCGTTCGCCTTTGCCGGCCGCGCCGCTAACGTGTTCAAAACGGCAGCGGCCCGCCATCTGCATCCCAGCAGGATACGCACCGGCCGCCGCCATCACGACAACCGCGTCGCGATAACGGAACAGACCGGACGGGCTGCGTGCCCGCACCCCGCCAGGAACGTCCGCATCGCGCGCCCTTCGCGATGCCCATGGCCACGACCGACCGCATCATCGACACGACGCCGCTCGACGTCCGCGCGCAACCGCTGGTCGACGCGCTGATCGACGAGTATTCGACCCGTTACCACGCGTATCGGCCCGACAGCCACGCGTCCGCCCGCGAAGAGCTCGCGCGCTACCCGGCCGAACTGTTCGCGCCGCCCGAAGGCGCGTTCGTGCTGCTGCTGCGCGACGGCGAAACGATCGGCGGCGGCGCATTCAAGCGCTACGACGCGCAGACCGCCGAGCTCAAACGCATCTGGACCCGCTCGGACCTGCGCCGCCAGGGACTCGCCCGCCTCATCGTCGAGGCGCTAGAACTGCGTGCCGCGCAGCAAGGCTATCGCCGCATCTACCTGACCACCGGTTTTCGCCAGCCCGAGGCATGGGCACTGTACGACCGCACCGGCTACACGCGGCTGTTCGATTCGTCCATCGACCCGGAAGCGTATTTCCACCTGCGCTTCGGCAAGGATCTCGCCGATCCGTCGCGCACGTCGACGCTGGCCGACCTGTGGGCGCCCGTGCCCGAACCGGTGCTGTCGCGCTGACCGCGACTGCCCCCAGCCGCCTCCCTCCGATTTCCGCTTGCCACCACAGGACGCTTTCATGCAACGAGCCGTACCGCTTTCTTCCCGTGCCGCGCGCACGCTGGCCGCCGCGCTGATCGGACTGACCGCGTTCGCCGCCGCCGCGGCCGCGGCCACGTTCGACCTGAGCCCCGAGCAACGTGGCCGCCCGCGCGGCGTGGCCGATGCGGCCGTCGAGCGCGCCGTGCCCGCGTCGTTCAAGTTCGCCGAACCCGGCACGCTGACGATCGGCGTTGCGCCGAGCCTGCCGCCGATCAGCTCGTATGCGACCGACGCGCGCACGGTGATCGGCTTCGACGCCGACGTCGGCCAGCTCGTGTCCGACAGCCTCGGCCGCAAGCTGAAGATCGTCGCGCTCGCGTGGGCCGACTGGCCGCTCGCACTCGAATCCGGAAAAGTCGACGCGGTGATCTCGAACGTCACCGTCACCGAGGAGCGCAAGCAGAAGTTCGATTTCTCGACCTACCGCAAGGACCAGGTCGGCTTCTACGTGCGCAACGACAGCAAGATCCAGGCGATCCGCGAGCCGAAGGACGTCGCGGGGCTGCGTGTCGTGACCGACGCCGGCACCAACCAGGAAAAGATCCTGCTCGCGTGGGATCGCGAGAACGTCGCGCACGGGCTGAAACCCGTGCAGATCCAGTACTACGACGACCAGGCGATGCGCATCGTCGCCGTGCAGTCGGGCCGCGCCGATGCGGTGTTCAGCGTGAACTCGGTGCTCGCGTACCAGAGCGCGCAGCAAGGCAAGACGCGCCTCGTCGGCGCGATCAGCGGCGGCTGGCCGCGCACGGCCGACATCGCGATCGCGACGCGCCGCGGCAGCGGGCTCGCCGATCCGCTCACCGTCGCGCTGAACGGGCTGATCAAGAACGGCCGCTACCAGCAGGTGCTCGACCGCTGGAACCTCGCATCGGAAGCGATCGACCAGTCGCGCACGAATCCGCCGGGGCTGCCGAAGAGCTGAACGCCGCGCACGCTCACCGTCCATTCACGCTCACGCAGGAACGCCGCCCACCATGTCTTATTCGCTTTCGTTGCTGGACAAGAGTCCGATCGCCGACGGCGCGAACGCCGCCGACGCGCTGCGCTTCACCACGACACTCGCGCGGCGCGCCGAACAGCTCGGCTACGAGCGCTTCTGGGTCGCCGAACATCACGGCACGCCGGCCTTTGCAAGCTCGGCGCCGGAGATCGTCGTCGCGCACCTGCTCGCGCACACCTCACACATCCGCGTCGGCTCGGGCGGCGTGATGCTGCAGCACTACAGCCCGTTCAAGGTCGCCGAAACCTTCAAGGTGCTGGCCGCGCTCGCGCCGGGCCGCGTCGATCTCGGCATCGGCAAGGCGCCCGGCGGGTTGCCGCTCACCACGCGCGCGCTGCAGTGGTTCCACGACAAGGCGCGCAAGCCAGACTTCGCGGGTCAGTTGGCGGAGCTCGACGCGTTTCTCGGCTGGGGCGTCGCCGAGGATCACCCGCTCGCCGGCGCCGTCGCGCTGCCCGTGCCGCCGCAGGCGCCCGAACGCATCCTGCTCGGCGGCTCGCCGGACAGCGGCGCGCTCGCCGCGCGCAACGGCTGGCGCTTCTGCTACGCCGGACATTTCAACGGCGACGATGCGAACCTCGAACGCTCGCTGGACGCGTACCGCAGCGCGGGCGGCACCCGTCCGCTGGTCGCGCTGTACGCGGTGGCCGCGCCGACACGCGACGAGGCCGAGCGGCTGATCGGGCCGCTGAAGATCTTCAAGCTGCAGTTCGCGGGCGGCCAGAGCTTCAATCTCGCCAGCGCGCAGGCGGCCGCCGAATTCGCGCGGCAGAGCGGCGCGTCCGACTACCGGATCGACGAGTTGCGCCCGACGGTGCTGGCCGACACGCCCGAGCGCATCCACCGCGCGCTCGATGCACTGAGCCGGCGGCTCGACGTCGATGCGTTCGTGATCGATTCGCCGGTGACCGACTACGCGGCGCGGCTCGCATCGGCCGAATGGCTCGGCGGCGCACTGTCGGCCACGCCGTTGCAGGCGGCCCTCGCGGCCGGCCGCTCCCTTTCCCCTGACCAGAACATGTGACGCTCCCATGACGACCCGACGATCGATCCCCTTCGGCCTGATGCTGCAAGGCGCAGGCAGCCACATGAACGCATGGCGGCACCCGAGCAACCCGCCGGACGCGAGCATCAACCTCGATTTCGCGATCGGCATCGCGCGCAAGGCGGAAGCCGCCGGCATCGCGTTCGCGTTCGTCGCCGACGGCCTCTACATCAACGAGAAGTCGATCCCGCACTTCCTGAACCGCTTCGAGCCGCTGACCGTGCTGTCGGCGCTCGCGGTCGCGACGAAGAAGATCGGGCTTGCGGGCACGATCTCGACGTCGTACAGCGAGCCGTTCACGGTCGCGCGCCAGCTCGCGTCGCTCGATGCGATCAGCGGCGGGCGCGCCGGCTGGAACGTCGTGACGACGCCGCTCGAAGGCACCGCGAAGAATTTCGGCAAGGCGCATCCCGATCACGAACTGCGCTACGAGATCGCCGACGAATACCTCGACGTCGTGCAGGGCCTGTGGGACAGCTGGGACGACGACGCCTTCGTGCGCGACCGCGCGACCGGCCGCTTCTTCGACCGCGACAAGCTCCACACGCTCGACCACCACGGCCGCTTCTTCCAGGTGGCGGGCCCGCTCAACATCCAGCGCTCGCCGCAGGGGCAGCCGGTGATCTTCCAGGCCGGTTCGTCGGACACCGGCATCGGGCTCGCGGGCAAGTATGCGGATGCCGTGTTCACGCATTCGCCGTCGCTCGACGAAACGGCCGCGTTCACGCGGCGCGTGAAGCAGAGTGCGATCGAGCACGGCCGGCAAGGCAGCGACGTGAAGATCTTCCCCGGCATCGGGCCGATCGTCGGCCGCACCGCGGCCGAGGCCGAGGACAAATACCAGGCGATCCGCAACCTGCTGACGATCGACGAGGCGCTCGCGTATCTCGGCCGCTATTTCGATCACCACGATTTCACGCAGTACGCGCTCGATGCGCCGTTCCCGGAACTCGGCGAGCTCGGCCGCAACAGCTTCCGCTCGACCACCGACCGGATCAAGGCCGACGCGAAACAGAAAGGCCTGTCGCTGCGCGAGACGGCGCTCGCGGTCGCCACGCCGCGCCCGAACTTCATCGGCACGGCCGAGCACGTCGCCGACGAGCTGATCCGCTGGCACGACGCGGGCGCCGGCGACGGCTTCATCCTCGGCTTCGCGGTGCAGGCACAGGGCGTCGAGGATTTCGTCGAACTCGTGATTCCGGTGCTCGAGGCACGCGGCCGCTACAGCCGCGACCTGCCCGGTGCGACGCTGCGCGACCACCTCGGGCTGCCGCGCAAGGCCAGCCGCCACGCGGCGCCTGGCGCGTCGCACGAAACGGCGGCCGAAGCGCACGCCTGACACCCGCCGCCGCGCCGCCCGTGCGCGGCGCGCCCGCCCGACCGATTCGAGGATTTCCACCGACATGAGCGACACGACCCACCTCGGCGGCGCGCTGCCGCCGCTCTCTTCCCCCGGCGCGCGCGACGCCGGCACGCGTTTCCGGATCGTGCCCGCGCGCCACAGGTCGCGCACGGCCGGCACCGTGCTCGCCGTCGCGCTGATCGCGATCGTCCTGCATTCGATTCTCGGCAACCCGCAATGGGGCTGGCCGGTGTTCGCCGAATGGTTCCTGTCGCCGCCGGTGCTGTCGGGGCTCGCGCGCACGCTGGTGCTGACGCTGCTCGGCGCGGTGTTCGGCCTCGTGCTCGGCGCGTTCGTCGCGCTGGCCCGGCTGTCGCGTTCGCGGCTGCTGTCGGCGAGCGCATGGACCTTCGTGTGGCTGTTCCGCTCGATTCCGCTGATCGTGCTGCTGCTGATCCTGAACAACCTCGGCTACCTGTACGAGCATGTCCGGCTCGGCGTGCCGTTCACCGACATCGTCTGGTTCGACACGCCGACGACCGACCTGATCAGCCCGTTCTTCGCGGCCGTGCTCGGCCTCACGCTGCATCACGCGGCGTTTTCCGCGGAGGTGATTCGCGGCGGCATTCTCGCGGTCGACCAGGGCCAGCTCGAAGCGGCCGCCGCGCTCGGGCTGCCGCGCGGCCGCCAGACCACGCGGATCGTGCTGCCGCAGGCAATGCGCGCGATCCTGCCGACCGCGTTCAACGACCTGATCATGCTCGCGAAAGGCACGTCGATGGTCTACGTGCTCGCGATGCCCGAGCTGTTCTACACGGTGCAGGTAATCTATCGCCGCAATCTCGAAGTGATTCCGCTGCTGATGGTCGCCACCGTCTGGTACCTGATCATCCTGACCGTGCTGTCGGCCATCCAGGTGCAGGTCGAGCGGCACTATGCGCGCGGGGCGCTGCGCAACCCGCCGCCGTCCGTCATCACGTTCGCGCTCGCGCGCCTCGGCGTGCTGTGGCGGCGTGTCGCGTCCCGTCACGCGGCTTCGGGCGCGCGGGCTCACGGCGATAGCGACGCCGCGACCGCCGTCGCACCGCGCGCCGGCGGCGAAGTGGCCGTGCATGGCGTGTCGAAGCAGTTCGGCATGCAGCGCGTGCTCGACAACGTGTCGTTCGTCGCGCCGCGCGGCAGCGTGACCGCGATCGTCGGGCCGTCGGGCTCGGGCAAGTCGACGCTGCTGCGCACGATCAACCATCTCGAACGCGTCGACGACGGCTTCATCGACATCGACGGCGAACTGATCGGCTATCGCCGCGACGGCGACGTGCTCTACGAGTTGAAGGAGCGCGACGTGCTGACGCGGCGCACGGCCGTCGGGATGGTGTTCCAGAACTTCAACCTGTTTCCGCACCTGACCGTGCTCGAGAACCTGGTCGAAGCGCCGGTCGTCGTGGGCGGCATCACGCGCGACGCCGCCGAACGCATCGCCCGCACGCTGCTCGCGCGCGTCGGCCTCGCGGACAAGGCCGATGCGTATCCGCGCCAGTTGTCCGGCGGCCAACAGCAGCGCGTCGCGATCGCGCGGGCGCTCGCGCTGCGCCCGAAGGTGCTGCTGTTCGACGAGCCGACGTCGGCGCTCGATCCCGAGCTCGTCAACGAGGTGCTCGACGTGATCAAGGAACTCGCGCGTTCGGGCACGACGCTCGTGATCGTCACGCATGAAATCGGCTTCGCGCGCGAAGTCGCGGACAACGTGCTGTTCATGGAGCGCGGGCGCATCGTCGAAGCCGGGCCGCCGGCCGCCGTGCTCGACGCGCCGTCGCATCCGCGTACGCGTGCGTTCCTGTCGCGGGTGCTGTGATGCGCGCCGCTCCCGACCTGCGAGGTGCCGCACGATGACCGACCGACGCCAGTTCATGACCGCCGCGCTGGTCGCGGCAACGGGCCTGCCGTGGCACGCGGCGCACGCGGCCGCCGCGACGGCCGACCTCGATCCGCGCCAGGCCGGCCGCCCGCGCGCGCAACCCGACGACGCGGCGATCCGTGCGGCGGCCGGCTACCGCTGGGTACGCGACGGCGCGTTCACGGTCGCGATTTCACCGCACGCGCCGCCCGTGTCGACCTACGCGACCGACGCACGCACCGTGGTCGGCGCCGATCCCGACTATGCGCAGCTCGTCGCCGACGCACTCGGCCGCACGCTCGTGCTGCTGCCGATCGCGTGGGCCGACTGGCCGCTCGGGCTGACGTCCGGCAAATACGACGCGGTGATCTCGAACGTCGGCGTGACCGAGAAACGCAAGGAGAAATACGATTTCACGACCTACCGGCTCGGGCTGCACGGCTTCTACGTGCGCACCGGCAGCCCGATCGCGAAGCTCGCCGAGCCGAAGGATATCGCCGGCCTGCGCATCATCACCGGTGCGGGGACGAGCCAGGAGCGCATCCTGCTCGAGTGGAACAAGCGCAACGTGGCGCAGGGGCTGAAGCCGGCCGAGCTGCTCTATTTCGACGACGATGCGGCGTCGCGCGTCGCGCTGCTGTCGGGCCGCGCGGATGCGGAGCTGAACCCGAACGCGTCGCTCGCCTATGAGGCCGCGCGCACGGGCAAGATCCGCCGCGTCGGCGTCGTCAATGCGGGCTGGCCGGCCAATGCCGACGTGGCGATCGCGACGCGACGCGGCAGCGGGCTCGCGCCCGCGCTGACGCTCGCAACGAACGCGCTGATCGGCAGCGGCCGCTACGGGCAGGCGCTCGCGCGCTGGGGTTTGCAGAGCGAGGCAATCGCGCGTGCGGAAACCAATCCGCCGGGGTTGCCGTCGTTTTGAAGGCGTCGATCGGGCGATGCCCGACATGACATCGCCCCGGCATTGCACGATGGCAATGCCGGGGCGCGTCGAAGCAACCCCGTTGGCTGTTGTAGGAGCCTACGCCGTCACCGCTGCGTGATACCGGTCGAGTTCCGCAACCTGCGCATGAATCGCCGGAATCAGGTCGCGCCCGTAATCGAGCGCATCGTCCAGCGGATCGAACCCGCGAATCAGGAACGTCGACACGCCCAGCCGGTAATACGCGCCGAGCGCCCGCGCGACCTGTTCCGGCGTGCCGACCAGCGCGGTCGAATTCCAGCGCGCGCCGGTCAGGTTCGCGACACCCATCCACAGCCTCTCGTCGAGCACGTCGCCCTGCGCGGCCGCCGCCATCAGCCGTTGCGAACCCGCGTTCTGCGGCGCATGGCCGGCGATCGGCTGGCCGTTCGCGAGCCGCGCCGCGCGCACGCGTTCGCGGATCGCCTCGGCCTTCTCCCATGCGGCAGCCTCGGTGTCGGCGACGATCGGCCGGAACGACACGCTGATGCGCGGCGCCCGCCCGAATGGCGCGGCGGCGGCCCGCACGCGCGCGATCTGCTCGCGCACCGACGCGAGCGGCTCGCCCCACGTCATGTAGACATCGGCATGTTCGCCCGCGACCGTCAGCGCAGCCGGCGACGACCCGCCGAAATAGATCGGCACGTGCGGCCGCTGCGCGCCCTTCACGAGCGGCGACGCACCGCGCAGCCGGTAGAACGCGCCCTCGTGGTCGACCGGCGCGTCGGCCTGCCAGATCCGTTTCAGCACGTCGAGATATTCGCCGGTGCGGCGGTAGCGCGCATCGTGCGGCACGAAATCGCCGTCGCGCTGCAGGTCCGCATCGTCGCCGCCCGACACGACGTTCAGCGCAAGCCGGCCGCCGCTGAATACGTCGAGCGTCGCGATCTGCCGCGCGGCAGCCGACGGCACGATCACGCCCGGCCGGTGCGCGAGCAGGATGCGGATGCGCTCGGTCGCGGCGGCCGCGAACGACGCGACGATGAAACCGTCCGCCGCGTTGCTGAAATGGCCGACCAGGATCTGGTCGAAGCCGGCGGCCTCGTGCGCCTGCGCGAAGCGGCGCACGTAGTCAGGCTGGACGGCCGCGCCGCCCGGTACGTCGACCTCCGCGCCGGGTGTCGCGGTGATCATGCCGATGATGTCGACTGGCATGTCGGGGTGTCCTTGGGGTACTTGATCGGGAATCGGGATGACAACCGCACGCTTACTGCGCGGCGGCCGTCTTCTGCGCGGGCGCCGCGAACGCGCCTGCATACGAGCGGTCGAGCAGCTTCGACGTGTCGTACGCCGCCGGAATCACGCCGGCCTTGTGCAGGAAATCGGCCGTGTTCTGCGCATCCTTCGCGGCCGTCTCGTCGACCGGGCCGACGCGCTGCTTCGCATTGTTGAGCCAGCGGTACGCGACGTCGGGTTCGAGCTTCGCGCGCTTCGCCCACAGGTCCGCGTATTCGCGCGGATGGCTGTCGACCCACTGGCGCGCGGCAACGACGCGTCGCAGGAAATCGGTGATCTCGGCGCGCTTGCCGGAGACGGCCTGCTCGTTCGCGGCGACGAAGCTCAGCGCCGGCATCAGCCCCTGCGCGGTCGTCACCGGCCGCGCACCCTGCCGCAACGCGAGCGTGCTGACGAACGGCTCCCACAGCGACACGGCGTCGACCGAGCCGTTCGCGAGCGCGTTGGTCGCATCGATCGGCATCAGGTACGCGTACTTGACCGAATCCGCGCGCAAGCCCGCGTGTTCGAGCGCGCGCAGCACGAGCTGCTGGCTCCACGCGCCGCGCCATACGGCGATGGTCTTGCCTTGCAGGTCGGCCACGGTGCGCACCGGCGAATTCTTTGGTACGAGGATCGCGACGCCATCGAGGCTCTGCCGCGACACGGCGACGACCTTCACCGGCGCGCCGCGCGCGGCCAGCGTGAGCAGCGCGGAATCGCCGAGGAAACCGACGTCGATCGCATTGCCGTTCAGCGATTCGGCAACGGGCGCCGCGGCCTGGAAATGCTTCCACTCGATCGTGTAAGGCAGGTCCTTGAGCACGCCGGACGCCTCCATCGACGCCTGGATGTTGAAGTAGTTCTGTTCACCGACGCGCAGCGTGACGGTGTCCTTGGCCATACCCGGCTGCGCGGCAAGCGCCAGCAAGAGTGCCGTGACGATTCGGCTCAGCAACGTGATCTCCCGGAAGGTTGGCGGACGGCCGTGCGAGGGCGGCGCCCTTTGCTCCGCCGTGCGCGACGGCCGGCGGAACGGATGGAACCGCTGAAGATACGTCGATCTTTATCATGAAACAAACGCAATATTCTTCTATTCAAAGATGCAAATGTTTTATGGAGCGGCAGGCGTCGCCGGATGCCGCCGGTCGCGCTCACGGGAACCCGGTTCGAATGAATCCTCGACGGATATTTCGCGCACGAAATAAATCACGGACTATATTTCGCATACGAAATAACTGCCTGGAACGAGGACGGCCATGACCTCCCAACCCATCGAGTTTTCCGCCGCCGACGGCTACGCGCTGCACGGCACGCTGTGGTTGCCGGACGCGCCGCCGCGCGCGCTGGTGCTGATCCATCCGGCAACGGCCGTGCCGGAGCGGCTGTATGCGGGCTTCGCGCGCTTCCTGACCGAGCGCGGCTTCGCGGCGCTCACCTACAACTATCGCGGCATCGGCGCGTCTCGGCCCGCGCGCCTGGGCGCGCTGAAGGCCCGCATGCGCGACTGGATGGAACTCGACGTGGGCGCCGCGACCGCGTGGGCGCGGCAGGCGCATGAAGGGTTGCCGCTGCTGGCGGTCGGGCATAGCGTGGGCGGGCATGCGATCGGGCTGTCCGCCGCGACGCCGCACCTGCGCGCGGCCGTGCTGGTCGCCGCGCATGCGGGCAGCACGCGGCTGATCACGCAGGCGGCCGAACGCCTGAAGGTGCGGCTGATCCTGCGTGTGCTCGGCCCGCTGATGTCGGCGCTGCTCGGCTACGTGCCCGGCAAGCGGCTCGGGCTCGGCGAGGACATGCCGGCCGGCGTGTTCCGTGAATGGAGCCGCTGGACGACGCTGCCGCACTATTTCTTCGACGACCCGACACTCGGCGCGGCCGAGCGTTACGCGAAACAGCAGTTGCCGATCCTCGCGCTCGGCTTCGACGACGACCCGTGGGCGAACCCGCCTGCGATCGGGCTGCTGGTAAGCTATCTGACCCGCGCGTCGGTCGAACGCCGCCAGATCGATCCGCGCGCGGCGGGCAGCGGCCCGGTCGGGCACATGGGCTTCTTCCGCAGCCGCCCCGGCACCGTGCTGTGGCCCGACGTGGCCGACTGGCTCGCGCAGGCGCTCGACACGCCGCGCGCCGCGGGCCGTCCCTCCCTTTCCATTGCAGCCGGGAACCCAGCTTGAGCGAAGACCGACGACTGCTTTTCATGTTGAACATCGGCCAGCGGCGCGTGCAGCGCTGGATCGACCGCAAGGCGGAGACCGAGACGCGCGCGAGCGCCGCGCAGGCCGGCGCGCTGTTCTGTCTCGCGAAGCAGGATGGCGCGCTGATCGGTGAAGTCGGCGCCGCGCTGCAGCTTGCGCCGTCCGCGATGACGGGGCTTGCCGACCGGATGGCGAAGGCCGGCCTCATTACGCGCCACGCCGATTCCGACGACGGCCGCGCGACGCGCCTGTACCTGACCGACGAAGGCCACGCGGCGCTCAAGCGTGCGCGCGTGCTGCTGCGCGAACTCAACGACAAGCTGTGCGACGGGTTTTCCGACGACGAACTCGATGTCGTCGCGCGCTGGCTGCATGCGTTGCAGGAGCGGTTTCCGGCGGAGCGCTGAGCGGCCCATTCCGGCCTCGCCACCGGCACTCACCAACCCCATCGAAAGCGATTCCGATTCGCATTTTCGATTCGATTTTCATGTCGCCTCGACGGCATTTTTTGCGTGCCCGCCGCCCTCTGTCGGCAACGCTTTCCGGCTACGCACTGTTACAAAAAACTGCCTGCCGGGCGGCATTTGAATCGCCTACATTGCAATCCACCTCGACGCATTCGTCGCCTCCCCGGGCAAGCATTCCCGTCCGGTCGACATCGCAGACACACCCGACAAGCAATGAAAATGAAAAGGAGTCTTAACCGAAGTGCTGGCGGCATCCAGCATACGCGGATTGCGATGACCGAAGCGGCATCCTGAACGACACGTATCGGCCTGATGCGCGGCAGACGACGCCGCGCGCCGGATCGCGCTGCCGCGTCGTGCCGCACCATCGCACCCGCACGTCACCGAGGAGCAGTCCATGCGACGCATGATCGTGTCCCACTCGCTTGTCACCCGCCTGTCCGCCGCGATGGCGATGGCCGCCGCTGCCGCGGCGCACGCCGATCCCGTCGTCGTGTCCGGCCCGAGCCCGTTCGCCGCCTGCACCATCGGCGGCCCCGGCACCAACTACGTGAACGCCGAAGTCGAGCCGTGGCTATCGGTCAACCCTGCCAACCCGATGAACATGATCGGCGTGTGGCAGCAGGACCGCTGGTCGAACGGCGGCGCCCACGGGCTCGTCGCCGGCTACACGTTCGACGGCGGCGCGACCTGGGCGCGCACGCCGCAGCCGTTCAGCGCTTGCGCGCCCGGCGGGCTCAAGTACGAACGCGCGTCCGATCCGTGGGTCTCGTTCGGGCCGGACGGCACCGCGTACTCGGTGTCGATCTCGTTCAACCAGTCGAACAACAGCAATGCGGTCGCCGCGTCGGTTTCGTCCGACGGCGGGCAGACCTGGAGCAGCCCCGCGGTGCTGATCGCGAACGACGAGCCGACGACGCAATTCTTCAACGACAAGGAATCGGTGACCGCGAACCCGGTGAAGGCCGGCACGGCGTATGCGGTATGGGACCGCCTCGAGCTGCCGAACGGCAACCCATATGCGAACCTGCACACGAAGGCGTACCGCGGCCCGACGCTGTTTTCGAAGACGACCGACGGCGGCAAGACGTGGAGCGCCCCGAAAGTGATCGTCAACGTGCCTTCACGCCAGCAGACGATCGGCAACCAGATCGTGGTCGATCCGAGGAGCGGCACGCTCTACGATTTCTTCGACCTGATCCAGCCACCGTTCAGCAAGGCGGCCGGCAAGGTCGCGTTCATCAAGTCGACCGACGACGGCGCAACGTGGACGAAACCGCAGGTGATCGCCGGCCTGCAGACGGTCGGCGTCACGGATCCGGTCACCGGCGAACCGGTGCGCACCGGCGACATCATTCCGGAACCCGCGATCGATCCCGCGTCGGGGCAGCTGTACGTCGTGTGGCAGGACAGCCGCTTCAACGGCGGCACGTACGACGAGATCGCGGTATCGACGTCGAAGGACGGCGGCGCGACCTGGAGCGCGCCACAACAGTTGAACACGCCGACCGGACGCCCTGCGTTCAATCCGTCGGTGCGCGTCGACAACACGGGGGCCGTGATGGTCACGTACTACGACTTCCGCGACCTGCAGGCCGGCAACACCACGACGCTGCCGACCGGCTTCTGGCGCAAGATCTCGCATGACGGCGGCACGACGTTCGGCGACGAGCGGCGTGTCGGCGGCCCGTTCGACATGAAGCTCGCCCCCAATGCCGAAGGTTTCTTCATCGGCGACTACCAGGGGCTCGACGTGCTTCCGTCGTCGTCGTTCCATCCGTTCTTCGTGCAGACCAACGCGGGCAACCTGACGAACCGCACCGACGTGTTCTTCGCACCATGACGCCTGCATGACCGCCACGCCGCCGCACGACGCGATTCGTCGCGCGGCGGCGTGTGCGTGCTCACGGCATCAATGCATGTCGGTCAGCACGACGCGCCCGTCGACCTTGCCTTCGCGCAGCTTCGCGAACACGTCGTTGATGTTGCCGAGCCGGTCGCGATGGATATGCGCGCGCACCAGGCCATCGGCCGCGAAGTCGAGCGACTCCTGCAGGTCGCGCCGCGTGCCGACGATCGACCCGCGCACGGTGATGCCGTTCAGCACGGTCGAGAAGATCGGCAACGGGAAATCGCCCGGCGGCAAGCCGTTGAGCGCCACCGTGCCGCCGCGCCGCACCATCCCGAGCGCCTGCGCGAACGCGCTGCGCGACACGGCCGTGACGAGCACGCCGTGCGCACCGCCGATCTCCTTCTGGATCACCTTGGCCGGATCGTCGGTCGACGCGTCGATCGTCAGTTCCGCGCCGAGCTGCCGCGCCAGCGCGAGCTTGTCGGGTGAAATGTCGATGGCCGCGACGTGCAGGCCCATTGCACGCGCATACTGAACGGCCACGTGCCCGAGGCCGCCGATGCCGGAGATCGCGAGCCACTGGCCCGGGCGCGTATCGGTCACGCGAATGCCCTTGTAGACGGTGACACCCGCACACAGGATCGGCGCGATCTCGTCGAACGCAACCTGCGCGGGCAAATGGCCGACGTAGTCGGGATCGGCCAGCACGTATTCCGCGTAGCTGCCGTTCACCGAATAGCCGGTGTTCTGCTGGCCGTGGCACAGCGTTTCCCAGCCCGTGTGGCAGTACTCGCAATGGCCGCAGGCCGTGTAGAGCCACGGCACGCCCACGCGATCGCCCTCGCGCACGTGCGTGACGCCCGCACCGACCGCCGCGACGATGCCCACGCCTTCATGGCCCGGAATGAACGGCAACGCCGGCTTGACCGGCCAGTCGCCATCGGCTGCGTGCAGGTCGGTATGGCACACGCCCGTCGCCTTGATGTTGACGAGGATCTGGCCGGGCCCCGGTGTCGGCACAGGTACTTCATCGATGCGCAGCGGTTCGCCGAATGCGTGCACGACGGCCGCTTTCATGGTTTGGGTCATAGGTCGCTCCTGCCTGGTCGAAGAGCGATCCAGTATCCGGTTTCGGAATCGAAGGACGTTGATACGTATCAACACGCGCGGCAATGCACAGCAATGGCCACCGCTACAGGCCGTCGCACCGTCGCGCGACGCGGAATCGCACTGCGTCCTGACTCATGAGCGGAGGTCCGCGCCCGCCGCATCGATCGGCGCAGGGCTGCGTCCGGCGGGCAACTTCGACGGACACCGAACGCGGGCAACACGAACCTGGCCGGCGTATCGGCAACGCGTCGGCGTGCGCGTCGCATCATCCGGTTCAGGCGATCGCTCCGAACACCGCGCAGACGATTTCCGCTCCCGCCACCATTCCACCCATCCGACAGAAACCCGACAGGATCCCGTCATCCGGCTTGGATTTTGAAATGATATAACATATCATTTCGCGTGCTCGTCCGCCCGGCGCCGTTCCACTTCGGGTGGCCGAGCCTCGCCGAGCCATGTTCCAACGGGTCACTGCGCGTCGCAGACGCAACAATATATCGTATCTAGCCGTGACCTGCATCGCTCGTTATCCGATCCGATTCCAACCGATTCACCGACCATGCGCGACCTCCCTCGTCTACCGCTTCGCCCGCTCTCGTCCCTTTCGCTGATGCTGTTCGCCGCCGTCGCGCACGCGCAGACCGAACCGCCCGCCGTGTCCGGCACGCCGCCGACCACCGCGCTCGCCCCGATTTTCGTGACCGCGAACCCGCTCGGCGACAACGAACTGATCGCACCGACCGCCCAGCTTTCCGGCGATGCGCTGACGCGCCGCCAGGCCGATTCGCTCGGCGAAACGCTGAACGGGCTGCCCGGCGTGTCGACCACCACCTACGGGCCGATGGTCGGCCGCCCGATCATCCGCGGGATGGATGGCGACCGGATCCGGCTGCTGCAGAACGGCGTCGCGGCGTACGACGCGTCGTCGCTGTCGTACGACCACGCGGTGCCGCAGGATCCGCTGTCGATCGAACGCGTCGAGATCGTGCGCGGCCCGGCTGCGTTGCTGTACGGCGGCAATGCGGTGGGCGGTGTCGTCAACACGATCGACAACCGGATTCCGCGCGAAGCGATCCAGGGCGTGACGGGTGCGCTCGACGCACGCTACGGCGGCGCGAACTCGGTGCGCGCGGGCGCCGCGCAGGTCGAAGGCGGCAACGGCCGCTTCGCGTTCCACGTCGATGCGTTCGACCGCGAGACGAGCAAGCTGCGAATTCCCGGCTACGCGCGCAGCAGCCAGCAACGCGCGATCGACGGCCCCGACACGCCGCAGCCGTACGGCAACGTACCGAACAGCGACGGCCGCGTGCACGGCGGCGCGGTCGGCGCGTCGTACACGTGGGCGGACGGCTTCGCGGGCCTGTCGTACAGCGGCTACGAATCGAACTACGGCTCCGTCGCGGAAAGCGACGTGCGGCTGCGGATGCGCCAGGAGCGCCTCGCGCTCGCGTCCGAGGTGCGCAACCTGAGCGGGCCGTTCACGAAGCTGAAATTCGACTTCGCGTACACCGACTACCGCCACAAGGAGGTCAACAACGGCGAGACGGCGACCACCTTCCGCAACCGCGGCTACGAGGCCCGCATCGAAGCGCAGCATCGCAAGATCGGCCCGTTCGAAGGCGCGATCGGCGTGCAGTTCGGCCAGAACACGTTCTCCGCGCTCGGCGACGAATTGCTCGTGCCGTCCACGCGCACCAACAGCGTCGCGCTGTTCGGCCTCGAGGAATGGCAGGTCGTCCCGGCGCTGAAGCTGAGCCTCGGCGGCCGCTTCGAACACGTGAAGGTCGATCCCGATCCGGCCGGCGTCGAGAAATTCGCGGGGGCGCAGCCGCGCGAATTCAACGCGGGCAGCCTGTCGGCCGGCGCACTGTTCTCGCTGACGCCCGTGTGGTCGGTGGCGGCCAACGTCGCATACACCGAACGCGCGCCGACCTTCTACGAGCTGTATTCGAACGGCCCGCACGATGCGACCGGCCAGTTCCTGATCGGCAACCCGAACGCGTCGAAGGAAAAAGCCGTGTCGACCGACCTGTCGCTGCGCTACGCGAGCGGGCCGAACCGCGGCAGCGTCGGCGTGTTCTACAACCGCTTCTCGAACTACCTGACCGAGTACAACACGGGCCGCGTCGTGAACGGCGACGACGAGCCCGTCGCGCCCGGCACCGACGGCGCGCTGAACGAAGCGATCTATCGCGGCGTGCGCGCCGAGTTCTACGGCATCGAGCTGGACGGCAAGTGGCGCGCCTTCTCGCGGCGCGGCCACACGGTCGATCTCGAACTGACGGCCGACTACACGCACGCGCGCAACGTCGACACGGGCCAGCCGCTGCCGCGCATCGCGCCGCTGCGCGCAACGCTCGCGGCCGACTACGGTTACGGCCCGTTCGGTGCGCGCGCGCAGGTCACGCACGCGTGGTCGCAGCATCGCGTGCCCGACAACGATTTCTCGACGGACGGCTACACGTCGCTCGGCGTGATGCTGACGTACAAGTTCCGCATGGGCCCGACGCACTGGCTCGCGTACCTGCGCGGCGATAACCTGACGAACCAGGAAATCCGCTACTCGACGTCGGTCGTGCGCGGCTTCGCGCCGCAAGGCGGCCGCAGTGTGATGGCCGGATTACGCACCACGTTCTGACCCTCTCATGGTCCGCGGCGCCCGCCGCGGGCCTCGTTCCGGCGCCCCCCCTGCGCCGCGAATTTCCGTTGATCCGCCATTACCGCCAATCGCGTCGGCATTCGCCGACGACTCGCATCGGCTCCCTCCCCAATTAAATCGAATCTAAATCCCGATATTCACCCATAAATAGTCGGACATGCAAAACATAGTGGAACCAAGCCCTGCAAGGGATTGCCGGGAGCCGGATATGCTGCGAACTCCCAGAACGAATATCGATCTGATTTAGAACCTGGGAGCTGGAGCGCGCCGACATGACCGACGATTTCTTCCGAAGCCGCCTTGATTCGATGATCGACCTGCGCCATCCGCTTGCGGTGCTCGCGACGCGCATGCCGTGGGCGCAGCTCGAAGCTACGATGGCGCCGCTGTTCGCGCATCGCAATCGTGAAGGCATTGCTGCGCAGGTGATCGATCTGTTCGGCGCGACAGCGC